>NZ_CP046457.1:738333-1107500 GCF_009734445.1 Candidatus Syntrophocurvum alkaliphilum
GAAGTTATTCCAATTCCAACTATAACTTGATATTGTTCTTGTTCTTCAGATCTCATGCTTCTTTATTATTAATAAAATTTATTTATTATAGGTAATAGCTCATTCACATGAGCTGACAACTCACTGAACGCTTCCGGTGTTATTGATTGTTGCCCATCACACATTGCGTTTGCTGGATCGTTGTGAACTTCAATTATTAGACCATCTGCCCCAGCAGCTACAGCGGCAAGTGACATTGATTTAACATATTTAGCATATCCGGTAGAATGACTTGGATCTATAACCACCGGTAAATGTGTGAGCTCCTTTAAAACAGGAATTGAAGCTAAATCAAGTGTGTTCCTTGTTGTTGTTTCAAATGTTCTAATTCCTCGTTCACAGAGGATAACCTCTTCATTGCCACCGGCCATAATGTATTCTGCACTCATAAGAAGCTCTTGAATTGTAGCAGAAAATCCTCTTTTCAATAATACTGGTTTATTTATTTTTCCTAATGCTTTAAGCAACTCAAAATTATGCATATTTCTTGCACCAACTTGAATAATATCGATATTATCAAACAACGGTAATTGGGAAATATCCATAATTTCTGATATTATTGGCAGTCCAATTTCTTTTTTTGCCTCAAGCATAAGCTCTATGCCATCAGCACGAAGTCCTTGGAACGCATAAGGAGATGTGCGTGGTTTAAAAGCACCACCACGTAAAATTGCAGCACCTGAGGATTTAACGGAAGAAGCAATCATGCATATTTGCTCATGTGATTCAACAGCACAAGGTCCTGCTATCATTGCAAAGTTTCCACCACCAATTTTAACATCACCAATAGATATTATAGTATCAAGTGGATGAAACCTTCTGTTTGCCTGTTTATAAGGCTCTTGAATTCTTTTAACATCTGCTACAATATCGAGTGCACCTATAAATTCGATATCAATTGTACTTGTATCCCCTACTAATCCTAAAACTGTAGAGTGAATACCTTCTATTGTCTGAACATTAATATCCATACTATTAAGCCATTGCTTTAAACTATCAAGCTGTTTTTCTTCTGGATTTTGCTCTAACACAATAATCATAAATATCTCTCCTTTAATTTTTTTTACATAAAACTATCTATAAAAAAATCCCACCCAGTCGAGCTGACTGAGTGGGATTTTTATAGTCCTCACTTATTTCAGTACAACTCAACAAAGCCTTGTAAAAAATACAAAGCCAAAAAAGAATACAAAGCTAATTGTTGAGTTGTGTAAGTTATTCATTTTCCTTCCTCCAAATAATTAAATAATATAAAACAAAAAACCTCGGTAATTACAACGTATTACCGAGGTTTTAACTCTAATTAAAAATCGTCTTCGGCAATACTAAATAACCTTACTAAAGAAATTAGTAAAGCTAAAAAAGCTATTGCTAAAAACGAAATTATTATACATAATTTTTCCCCTTAATTATTTTTATTAATTTTATTAAACATGTTATTTTATAAATTGTCAAGTTATAAATTTTAACTTATTATACCAATTTTGTTTTAATATTTGTCTAAACGGTATGTTTTTTATTTACATATATCGCTTTTAAATTTTAATAAATTATAAAAAATGCTTTTAACAAGAGACTTGATTATCTGAAAAATGGTAGAATCGAATATATAGAGACTGGTAAGGACCTCACATCAATAATTATATTGTCATCCCATTCCGGTCTTATTTCTTATCTAGCTTAAATAGAATTGATATAATCCAAAATTCAGCTAAGTGAGAGGAATGATATTAATTATGAAAAAGCTTACGGAAAATGTAATACAATTAGGCAATCGCCATTTTAATTATTTTTTAGTAGGACAAAAAGAAGCTGCTATTTTAGAATGTGGAGTTACTAGTGGGGTTGCTACTCTAAAATCCCAGTGGACTAAGTTACAGGAGAAGCCTCATGTTAAATATATAATTGCTATGCACGCACATTTTGATCATGTTTGTGGCATTCCGGCCCTGCAGGAATTTTTTTCAGAAGCAAAGATTATATCTAGCAAAGAAGCGCAAAAGGTTATGGCCAAATCCAAAATAATAGATGATTTTTTTTACCAAGATGAGAAAATGTCGGAGACGTTAGTTTCTCAAGGAATAATCCCAGATAAACCTAATGCGACTTATGTTAGTAATATTTTAGTAGATCAAGTAGTAGGAGAAAATGACATTATTAATTTATCAGGAGGAATTGAATTAAAATTTTTAATAACACCTGGGCATAGTCCTTGCAGTGTAGCTTGTTATCTACCAAAGGATCAAGTGATGTTTTTATCTGATGCAGCTGGTTTTCAAATATCAGATCTAGAGATTTTTCCAGTATTTTTTCAAGGATATGAACAATATATTGAGACTATTAAAAGGTTAATGGGTTATCCAACCCAAGTATTAGGGATTCCCCATGAGAGGATATGGGTAAAAGATGAAGTGAACTTTTTTTACCAACGTGCTTTGAATGCAGCTCAGCATGCTTTTATTTGTATTGAGAAAATGATTGATAAGGGAACAGATGAGCAAATAATAGAAAAAGAATTATTTTCTTACTATTATCGAGGCAATTTAAAAATTTATACTCCGGAAAACATTCAAACTTGTATAAAACTCCTAATACGACGAGTAAAAGAGTGTCTTTAAAAATTGAGTATCACTTCCCTTTTAGCAAAAAACAGCCTATTGAATATATTCAATAGGCTGTTTTTTAATGTATATTACTCTATGGTAAAGCTAATAAAATGCTTTTAATTAGCTCGTAGGAAAGCAAAAGTAAAATGTAGTTCCTTTGGGTCCTGTATCAAAATCAATCCTTGCATTATGGCGTGCAGCAATACTATAGCAGACAGCTAAACCTAAGCCTGTTCCTTCATTCTTGGTAGTAACAAAGGGTGTTCCTAATTTATCAATCACCTCAGTGTCCAAACCGTGCCCTTGATCACTTATAAATAATATTATTTCTTTATTAACCAATCTTGTTCCAATCGTTAATGTTCCACCTTCTGACATGGCTTCTAGACCGTTGCGGGTTATGTTAAGAATTAGTTGTCTGATTTCATTTTTATCGATAAGAGCCATTGGCGGATTGCCTAAATCCAACTCAATATTCATTCCTTTTAAATTTGCATCAGCTTTTAGCATTGGATATATGGCTTTAACAACGTTGTCAATATAATGTGGCTGCAGATTAACGATTTTATCCTTAGCCATTCTTAAATATTCGGATATTATTCCATTAGCCCGATCTAATTCTTCAATCATAAGATCGAAGTATGCCTTATCTTTTTCATAACGCTCTTGCCCGTTTATTAACTGTATAAAACCTCGTATCGCTGTCATAGGATTCCTAATTTCATGACCAATACTAGCCGCCATTTCACCAATGAGGTTTAAACGGTCAAGTCGGGCTAAATCATTTTCCATTTGTTTACGCTCAGTAATATCACTAAACATAGTTACAAGACAATCGGCTTCGTTTAGTCGAATTGGTTCTGCTGATAATAGTGCTAACCTCTTCTCACCAAGTTTAGTATTATATTTTATTTCTATTTCCCTAACTTTTTCGTAATTTTGTAAACGTTTTAATATTGAGTCATGATCACTTACATCATCCCAGAAATTAACCTCTAACCATGATCGGCCAATTAGCTCTTCCCGGCTGTATCCAACTGTTTGCAAAAAGCTTTCGTTTACATCTAAAAATATTGCTTCATCCCGTGTTGAAATGCACATTGGCATTGGACTTAACATAAATGCTTTACTGAAACGCTCCTCAGCATTGCGTAGGTCTTTTTCTGCCTGTTTGCGGTCAGAAATATCACGAATGGATGAAATGGCACCACATATATTCCCTTTTGTATCAACTAATTTAGATGCAGATGCCCATAAATATGCACCTTTACCATTATAGGTTTTAGGTACATAAACTTCACCAAACAGGTTATTATCTCCCGGTTTTACAAAATCATATTTATTTTTTATCTCACTGTATTTATTGTCAGACATAAGGACTAAGTCTATAATAATGGGACGTCGTTCCCCATAAAAAGGTATTGCATATTCATAATTGCCTTTTCCTATCATTTGCTCTTTAGGTACTCCTGTCATATCTTGCATAGCTTTATTCCAAAAGACAACCTGACCTTGCAAATTAATTACTAATGTAGCATCAGGCAAAAGTTCAATGACTTGTTCCATTTGCTGTTGTAATTCTATATTAATACCCTTGCTTGCTTTTAGCTTTTCATTTTCTTGTCGTAAACTAATTAGTTCACTAATAAGATCTTCTTTTTCACGACTTGCTTCTCTCAAAATGATTCCCCCTCTAGATACCAGAAACCTCTTCCCCCGGAAATAAACTTTTAAACATTAAGAATTATTTACAAACAAATGGTTATTAACACATTAAGTCCCAAGAAGTTCTAACAACTATTATTCGATAATATATAGCCTTATCCTGCATCTGTATACATTTAAATAAAAAATATTTCGACTATTTATGGCAATATTCATTACGATATTTGAATATCGACATAATAAACATATTATGTAAACAAGCCATTATATCTTATTAATTTTATTCTATATTTTTTGTTAATTTCATTCATGAAAAATATGTTAATATAATTACATTTAACTCCATTTTACACCATTAGCAACAATATTTTCTTTTATATGATTGTTCAATTAAGAGCTCATCTCTAATTATATAACATAGACGTGATTAATGAGCTTTAGTCTTAATTTGTAAATATTTATTGAAAAAAATGAAATAGACTAAAAATCTTGTAGAAAATGACACATATGTGTTGATGGTTCAAGATTTAGAAATACAACAAATAAAGTCTCAAGTACAAAGTTAAATATAAAGTTTCTACAAAAATACCCATTATTATGGGTATTTTTTTTATGTTTAAATAATATTTATATAAAGCTTATAGCTTTTAATTTTTAGGTGTATTGACAACTAAACTAAATTAAGGTATTATTACATTGAAATTGAAAATCATTCTCAATTAGGTATTATTCCTTTTAATTATTTAATAAAGGAGTGATTTAAATGGCAATGAAAGCCAATGATTTATATACTGCACAAGTTAATCAACATAATTTTAAAAAAGAAAAAAATATATTAAAATTACGTTCTGGTGAACAAGGAATTATTGTTGATACTCCAGCAGATCCTCTACTCGCCTCTATGGGATTTAGAACGGGTAAAGTGGTTTCTATAGTCGCAAAAGAGATTTTTAATGGACCTCTAGTTTGTTCTATTGATGGAAGGAAGGTAGCTATTTGTAAAAATGTTGCTGAAAAAATTACCGTAATTATATAAATTAATTTATAATATCTCAAAAAGCAGTTTTAATTAATTTGCTTTTATTTTTTATAAAGAATTGATAATTAATATCACTTGATTGGCAGAGGGGAATCCGGAATCAATGTTGAAAAACTTATTTGCTTCTTGGGAAAAAATCAGTTGTAATTTTTACCCTGCATTTTATTTTTACCATAGATTATATCGTGACGTTGTTCAAAATGAGATTAAACTTGGACAGATCACATCTAATGATAAAGTTTTAAATATAGGTTGTGGAGCAATACCTTTTACTGCAATACATATAGTTCAAATGACCGGAGCTAAAGTTATTGCTCTTGACAAAGATACTGAAGCTGTGGAAAGAGCAAAACATTGTTTGAAGAAATATCGATTAGATAGAAATATAGAAATAAAAATTGGCGATGGAGTTAATGAAATACCTGTTCCTTTTACTGTAGCAATAGTTGCATTACAGGTAAAAGAAAAAGTAAAGGTGTTAGAAAATTTGCAATCCAAGGGAGAACCAGGAGGAAACTTGATTTTTCGTCAACCAACTGACGCATACAAAACCGTTTACGGTTTTCTTCCCAATGATTACTTACCAGTTTCAAAAACACTTCAAAATATGAAAACTTTTAAAGAATCATACTTGTATAAAGTAAATTAACATTTTACAGTGGTAATTGGGGAGGTTTGAGAAGTGAAAAAATCCTACTTATTAATAGTTGGAGTTTTAATAATTACAGCGATAGTCATGGTAGTGGGCTGGGATAATGTATATAAGATAATGAGTCGTATGACACTTCCCCAGTTTATCTTTTTGGTTATCTTACAATTAGGAACGTTATTTTTAACAGCTTATATCTGGTATTTTTTACTAAAACAAAAATCTAGTCAAATATCTCTTTTTAATGTCTTTGGCATTAATTTAGCGGGAACCTTTGTAGAAAGTGTTACACCTTCAGTGAAAATAGGCGGGGAGGCACTGAAGGTGTATTTGATGCGTCAAAAAACTGCTCTTGCATATTCAGAACTTACTGCTGTAGCTGTAGTAAGTAAATATTTTTCCTTACTCCCCTTTTTATTAATTAGTGTAATTACACTTGCTATAGCATTATTAGCATTTAATTTACCCTTTTTTGTTTTTATTGCTTTTATAGGGTTATTACTGTTCTTTTTGTTATTTTTTATTTTTTTCAATATTCAGGGTTTCAATTTAGATACTTTCTTTAATAACTTATTAGGTGAAAAAATTAATAATAGCAATAATCAAGTTTTAAAAAAAATAATTCCCATAATTAATCGTATTTATACCTTCTTACTTGATTCGTCTAATGCATCAAAAAGCATTGTTACTTCAATGAAACAACGAAAAATACTTTTTTTAATAGCTTTTGTAGTATGGGCGCTTTATCCGGTAAAAGTGTATTTGGTTGCTTTTATGCTAGGTTATCAGCTTAATATTGTAGTCGTAGTGCTTGCTACTTATACTGCCTATTTAGTAAGTATGATTCCATTACTTCCTGGTGGGCTTGCTACTTTCGAAGGTAGTATGGCATTAGTACTTGCTTATGAGGGATTAACATCGGCAGAGGCTATATCTATTGCTTTGATGACAAGAGTAATTACTTTTTGGATTCCACTGTTACTTTCAGCAATTATAACTATTTATTATATCAAAAATACAGATAATCAAGAAGGTGAAATAATATGAATGATAAAGAAAATGTCCTTTTAATTGGCCCACCTAATGTAGGCAAAAGTGTGACTTTTAATAATTTAACAGGATCAAATATAAGTATTGCAAATTATGTAGGAACTACTGTAGAGTTTACTGTCGGTGAAATAATATTTGATGATTATAATGTTAATTTAATAGATGTTCCTGGTACATATACCCTTGAAGCTACAAATGAAGCTGAAAAAATTGCTGTAGAAATGCTTCAAGGACATGATTTTAAACATAAAAAATTTGAACACTGTCATGATCAGAAGGATGTTGATGCAAACCTTAGAAAAAAACCTGCTGCTGTTATAAGTGTTATTGATGCTTATAACTTAGAAAGTAGCTTATATTTATTATTCCAAGTATTACAATATAATATCCCTACTGTTGCTGTACTAAATAGAATGGATCTAATTGAAGAAAAAGGCGAGAAAATTGATGTAGAATATTTATCCTATAAGCTTGGGATACCTGTTATCCCTACTGTTGCTGTTGAAAAAAAGGGGTTAAATGAATTAAAAGAAATATTACAAACAATTTTAGCAAAAGCCCCTTCTACTGAAACAGAAAATATTAGAGATATTGATAATAGTAAAATAGAAGAAAGTTTTTGGCAAAAAGCTGAAGAAATAGTTTCAAAGGCTAAATTCAGACCTTCTGTTTTAAAAAAATCAAAGCGAGAAATATGGGGAGAACGTCTTGTGAAACCTTGGCCAGGACTACCTTTAAGCATCCTTATTCTAGGTTTAGTTTTTGCACTCATAGTTGGATTAGGAATGGGGTTACGTCAGTTTCTTTTACTTCCTTTATTTCGTGAATATATTATTCCAGTAATTTCATTAGGCGTAGAAGCAATTGTTGCTCCAGGGACATTTCAAAATATTTTAATTGGAGAATATGGTTTATTCGTTAAAGGTTTAGAGTGGCCGTTTACTCTTGTAATGCCATATGTCATTTCTTTTTATATTGCATTCAGTATATTAGAAGACAGTGGCTATCTTCCTAGACTAGGTAGTTTGCTTGATGGTTTGCTAAACAAATTAGGTTTACCAGGTTCTAGTATTATTCCACTGCTCCTAGGCTATGGTTGTGGAATTCCAGCTATAATGGCAACTAGATCACTAAATTCATATAAAGAACGTATGATAGTTACCACTTTGGTTTGCTTGGGAATACCTTGTGTAGCTCAGTCAGGTGCTTTTATAGCTTTACTTGGTGAAGAATCTATATTAGCTCTTTTGTTAGTTTTCTTCTTTTCTCTATTTGTAATATTCGTTACTGGATTTATTATAGATAAGCTTTTGCCTGGAAGTCGTCCATATACAATTATGGAGATTCCTGAGTTGCTTGTCCCTAGAAGTGAAGTGATTTTTAACAAAATATGGTTTAGAACTAAAAATTACATTTATGAAGGTGCTCTACCTATGATAGCCATTATAGGAGTTGCTGCTTTCTTTTATGAAACTGGTGTTATGGGAATTATTGGGCAATTACTAAGTCCATTAGTAGTTACCTGGCTTCATTTACCTGCAGAAGCTTCAACACCATTAATACTAGGAATTTTTAGGCGTGAACTAGCAATAGTTCCTCTAGTGGAAATGGACTTAACTACGTTACAGCTCTTTACAGGAGCTATTGTAGGTTTATTTTATGTACCTTGTGTAGCAATAATAGCTACACTTGCTAGAGAGTTTAACTTAAAATTTTCAGTGTTTATTTTAATAATTACAACAACTATAGCATTTCTTATTGGTGGAGCAATAGCTAGAATAGGAGGATTATTTTTTTAAACCATAAATCTCTAAACCAGATTAAAGTTCAGAAGGCTAAATATTATTATACTAAGTCTTCTAAACCTTCTAGAAAAGCGAGGATACTTTCTCCTAAAGGAGTAGGTGTATATCCTCCTTCTAAAACAGCAAATAACCGACCTTCGCATTGTTGCTTAGCAAAATTACCCAATATTTGTCCTAGTAATTTATAAGTGCTTGTAGGTAGCATACTGCCCCAATCATATTCGTGACGGTCAAAACCGGCTGATACTGCAAGTAAATCGCAGGTTTTATCTTTAAGATAATCTTCTAAGTTTTTAATAAATTCTTCAGGCTCTCTACCTAAAATAAAGTAATAATCTACTTCATTACTATCTATGAATTGTCTATAAGTACCATCTCCAAAATGAAGATCAAAATCAATAATTATTGCTTTTTTAATATGATTACTTTTTAATAGTTTTTGAACTGCTATTGCAATATTATTAAAATAACAAAAGCCCCAGTGAACATTAGGACTTGCGTGATGTCCAGGGGGTCTACATAATGCAAAAGCCATTTCACTCTTAATGGCATACTCAGAAGCACATATAGCGGCTCCAACTGCTAGTGATCCTACTTCATATATCTGCATATCATCCTTGACTTTATTTATATGTTGTGGTTTATGAACCAGTAGCAAATCGTTATCAGTACACGGCTTAGGGTTGATTATTTCATATTTATTTTTTAATAAATTATATGCAACATCTAGTCTACCCTTATCAGCTGCTGGATCATAGGCGTATTCTTCAAAAAATCTTTCATGAAATACAACTTTCAATGTTTAATCTCCTTTTTTAATAAATTACAATGGCTTTTATTATTACATGCAGATATTGAATGCAGATTTTTTATAAGTGATTTTCACTTAATTTTGTTTTTACTTCTTTTTTTAATTGCAATGTTTTTAAAAGTTTTTCTCCAGCTTGTTTTGCATTTTGTAATGCTTTTTCACTTTTTAAGGCTTCTCCTGCTTTATAAAGATGTAAAGTCTTAACTGTACTAACTACTCTATAACCTAAAGCTTCTAAAGGTTTTACCATTGCTTCAGCCGTAAATCCCATATCTTCTTCTTTTTCTTGTTCACTAACTGCAATTACAGCAGCATATTTTACTCCTAGAGCTTCATTTAAACCCATCCAAACCGAACGATCATCTTTGTCAAATACTTCAAAGCAATAACATCTATCTATAAAAGCTTTCATATCTGCAGTAATATTATAAAAATAGGCAGGTGAACCTAAAATGATGGCATCAGACTCTAAAATAGCTGGATATAATTTTTGCATATCATCATCTACTATACATTTATATGTATCTTTACAGGCTTCGCATCCATTACAATCTCTGATATCATAATCACCTAAGAATATTAATTCAGTTTCAATACCTTCCATAGAAAAAGGTTTTAAAGCTTCTTGCACTAAAATAGAAGTATTTCCTTTTTTCCTACGACTTCCTACAATAGCTAGTAATTTCATATTGTTTTCTCCTTTCATTCCTTACCTTTACTTAAATTCATTCCATTAGTATGTTTTATAAGTTAGTGTGAATATAACAATTATTTTCAAATTATATATCTGATTTTACTACAAAAACAATAAAGATTTATTACAAAAGCTAATTTTATTTCTTCATAATGATTAATTTGTGTTGATACCACTTTAAAACATATAGACATATTAAAGAATAAAAATAACACCTTTTACCAAAGTTAAAGGTGTTATTTTAGAAATATAATTTTAATATTAATTCCATGGTTTCACTGCGAAAAGCTAAACATTAGGTTATGGAATAGGCCGAGTAACATGTTTATCACGCCCGCTCATCGGTTTTTATCCTCATTATAATTAGATGTTTTTATATTACTTGATTTTTACGCAATTTTTCAATTTCTTCATGAGTATACCCTGCTTCTTTAAGTATTTCTTCATTATGCTCCCCTAGTTTAGGAAAAGTAAGTTGGGTTTGCCCGGGAGATTCAGATAGTTTAATTGGAATTCCGGTTAATACTAAATCTTTTCCTGAGTTTTTAAAATTAGTTATTTTCTCTATCATATTTCTAGCTACAACTTGAGGATGTGTAGACATCTCTTCAAGGTTAAGAACTGGTGTAAAACAAATATCACTATTAGAAAAATACTCTACCCATTCATCTCTAGTTTTTTCTAAGAAGATATTTTTAATATCTTCTTTAATTTCATTTTGTTTTTCTTTATTCCATTGATCTGAAATATAATCTTTTCTATCAATCATTTCGCAAAATTTCGCCCAAAATTTGTCTTCCACGGCTGCTAGACTAATAAATTTTTCATCTTTGGTTTCGTAAATATTAAAAAATGCATAGCCTCCAGTTAAAACCTCATTGCCTCTTTCTGGAAGCTTAGCCATACCTGACCATTCTCCAAGAGTATAAGTTAGGAGGCTTATAGAACAATCAAGCATAGCTATATCACAAAGTTGCCCCTTACCAGTTTTGTCTCGGTTTAATAGTGCCAAAAGAATTGCAATTACAGCATATAATGTTCCACCTGCAATATCAGCAATTTGAACACCTGACATAGCTGGTATACCTTTGTGAGTGCCCGTTGATTCAGTTATACCAGATAAACTAACGAAATTTAAATCATGACCTGCAGTATCACGCAATGGTCCGTCTAGACCATAACCAGTAATTGCGCAATAAATTATTCTTTCGTTAATTTCTTTTTGTACTTCATAACCCAGTCCCATTTTTTCCATCACACCAGGTCTAAATTGATCTAATACTACATCAGTAGTAAGCAATAGTTTTTTGAAGGTAGATTTTCCTTCCTCCTTTTTAAGATCAAGGGTTATACTTTTTTTATTGCGATTAACTGTATAGAAACGAGCACTCTCACTTTCGATAAGTGGAGGTACCTGCCTTCCTAATTCTCCTCTTTTTGGAGGTTCTACTTTTATAATTTCTGCTCCAAAATCAGCTAATATTTGAGAACAAAATGGTCCGGGTAAATATTGAGATAAATCTAATACCCTAATACCGCTTAAAGGTAGGTTCATATTTGGTATTCTCCTTTCATTTTCACAACAAAACCTAAAATTAAACAAAAAATTAAGTTAATCTATATTTATGGTTTATTATTCAAGATATGACATATTAACTGTAAGTATGTTCTTAATTTATTTACAACTAATTAGATAATGAAAAATTTGCATTATATTGTTTGTTATGAACCGTTTTACAACATGGTACAAAAAAGATTAAACTTAAATTATAATGTACAAAAAATTTTTAGGGTGGTTTATTAACATGAGGTGATAATTTTGAAAAAGAAAATATTTCCATTATTTATTATAGCTTTTATTATTACTATTATTTTTTTACACATTCCTTCAACTGAAAATAAACCAAATGATAAAAATCCAGTAGTTTTTGTGCATGGATACTTTGATACTAGGGCTAAAGTGTTTAATAAATCAAATTTTGACCCATTAATTAGCTATTTAAAAGACCAAGGTTGGTCAGAAGACGAATTATTTGTTATTCAATATTCTAATATTGTAGGATGTAACATTGATAATGCCAACGAATTAAAAGATTTTATAGATGATGTATTAGCTGAAACAGATAGTGATAAAGTTGATATAGTTGCACATAGTATGGGGGGGTTAAGTTCTCGTTATTATATTAACTACTTAGATGGTGCAGAAAATGTAGGCGCTTTAGTAACTATTGGTTCTCCACACCATGGCACTCCGACAGCTTATATGGTTAATTGGACTAAAGGGGGGGAACAAATGATTCCAGACAGTAAATTTCTACAAAAATTAAATGATCAAGATTCAACTTCTGATTTAGTATCGTATACATCAATTTACACCTATACAGATCAACTTGTTCCCTACTGGTATTCGCAAAAGGATGAATGGAATAATATAGGTGGTTGGTTTTATACACACCTACCTATGTTATACAATAGTAAAGTTCACAAACATGTCGCAAATAATCTAAGTTAAGTTATTTTTGAAGTATGGCCATAAATGAGCTTATTTAAGGTTGAGGTGAGATGTTTATGAAAAGAATAAATAGGCGCAATTTTCTAAAAATTGGGTTAGGTTCAATTGTTACTGTTGGTATGTGTGGTTGTGCTACAGAATTAGACGAAGTAAAAGAAAAAGATAAGAAAAAAACTACTGATAAAGTTAATGACAAAAAACAAGATACTAATGAGGTTAACAATAGAAAAACTGGTTTTCGTAAATTAGGTAAAACAGGTTTAGAAGTAAGCTTGTTAGGACTTGGGGGTTCAATGACTATAGCTCAGGCACATAAACAAGAAGAAGCTGTACAGATGATAAACAAAGCTATAGATAATGGTGTTAATTTTATTGATACTGCCCCAACTTATGGTGCTAGTGAAGATAATATAGGTCAAGTAATGCTTAATCGTCGGCAAGAAGTGGTACTTGCTACCAAAACAATTGATCGTAGCTATGATGGCACAATGCAATTAATCGAGCAAAGCTTAAATAGATTAAATACAGATTATATAGATATTTATCAATTACATGGCGTGCATACAGATGATGATTTAGATAAAATTAGTGCTTCTGATGGTGCTTGGCGAGCATTAAAAGAGCTAAAAGCTCAAGGAGTTATAGGTTTAACCGGTATTACCACCCATAGGGATCCACAAGTTGCTATACGGAGTATAAAAGAAATGGATTTTGATTGCCTTTTGATGTCTCTAAACCCAGCAGATATTTATTACCAACCTATGCAAAAGGAACTTATGGCAGAAGCCCTGCATCAGGATATGGGTATTATTGCTATGAAAGTAGTAGCTTATGGACGTATTTTTCGAGATAATGGCATAAGTACTATGCAACAAGCTCTTGGTTATGTGCTTAGTTTTCCTGTTCATTGTGCTATTGTAGGTGTATCTAATATAGATGAGATAATTGAAAATATTGAAATTACAGCAAACTTTACACCGTATTCTAAAGATGAACTCGAAAAGCTAGAGAAATTAGTAAAATCATATGAGCAAGAGGTTAATTTTTTCAAAACACAATGGTAGTATTAATAAAGGCTATTTTAACCAGTGATATTAACACTTTGGATACTAGTTAACTTTAGCTCTTTAATATCCCCATAATCATCAATTATACTAACAACTTCTTTTTTGTGATTCCATTTTAAAATATACCCACATATTTCATACACTGTTCCTGTAGTATTGTAGCTAATAGCAACTCTAGTATTATTACCTGCAGTTAGCAATATAACATGTTTAATTTTATTAATTTCTTCTTCAGTTTTACTATCGTTATTGTTGTTATTATAAATATTTTTTAGATTCTCTTTAAACTCTGGAATCATAAGTCTATTCCATTTTTTTGCTCCTCTATCATTAACATCATTCATAATAAACTCCCTACCCTACTTATTATGGCCACCTATCTTATTTGCTCTTTCTTTAGCAGTTGCATTTTTAAATAAAGAAACCCCTTTAAATATTGAGTGCTTCCCATACTTGTTTTTTACTTCATCTAAAGCAAATGACAAACTTAAATCACGCTGATTTTCTTCATCAAAGAGCTTGAGTTGTAGGTTATCAAAGTTTTGCAGGTTACTAACGGCTACACTTACTTTTCTTACTGGAAATCCCTGATAATATTTGCGAAATAGTGAAATACATTCTTTATATATTTGATTACTGATACAACTATAATCATTCATTGTATGTGAATGCCCAAAGCCTCCACCAATATCTTTACTATATTCAATACCAAGATAAACGGTTTTACACTGTAAAAATGATTGTCTAAGCCTTAAGCCGATTTCTTCACATAGTTCTAGAATTACTATTTCAGTATCCTCACCTCCATAATCAGACATTAATGTTATACCTGTACTAATGCTCTTTTGCTCTTCTTCAAATTCCCAATCTTGTATTACTGGGGATAAATCAACACCCCAGCTATGCCAATATAATTGCTCTCCCATTACTCCAAAACGTTCTTTAAGTTTATTTAATGGAGTTGTAGCTAATTCCCCTACTTTAAAAATTCCCATGCGATTTAAGTTTTTTTGCATTCTTTTACCAATGCCCCAGATGGCTTCTACTTTTTGCGGCCATAACTTATCTTCAACATCTTTGTACTTACATTCAGCAATCCCATTTTTTTTAGCCTCTATATCAAGAATTACTTTAGCTAGAAACTTATTAGGTCCGATTCCGATACACGAAGGTAAACCAGTTTCTTCATAAATCGTTTCTCTGATTTTTCTTGCAACTTCCCAGCGATTACCGAATAATTTTTCTGTACCATCAGTACATATCCATGATTCATCTATAGAATAAACATCAATAGCTTCATAAGGGGCAAATTTTTCTAAAATTTGAATTACTTTTGAAGCATAGTTAACATATAGTGCCATTCTACTTTCTACTATATGTATTTGCTTATTGTTTACTGGTATTTCAAAGAAGCGGCTTCCTGTTTTAATACCATAAAGTTCTTTCATTTTAGGAGAAGCAGCTAAAACAACACTACCCTTTCTGTTTTTGTTAGCTACAACTACTAAGAGAGTTTCCATAGGGTCTAAACCTCTTTCAACAGCTTCCACTGAAGCAAAAAAAGATTTCATATCTAAACAAAGTACATTCCTAATGGGCAATTTACTATAGTCAAACAACTTAATCACCTAGTATTAGTTTTAATAACATTATAGCAGAACAAGCGTTCTAGTCAATGGTGAAAGGATTATATTACATTTAATAATAAAAAAGGCAATGAAATATGCAAAATAGGCTGGAGATAAGCTATTAAAACCCCTATATCAACAAAAGTATATCTACCATGTAAAGGCTATTTCTAGTAGCAATTACTAGTTTATCTCTTTTTGTATTTGCAAAAAATAAAATTAGTTAGCTGGGTTTTTTTAAAAATACAGTTAATTTTATATATTAGCTATTGTTTTGTTTATATTAATATACTTAAAGGAGTAAGAAATTTTGTTATTAAACATTATTATAGGTTTTATTATACCTTGGATAATAGCTACTCCTCTTTTTTTGAAATTTAAAAAAAATGTTTTATTGATTGCTCCATTTGCAGCTATGATTAGTCTTTTATTTAATGTAATTGGAATTCAATTAGGATGGTGGCTAATTCAACCTTTTAAATATGAAGTAATTGCAACTATACCAATTGACTTAGGGCTCTATCCAGTTATG
The DNA here is from genome assembly GCF_009734445.1 of Candidatus Syntrophocurvum alkaliphilum. Taxonomy (NCBI): domain Bacteria; kingdom Bacillati; phylum Bacillota; class Clostridia; order Eubacteriales; family Syntrophomonadaceae; genus Candidatus Syntrophocurvum; species Candidatus Syntrophocurvum alkaliphilum. The sequence goes on from NZ_CP046457.1 coordinate 754,431, forward strand.
GCTATATATTTAACTGTTTTATTTGAAAAAATTAAAGGCAGGTACTTATTACTTGTACTACTATTTACACTTTTAACTACTTTTCTTGAATTTATAGCAGTAATATTTGATTATGTTTTATATAGTAACGGATGGAATATTGGGTATACTTTTATCTCATATCTTATACCATATTTTCTAGTTTATTTGTATTATATAAAATATGTTAAGAAATTAAGTTTTACTTACAATGAACTTTAAAATATAGAAAGGATAATTATATATGACTAAAAAATATATTACTAGTGCTATCATGTTAGTTGTTATAACTGGTTTAATATTATATATAAACAATGAAAGTCCTATTGCAGATAGAAATAAAATTTCTCCTCAAGAAGTTAAACAAAAAATAGACGAAAACTATAATATGCAAATAATTGATGTGAGAACAAAAGAAGAATATTTAACAGGACATATTCCAAATAGTATATTAATTCCTGTTGATGAATTACGTGTAAAAATACATGAAAGTGTTCCTGACAAAGAACAAAAGATAATTCTTTACTGTAGATCAGGTAATAGAAGTCAATCAGCTATGAAAATACTAATTGAACTAGGTTATAATAATGTTTATGATTTGGGTGGTATAAATGATTGGCCGTATGATATAGAAAAGTAAGAAATGTTAAAAAAGTATAAGTAAATATAAAAGGATTTCACCTTTCTTGTACAGAAGAATGATTTATTAACAAGAAAGGAAGATGACAATGCTAAAAAAAGATGAATGTGCATTTGTATTAGTTGATGTCCAAGGTAGATTAGCAAAAATTGTTCATGAAAATGAAAAAATTATTACAAACTTAATAAATTTAATTCAAGGGTTAAAAATTTTAAACATACCGATTATATGGGTGGAACAATACCCTGAAGGATTAGGGGTAACCGATGAAAAATTATCAAAATACTTAACTGATGAAAAACCGATTTTAAAAATGACTTTTAATGCATGTAAAAACGAAGAATTTATTGAAGCAGTTAAAGCTACAGGAAGGACTCAAATGCTTGTAGCTGGAATTGAAACCCATGTTTGTGTGTACCAAACAGCCTACGGTTTAAAACAAATGGGCTATGATATAGAAGTAATTTCTGATGCTGTTTCCTCTAGAACTTTAGCCAATAAAAAAATTGGATTAGAAAAAATGAAAGCAGATGGCATTAATATCACTTGTTTTGAAAGTGCTTTATTTGAATTAACGGAAACCTCTGAAGGAGAACAATTTAAGAAAATTATTGAGTTAATTAAATAATATTACCCCGACATTAGATTAGTTAATCAAGCTAAAAAAGAAAAACAATACAATTGCCGTAATTGAGGCAATTGTATTGCTAAAAATTACAAAGATTTAGTAGCTGTTATTTATTTTTCAGGCCATTAACAAAGGATAAAATATTTGGACCTAAATCACGCCCAACATACCCGCCTTCTCCAACAGCAAAAGTAGGTAAATTAAAAAAAGATATCATTTCCCCAATTTTTTGATATGCTTCAGTGGTAATACCTAAAGAAGCGAGCATGTCATTAACATGACCATCAAATCCTGCTGAAACTGCAATTTGTTCAAATTTAATATCTGAAACCGCATCTAAAGCTTGTTCAAATGTTTCTAAATATTTTTCATCACCGCATTTTCCCCTAAAAGGATAATTAAATATATTATCTTTAGAAGAGTGACCTGTACCAGGAAAAATTCCTGTACGATGCAGGGATATAAATGTAACTTGTTTATCACCTAAAAAAACATCTTCAGTTCCATTGCCATGGTGCCCATCAATATCTAAAATTAATGTTTTTAGTCCAGATTTTTTTACAGCTATTGCTATATTATTAAAATAACAAAACCCGCCTAAAAAATCTTTGCCAGCATGATGACCAGGAGGACGAGTTAAACTAAATCCTTGTATTTCTTGGGCTTTGACTGCACCACCAGCAGAAAGAGTAGCAAAATCATAAATGTTTTCATAATTAGGGCTGTCAAAATCAAAAAAATCATTATTTTTTACACTTTTAACATGCCTTGAAGTATGAACTAAATGAAGATCCTCATCACTAACTGGTTCTGGTGTTATAAAGTTAAACTTATCTTTCAAAAAATCATATGCAGCTTCTAAGCGTTCGGGACTTTCTGGATGCCCCATTGATTTATACTTCAAACATTCTTCTGAAAAAATAAAATCCATGTACACCATCCCTTTTTTAATATTTTAACAATATTTTAACATAACAATGTATACTATGCCTATTATTGGAAAACTATTTAACAATTTTTCATAATATTTAACTAATTTTTCTTTTGCAAATAATGTAGCTACTAATAAATAAACAAAATATTTGAAATATTAAAAAAATTAAGAATAATCATAGGAATTCTTATTCTTAATATTGAAACAAATTAAAGTTGAAATAAAGCATATTTCATTTACTCGTTTAAGTAACTAAAGAATAGGAGGTAGAGTAAATGATAGAAAATGCCGGTAGTGTCTATGCTGATGTGGAAAAATGTGTTGATGAAGTTATTAACCATGTTGGCAAAGAAATTACCTTTGGTATGACAATGGCACTAGGAAAACCATATCAATTTATTAATGCACTATATAGACGAGCAAAAAAAGATCCTGAAATTAAACTAAAAATAATAACTGCTCTACCCCTTGAAAAACCAAAAGTTCATAATGAACTAGAAAAAAGATTTTTAGATCCCATAGTTGATAGAGTATTTGATGGGGTTCCCGAATTTGATTATATGCTTGATTTTAGAGCTGGTAAATTACCTGCAAATGTAGAAACATTTGAATTTTTCAGTAATGCTGGTTCCTATCTAAATGATCCTAAAGCTCAGCAAAATCATATTGCTTCACATTATACTCATGCATGTCGTGATGCAATAGACTTGGGATTAAATGTTTTTGGTCAATTAATAGCTTATAAAGAGACTAATGATAAAACTATGTATTCTATGGCTTGTAATCCTGATATAGGTCTTGGTGTTACACGAAAGCTTAAACAAAAAAGAGCTAATGGTGAAAAAGTTGCTATTATAGGTGAAGCTAATAAAAATATGCCATTTATGTATGGTGATGCTGTAGTTGAAACAGATACTTATGATATTATTCTTCAAGGTTCTAAATACAATTATGAACTATTTGGTCCACCTAAAGAACCAGTTTCTTTAATAGATTATATGATTGGCATTAATGTTAGCACCTTAATAAAAGATAGTGGTACAATTCAAGTTGGGATTGGAGCGCTTAGTGATGCAATTGTTTCAGGACTAATTATGAGAAACTACCACAATAAAGTATACCAAGAAATAATAGAAAACAATGGTCTTTATACAAGATATCAAAATCTATTAGACAAATGGGGAGATATAGGGGTTTTTAAAAAAGGTCTTTATGGGTCAACAGAGATGTTTTCAGATGTTTTTATGCAAATGTATAAAAGCAAAATACTTAAGAGAAAAGTTTTTGATAGTGTTCATCTTATGAAACTGATTAATGAAGGAAAGTTAGAAGCAGATAACTTACCAGAAGATATTATAGATAAACTTATTGATATTAAAGCAATACATTCAAAGATTAATGAAGAAGACTTTAATTTTTTAAAGAAGTTTGGAATATTTAAAAAAGGGATTAAATATAAAAATGGATTAATTATTGATGGAATTAAACAATATTCATCTGATATGAATGATGAAAATGCTAGATTGGAAATTAGAAGTCTATTAGGAAAAGAACTTATAAAAGGTAAAGTATTACACAGTACATTTTTTCTTGGACCAAAATCCTTTTACCAGATTCTTAATGAAATGAGTGAAGAAGAAATACAACAATTCGGTATGTCTGGTGTGGAAAAGGTAAATCAACTGTATGGAGATGAAGAACTTAGAGCACTTCAAAGAAAAGATGGCCGATTTATTAATACAGGCATGATTGTAACACTTCATGGAGCAATAGCATCAGACCAACTTGAAGATGGTAGAATTATTAGTGGAATTGGTGGGCAGTATAATTTTGTGGCTATGGCTCACGCTTTACCTGATGCAAGAGCTATTTTAATGATTAAAAGCACTAAAGATACAGGTAAAAGTCTTAAATCAAACATAGTTTTTAATTATGGTCATTGCTCAATACCAAAACATATGAAGGATATTATTGTGACTGAATATGGAATTGCTGATTTACGCGGCCAACCAGACAAGGAAGTTATAGCTAGGATTCTAAATATTACTGATTCAAGATTTCAGGATAAACTTCTTAATAAAGCAAAAAAAGCTGGTAAAATTCCTATTGATTATGAAATACCTGACGAGTACAAAAATAATACCCCAGAAAAAATAGTTGATCTATTAAAACCATATCAAGAACAAGGTTTTTTTCAGCCCTTCCCTTTTGGTACAGATTTAACTAAAGATGAAATAGCTATTGGTAGTTCATTAAAAAAATTAAATGCACTTTTAAAAAAGGCACCATTAAAAATAGTAAAAGGTATGTTAATAGAGTTATTCAGGCCAATTCCTCAATCTGCTGAAATTTATTTAAAGCGAATGAATTTATTAACCCCTTTATCGGTTAGAGAAAAAAATATGAGAAAAATTGTTATTTTTGCATTAAGGAATAATAACCAAATTTAAAAATTAAAAAAAGTAACTAAAAAACTGTGAGTGGCGTGATAAACATGTTTATGTTTGCTTAGCCGATTCCATATCTAAGTTTAGCTTTTCGCAGTGAAACCAACTTTTACTAATAAAAATAATAAAGGAGAACCCTTATAATAGGGGCTCCCCATGGCCATAAGCATTAATTTACACGAACAACTCTTGTTTACGCTAGCAAAAACATTATCTTAAATCATCTAAAACTTCTTGAGATGGATGGTTTGAAATAACAGCAACGTGTTGTCCATTATACTCAAAAATAGTTTGATTATCATCAGTTATTTCGCCTATTAAGGCAGCTTTACCATTATTTGAATGAACTGCATCTAAAACTTCTTGTACATGTTCTGGCGCAACTTGAACTATCATTCTAGCTTGGGTTTCACAAATTAAAATTTCTTCAGGTGTTATATCTTTAACTCTTACAGGAACCTTAGATAAGTCAACCTTTGCACCTAGGCCGCCAAATCTTGCTGATTCACATACTGCAGCCCCTATTCCTGCTGCTCCTAAATCAGAGCATGCTTTAATCTTACCAGTTTCAAATGCAGCAAGTGTTGCATCCATAGTAAGCTTTTCTTCTTGGAAAAGTGCAATAGCAGGTTGCAGATTAGAAACTAGTCCTGCTCTATATAGAGTATCATTACCATCATTACCTGTTTCTCCTATTACTATTATTTGATCTCCTGCTTCCTTAGCTGGTTTAGTAAGTGGTTTTTCAGTAACCTGTTGACCAATTACTGATACTACTACTGCAGGAACTATATCACTAAAAGAGGTTGAAAAGCCACCTCCGGCTACAAAAACTTCCATGGTTTCACACATATCACGAATCCCTTTAAGTATTAAGTTAATTCTATCTTGACTAGTAAGTATTTCACAGTTTCCACATATACATTTACCTTCAAAGCCACAAGGACCAACTATTACTTTTTCTTCTAGTGGACGTGTTCCAATAAAATCAAGGATAAAAATCGGTCTAGCACCCATAGCAACTACATCTCTCATTGCTCCGCCAGCGGCAGTAGCTGCTCCATCATAAGGTCTTGGAACACATGGTGAACAGTGACTTTCCATTTTTGCTGCAATTAGTCCTTGGCTATTAGGAATTTTTACAACTGCTGCATCATCATTTGCATCTGGTCCCACCAACAAAGCTCCAGGCCAAGTACTATCAATTTTTTCATTAACTTTTTTAAATGCACCAAAATCTATAGCTTTATCAGTATTGTGATGTAAATGAACGAATAAGGCGTGAGTTAATGCTTTTTCTACTTTATTCATTGTTTTTCCTCCTTCAGTCTTTATCTTATTAACCCCTAAAGGTTATATTAATCTTTATTTGCTATTCTATATTCTACCATAATTTAATGTGTATTAACTAATCTAGTCGACAATTATTTTAATGTAGAGGAGCCTAGTAGCAATAATTTTTTATCCAACAACTGGTAACAGAATAGACATAATTAAAGACTTTCTAGATGAAAAAGGAAAAATAGCTTCAAGTGCTGCTGCCTGTAGTTTTAACTCTTTTGATACTTCTCATGTTTTGCGTGCAATGGGAATAAAAGATGAATATGCACATAGTTCTCTTAGATTATCTTTAGGAAAAGATAATACTACTGAAGATATAGATAAATTATTGATGGTACTTCCAGATATAATTGAAACACAGAGATTAATGTCAAGAATAAAAAAAATAAAAACTTTCTAATACAATAAAAAGGAAGCAAAAGAACCGTCCCTATGCTTCCTTTTATATGAAGTTTTTAAGTTTTTACTCCTCTGGAACTACTTTCTTTTTTTTACGTACGATAGACTTTAATGACATTACTACATGATACTTTCCGGGTTTAAGTCTAAATGGTTTACTTACAAAGTCAAAAGTTGGATAGCCATTTGTTGTTCTGATACGTACGTATATTAATTGATTCCATGGTGTTCTATTATTTTGGCGTACATCCCTAGGAAGATAAAATGAAACTCTCTTATTAACTGGTCTTTTCCACTCTGTAAAACGACCATCAGTTTCTTGACCGGCAATAGCTCCCTTGTATAGAGCTGCTTCCCACCTATCAGTTGTACCAAATCTATTTTGCATAATATTAGAAAATCTAACAGTTATTAGAGCACGGTGTGGATTTTTACTATAATTTCTAGCCATTTTAATCACCTCCTTCTTAGCATAGTATGAAGAAGGAAGGTTTTTGGTTACATTTAGAAGTATATTTATTTATAACCAAAAAAAACAATTATACGTAATTTATAATATACTAAAAATTTATAACTAAGCTCCTATAGTTCGCCAATTGTGTTTTTGTCCATAAGTTCGAAGATCTTCATCAGGATTTACAATAACAGGTTGACCTACTATTTTCATAACTGGAAGATCAGAATAACTATCTGCATAGGATCTGCTTGATTGCCAATCTATATTATGATTTAGAAACAATTTTTTTAGTAAAACTAATTTACTCTCTCCATTAATAAATGGCACATCCCTTTCATGGTCGAAAACATCATTATTGTAGGTAATCTCTACTGCTATAACAGAATCTATTTTTAAATCCTTAGCTACAAGATTTAATAGATCAGCATAAGCTCCTGAAAGAAGTACACAATGATATCCTTCATTTTGAGCTAGTTTTATTTCTTCTACAACATTTGGATTAAATAATTTACGCATATGAGGATAGGCCTTACTAAAAAAAGTTTTTATTTCCTTTTTAGTCATACCCTTAAACAATTGATCAAATCTTTTTAGTGCACTAATTTTCATTTTATCCCTATCTAATACACCTAGCTTATAAAGGATTACATAGGGAATTATAGATAAAAAGATTTTAATATATCTTGTTTTGGATCTATTTTGGCGAAGCCATTCTTTACCAAGACAAGGAAGGGTATCTTTTGTAAACAAAGTTCCATCAAAATCGAAAATCGCTAATTTCATTTATACCTCCGCTAATACTTTTTTAGTATTATTAACAATTTTAACATTATTATTTAAATTATTTTTGATCTAAATAAAATCCAAGATTAATTCTCCTGCAAAAAGTAAATACAAATAACTTAAGGCGGAGTTAACCATCATAGATAATTTCTTAATAATTATATACTTTTTTTTATTACATCTCTGTCTTAATTTGTTTTATTATTTCATCTGCTGTTTCAGGGTCTACATGTTCATTTAAAACATCTGAAACATGCATAACAAATTCAATAGATGTTTTTCCAGCATCAATTACGTCTTGAGATGTTATTGCCAAAGTACCTCCTGTTCCAATTAACAAACCTATTATTAAACCTAGTAAAATTTTATTTTAATCACCTACCCTATTAGCATTTATTAAACAAGGCTCTTCGTTACAAATAAGAAGGTCGGTTGATTCCTCAGTGATTTTCCACTGTTCACCTCTCCTAACTGTTTGTATATGAAGTTTACGGCTTATTATATTATTGGATTCTTTAAATTTTAGCCTTAAATCAACAACAAAAAAATTTTCTTCACCTTCTTTTATTGTATTAACCTTAACTGAGTCTAATGGTTCAATATCTTTTAGGAAATGATATCGTTGTTCCTTTTCATCTAATAGTTTTTTAAACATAAATTCATCTTTTTGATCTATTGCAGTAAAGAAAAGTAATACAGTTTCTTTAGCAGTTAATGTTTTTAGCTGTTTATCAACTATACCAGCTGCTTTCCAAATCATCATTTGATGTGCTAAATCAACTTTTCTACTTCCATGGGTTTTACTGTCTTTAAAATGTATGCAAAAATGCCCGTTGAAATTATTATCACTAATACTTCCACCACCATGAGGCATACCATTCATTGAACCAGCTAGAAGTCTACCATCATATAATTCAACAACTACTGCCCTTCTTTTCCAGCTCCATTGATTATTATATATTTTCTTCATTATTTTAGTATCTTTTGCTGTAAGTGGTTGAACATCTACATGATAAGTTCCACCTCTACGTTGAACTGCAAAGCTAAGATTAGTTTCTATATCAGTAACTTTAGCATACGAATATTTTGGAAATAATGGGTTTACCTCATTCCAAGCCAACCATTCACCTATTAATTCTTTTTCAGGTACAGTTTCAGGAGTTTTAGGTTGTTCTGGATTAATTAAATTAAATTTATTAATTATAATAGCAGTTAATATCACAATAATAATTAATAATAAAAAATACCAGTATTTTCTAATAGTAATGACCAAATAAACCTCTCCTTTCCTAGTTTCTATATATGACCGAGAGATTTATTTTAGTCTAAATTATTAAAATAAAAGAAAGTACTGATTTTAATTTATCAGTACTTTCTTAAATCTTTTTAATTAAAATTTTAAAATTATCCTGTTTCGCTTTTTAATCCTTCTATTGTTTTAATTACTATATTAGTTAATACTGGAGCTACAACTAAACCGACTATTCCACCTAGTATAAAACCACCATATAATGCAATTAAGGTGATAAAGGGATTTAGTCCTATTAAGTCACCAAATATCTTTGGTTCTAAATATCTTCTAGCTATCATCATAACTATATAAAATAATAAAATAATAAACGCATTAATAGGATTGCCAGTTAAAAAAAGAATTCCTGACCAAGGTAATAATAATAATGCTGGACCTATAACAGGGATAATATCTAATATTCCTACAATTATTGCTAACAGTAAAGCGAATTCAATGTTTAGTAGCTTGAAAACTATATATGCTGATGTAGCTGTTAATAGTACCAAAAATAAATATACTTTTATAAAGGTTAATGTGGAAGTTGCTGCTAAAGTAATAGTATCTGTAACTTTACCCATATTCTTTTTTGCAAAGTAATTGGTAATTTTATCACGCATTTTTTCATAATCAACAAGTATAAAGAAGGCTGCTATTATTGAAATAATCAAAAACAAAAAGAAACCTGGTACATTACCTGCAATTTTAAAAGAATAGTTTAAGACTGAATCAGTGAAGGCTTGTAAATCTGCAAATATTCTAGTAATAGTTGCTTCATTTAATTGAATACCACCTGGTAATACTAACTCGTTATATTTTAATTGATCTAAAATATCATATAATGTTGCCATAGATAAATCTGAATATTGATTTAAATTATTATATAGCTTCATTATTTCTCTATATAATATGTTTAGTAAAACAGTAAAGAAAAAAGTAACTGCAATTACAAAAGACAATAATAAAATGAAAGCAGAAAAACTCCGCCTTAATTTAGTTTTTCTTTCTAAGAATAATTGTGTTGGACGTATAATATTAACTATAAAAATAGCAAGTAGAAATGGGAATAGAATAATAAAAGTAATTGAAGTTATTTCTTTTAGAATAGGAAGTACATAGCTATAACCAATTACTACCGATACTAATACTACTAAAACTGTTAACGAAATTATTAATTTTTCATTCCAATTAGTGTTCATATTCAACTTTCCTTATTTATTATTGAATTAAATTAGAGTATATCAAATAAATAATGTATAAAGAAAGTAAAAATAATGGAATTTCCAAGGTTTATTCATTTTAATATAAGAAGTGTTAATAATTTAAGATAGCTTCTTCTGCCTCCTTTTCAGTTATAAATTCTAATTCAACCATTCTGTTTAAAACTATTTTTTGTCGATTGATTGCTGAAGTCCAGTTTTTATTAGGTGCATAAATAGATGGTGCTTGTACTAAGCCAGCTAATAAAGCTGACTCACCTAGGGTTAAATCTTCAACATTTTTATAAAAATAGTTTTTAGCTGCCTGACTAATTCCCCAATTACCATTACCAAAATATATTTGATTTAAGTACATTTCTAAAATTTTTTCTTTACTAAATCGTTGCTCGAGCTGTTTTGCTATACTTACTTCTGCTATTTTTCTTTCTAATGTTTGATCATGTCCTAAAAATAAATTTCTAGCAAGTTGTTGAGTAATAGTACTTCCCCCCTGGGCAAGTTCTTTAAAATAAATATTAACTGCAATTGCTCTAATAACGCCTTTTACATCAACACCGCGATGCTGAAAAAATCTATTGTCTTCGATAGCAATAAACGCGTTAATTAAATCTTGTGGAATATCATGTAGTTCAACGTACTTGATATTACGTTCAGTATATCCTAATACTAAGCTGTCACCTACTTTTTCTATTTTAATATTTTCTAGATATAAAGGTTCAGGATTATCCCAATCAATAGCAAAAAAGACTCCACTACTAAAACTATAGCTAACTAAAGCTATAATAATAACCATGGCTATTATTAGATAAACTAATTTTCTAATAAAACGCATATAAACACCTCAATATCTAACATCAAGACAAAAAATTCTTTCCACATTTTAAGTTAGTTATAATTTGCTATTAATAATATACCAATAAGTTACTATTGAATATATTAAATCAATCATTATATAATATATTTACTAAAACAAAGCGAAAAACCTGCAATGTTGGTGAATTCATTTATTTTTAAACCACATATATAATTAGGGAGTTAAGGTCTAATAGTGGAAGTCAGGCCACAACAATTAGTGGAAGGCAGAACCTAATAGCCAACACCCACTTGAGTGAGGAGTGGGTTTTTAAAATAGATTTGATAAACACGGCAAAGCGGGTATAAATTTTATAGTAAAGCTTATAGAGCGGTATAGTTATAAAACTCTACCGCTCTTTTTTGTTCTATATATATAGATCTCTTTCTCCTTGTTTTAATCTTTCGATATTATTAAATATTAAATTTTTAAGATTATTCTTTTCAATTTTATTTACTTCAGATATTACAGTTTTTTGAACTTTATCGTACAAATCTTTATCACCATAATCTAATGCAAATTCCATAAGAGTCATAAGGGCATTAGGTGTACATACATTATGAATCTGTCCTGATTTGGCTAATTTCATAAATGTATCCCCAGTTCTTCCTTTTCGATAACAAGCAGTACAATAACTTGGAATAAAATTATCATCAACTAGTTCTTTTAATACTTCTAATGGACTACGATCATCTTCAATAGAAAATTGAGCAGCATCTTTACCATCTTCTTTTTCTCGGTATCCTCCTACACCTGTACATGAACCAGCACTTATTTGTGAAACTCCATAATTCATTAGTTCTTTTCTCATTTCTTTGCTTTCTCGAGTAGAAAGTATAATTCCAGTATATGGTACTGCTAATCTGATTATTGCTACTATTTTTTTAAATTCGTCATCTGATAAAATATTAGAAAACATATTTAAATCCATTCCCTCAGCTTTTTTAAGCCTCGGAACAGATATAGTGTGAAACCCTACTCCAAAATTATTTTCTAAATGCTCATTATGGAGCATTAAACCCATTACTTCAAATTTATAATCAGCTAAGCCAAAAAGCACACCACCACCAACATCATCTAATCCAGCTTCCATAGCTCTATCAAATGCTGTTAAGTGATATTCATAATTTCCTTTTAGGCTTTTGGGGTGTGTTGATTCATAAGTCGGTTGGTGATAGGTCTCTTGGAATAAGATATAAGTTCCTATATTTGCATCATAAAGTTTTTTATAGTTATCTACAGTTGTAGCAGCTATATTTACATTAATCCTTCTAATTTCACCATTTTGATTGGTTGTTTCATATATAGCATCTATAGCATCAATTATATATTCTATCGGACAATTAACTGGGTCTTCTCCTACTTCCAATGCTAATCTCTTATGCCCCATTTTTTCTAACAATTTAACTTCCTCTTGTATTTCTTCTCTAGAAAGCTTTCTTCTATTTATATGGTTATCTCTTTTATAACCACAATAAGTACAATTATTAACACAATAATTACTAATATATAGAGGAGCAAATACAACAACTCTGTTACCATAAATAGAGTCTTTAACTTGTCCTGCTAGCTTAAAAAGTTCTTTTAATTGTGATGGTTCTTTTATTTGTAATAAAATTGCAATATCTTTATGGGATAATCCCTTAACTGCTTTTGCCTTATTTAAAACACTTTGTATTTCGTCATTAGTTGCTTTGTTTGCATTTTCTAATAAATTATAGATATAATCATGATTTATAAACATATAACTACCTTCCCTTCCAACTTATATGGTCTCCTCGTGACATATCAATAGTAAAACCAGCCTTATTTATCTTATCTTCTATACAAGTTCTACATTTAGCAGCTTCATCTCCAGTGCAAATTTTGCCATCATAAAGAGCATATTTATCTCTAACAACAGTTGGAGATAAGTTTGGCATAACTACATTAGCTCCGGCTTGTAGCCCTTTTTCTCTTCCTAAAGGGTCAATACTACCAAGAGCAGTTGTTGCTGGTAAAAGAACTTTGGGTAAAAATAGTCTTATTATGGCCAACATTATTATAGTTTTATCTATTGTTCCAGAATTATTGTTTCTTAATGATGTGTCTTTATGTGGAATAAAAGGACCTATGCCAACCATGTGTGGCTGAAGCTCTTTTATGAACATTACATCTTTAACTAAATCTTCATTAGATTGTCCTGGTAACCCAATCATAAAACCTGCTCCTACTTGAAAGCCTATTTTCTTCAGATTCCATAAACATTTAATTCTACTTTCAAAACTTGAGTTCTTATGAAATTTATCATATAGTTCTTTCGAAGCTGTTTCATGTCTTAAAAGATATCTGTCCGCACCTGCATCAAAAAAATTTTTATAAGAATCATACGATTTTTCACCAATAGATAGAGTTATAGCTGAATCACTGTAATTTTTTTTAATTGTTTGTATTATTTCAACAATTTTATCATCTGTATAATAACTATCTTCTCCACCTTGGAGGACAAACGTTTTAAAACCTAACTTATTCCCTTCTTCACAACAGGATAATATTTGATCTAAACTCAATCTATATCTATCAATATTTTTGTTTTGAGCTCTAATACCACAGTATTCGCAACTTTTTTTGCAATAATTAGTAAACTCTATTAACCCTCTCATGAAAATCTTATTTCCATAAATATTTATTTTTGTTTTATTAGATTTTTCTATAATATCTTGTTTTATTTCAGTATTAATATTATTAAGCAAATATAATAACTCTTTTGAGTCAAGATTGTTTTGATAGTAGAGCTTATTAGTAATTTGTTTTAATGTCTTAATTTTAGATGACATTCTTATCAGTCCTTGTCTTTTATATCTTTTTTTGAGATAGAAGTTTTAACTTGAACATTTGGTATATTTCCTAGTTTTCCTGTTAGACTATTTATTTCATCTATTTCCCCAATAACAGTAATAGTTACTACTGAAATTCCCTCTTCTTCAAAAGGTATTCCCATTCGACCTCTAATGATTCCCTTAAAGTTAGCTATAACTTTATTAAATTGTTCTTGACTCATTAATGGTTCATCTAAAATAGCACTAATAACAGCAATTTTTTTCAACACAATCAACCTTTCGTATTTTTAATAACTAAATAAAAAAACCCTCCTTTCGTGAAAGGAAGGTATAATCGCAAAGAATTATTACATAAAAAGCTTACTTTAACAAATAAACTTTTTACAAAAAATTTATTGTAACTTCCTTTCAGATTAGATAAAATTCTTTTCTGTTAGGCAATTTCTTAATTAGTACAGATAATTAAAGAATATCTCTAAATATCTGAGCTATAATTATTTTAATATTAGCACTAATCATAAATTTTGCATAGGCTTAATGATATGGAAAATTAATAACATATTTGAATAGAATACTGCATTTTGTATATTTTATAAAAATAAAGGACATCTTTGGTAAAGATTGAAGTATAAATAAAGTATAATGTTAAGATTACGTTAAGGTAATATTTAGAAATTATTAAAATATTTATTAAACTAATAAACTAAGCTAATTTTTTATCTTAAACTTTTAGGGAGGACGAACAAATTGTTATACACAATATCGAAGTTACTAACTGTAGGTTTATTACGCTCCCATATAATTTATTTACCACTAGCCTATTTTGCAACTATATTACCTATTAGTGCAGCTTTTGTTATAGCATATGGACTATTACCTGCACTTATTGGGGGAGCCATTTATATTGTATCTACTTTTGCATTTATAACTTTTATAATTCATTTATGCTCATTTTTCTTTATAGACCTACAGTTAGCCGCTATTTTAGCTATACTGATACTTGGAGCCCTTTTTCTTACATGGTCAGGTGCGTCTTTTAGAATTAACTATGAGGCAGAATTTAAAAGAATACATTTACATTATATATCACGTGCAGCAATAACTTTTCTGTTATTTTGGCTTTCTAATAAAGTTTTTGATTTTGAGATTACTTCTAAAACAAGGTTCTTAGAACTTAGATTAAAAAATTATAATGTAGCAGCTACAAATAAAGAAGGCAAACAAAAAATGGCTAAGGAATTTTATACCGACTTAATACGTTTAACGGAATTAATAGGAAATGATGTTATAATATATGGCTTTTCAGCAGGATCATTTGAAAAGATATTAATAGAAGCTGGATTAGATAAATCACAAATAACAGTATATAAAGCTGCTATACCTTCTCATCATTCGCTTATATATGGTAAATTTGAAAGAAATTTTTATATACATATTTTTGATCTTAGAAATGTAAATACAGTTAACGATTCTAGTAAACGCAATAATAATATTAGTCCACTAAGACCTATTAAATAAAATATTGCGTTGCATACCAAAAAGTGTCGATTTATCTAAGGTTAAAACGTTTGACAGCATAGAATATGGATGTTAATATTCACTTGAATTAGATTATTCATAAGTTAGAAAGGAGAACAAAAATGCTTAGAAAAAAAGCGGGAATTTTAATTTTAATTTTTATTTTTATGCTTGTAATAGTTGGTTGTGATACGACTTCAGATGAGCCTGAAAATCAAAAAGTAGCAATCGTTAATGGAGAGCCAATTCTACAGACTGAACTTAATGAAATGATAGACGAAGTTAAAGGCTATTATATGCAACAAGGAATGGATTTAGATGCACAAGAAAACAATGAAGTATTAGAACAACTAAAACATCAAGTACTACAGGAAATGATTCAAGAAAAAATAATTCTAGAAGAAGTACAAAAAAAGAATTTAACTGTTGACAATGAGTTTATAAAGACAAATATAGACCAACTCAAAAACCAATTAGGTGTTGAAAGTGATGAAGAATTCAATCAACAACTAGATGCTCATGGTACTGATAGAGAAGAAATAGAAAAACAGTTAGAAACTCAATATTTAGTTGATAAATATTATGACCTAAATATCGAACAGCCTCAAGTTTCCGATGAAGAAGTTAAACAAGTATATAATATGTTAAAAGAAGAGCATGGAGATGAAGTAGGCACCTTAGAAGAAGAAACTTCTCATATTAAAAGCATGATTCAACAACAAGAATTCGAACAACAAAAACAAGTGTTTATGCAAGAATTAATGGAAGAGAATGAAGTAGAAATTCTTCTGTAGCTATAAAAACTACTAATTACATGAAAATAACTAAATGAGCCCCTTAATAGTGGGGCTCATTTAGTTTGAAAAATATTATTAATACAACACTAACGGTAAATAAAGTTAATTTTAACTGAATTAACTTTATTATTTATGGGTATAGTATTTTCGTCTACAATTTCTGTCACTTGGGGCTCTTCAACATTAACAATTTCTTCACTTTCATCGCTTATATCTTCTTGCCTAGGTAATTCAATAGGTTCTTCTTTAGGTTCTACTATATTTTCTTCAATTACTGTTTCAATATTTTCTTCATCATCACGTTCTTCATCAATATCTTCATTACTTACTTCACTTTCGTCCTTAGCTTCATTATCTTCACTATGTCTGCCAAGCCAAGGTATAAAATCTTCAAAGTATATAGCTTGTAATGGTGGTTCATCCTCGAGGAGTCCGACTGCATATAGAGTATAAGCTTTTCCTGGTTCAAATAAAATGTCATATACATTTAGTAAAATGACATCGGAGCTTGCAGGGCGAACTTCAAAATCATATACTCCAGAATCAACTGCGATATAGTCTGTGACTTCTGTGAATGCAACATCACTAAATAATATAGCATCACTTTCTAGTAGCCCAATATCTACATTAGGCGCATCTGGTACTAAATGAGCAAATCTGACTATTGCTCTACTTGGTTCAATATGCTGATATTCACTTGCAATTGGAAGTAAGCTAACATCAGGTAAAACACCAATAGCAGTTAGAGTAAATACAGTATCAGGTAAAATCTCAAATTCGACATCTATAACTGGTTTTTTCTTTACTCCAGTAGGGAATACCTGAATATTATACATCCCTGGCTCAACAGGAAGATAATCAGTTATATCTTTATAAGCCAGGTTTTCAACTATTAGATTGCCATCAGCATATACATCAACTGGTGGGGTACATGGTGAAGCATGTAGCACTCTAATTAGTGACTTATTATTTTCCAATAGTATTCACACCTCTCAATTTGTTCTATTACAACATATTCAAAATATCCAAAAATAGTTCATGAAATTATCTAATTTAGTTCATTAATACTAATAATTGTTAAATTAAGAGAGGTTAGCTTTTCGCAGTAAAACTAGAGATGTAATTTAATTAATTAACATTTTTAGTAAATATAATATGTTCCATTATTAATACTGTTATAACTCCCATTACAAAACCATTTCCTATTACTGGTGTTATGTAAGCTGGAAATGTCGCCAATATATCTTGTGGTAAATAGGCAACGATAATTCCAATTAGTAAAGGCAAACCTATTATTAGCCCATTATTAAATAAATTTTCGCTTTGGCTTTCAAAAGCCATCATTAAACCTGCTGCAACTTGAGATGTCATTAAATATATTAGTACACTTCCAATTATTACTGATGGTATATTAGTTATTAATCCAATAAACAATGGTGAAAAAGATAATAACAATAAACCTAAACCAGCAGGTATTAAAGTATACCTAGATGCACAGCTAGTAGCAGTAATTATTCCTGGGCTTAAAGAAAAATTAACTGGTCCAATTACACCGTATAGTCCTGCTAACATATTCCCTACTCCAGTAAAAAAAATTCCTTTGGTAGTTCTCTTATCCATATTGTCAGCCTGAACTATACTTCCAGTTGATTGTATTGACCCTAAATCATTTATAGATAATGCTAGGAAGGAAACTAAAAATGCTAATATAACACTTATATTTATAGAAAATTTAAAATCAACAGGAGTTATATACCAAGATATAAGATTTAAATTAGCAAAATCAATTACATAATTGTACTGAGGGAATATAAAAGTATATAACAAACTACCAAATATTATAGCCCAGATTACTAAGGTGGATTTTAAAATTCCACTAATATACTTGCTAATAAGAAAGATAACTAATATAAAAAGTAAGGCGAAAATCAAATTAATTGTAGGTGATACTGTACTGTTTATATCTATAATTAAATCCATAATCGTAGGTGTTAGTGTAAATGCAATTAATAACAATATGACAGCAATTACTCTAGAGGTGAATAACATTTTTATAAAATTAAAAAGACCTGTTATAGCTAAAAAAGCTAATACAAATCCTCCAATAAAAATAGAAGTATATACCGTGCTCATTGTTTCAGCTTGAGTAGCTATTATTCCGATTAATAATACACCAGCTGGGCCGGTAATTAACGGAAGTCTATGACCCCAAAAAAGCTGTACTAAAAGTAAAACTGACATTACAAAAAAAACTTTTTGCATATATATTATTTGCGCTGATATATCAGTAAAGTGAAGTGAAGCAACAACAATTCCTATTATTATTAAAGGTGGAATAGCTAGAATTAACCACTGTAATCCAAATAGTAATAGCTCGCCAATTGGTGGTCGATCCTCTAGCTTGTATTTAAAATCCATAAACAATCCTCTCAATTTATATATATTAATTACAATCCTATTACAAAATTTAAGAATTATCCAATATGTTGTTTATTATTATTTGCAAAATCACTAATATATGATTTTTTATAATAAGTAGTTTACCTAAGTTATTTAATTAATACCTATAAATGCAATTGCTCAAACTAAAAAGAAACAATTATTGTTTGCATATAGCTAAATATACTTTGGGATGGTGATATTTTTTGATTATTAGATTTGGTTATGTAGCTATGTCCGCGATTTTGAAAGACTGTTCTCCATCAAAAACTATTACAGTTGCAAACCTTTCAAAAATTAATAATAAACAATTAAGGCATGAAAAATTATTAGCATTAGCTAAACAAAACATAAAAAATACTCAGCGACTTTTTTATCACAATAAAGCACATGGCATACAACTATTTCGTATAACCTCAAAATTAATCCCATTAGCAACACATAATGTTGTTGACCAATGGGATTGGGTTAATGATTTAAGAAGTGATTTGAAGTTATTAGGCGATTTTGCCAAAAAAAACAAATTTAGAATTAGCGCACATCCTGACCATTTTACACTGTTAAACTCACCTAAGAAAGAAATACTAGAAAGTTCTATTAGAGATTTAGAATATCATCATCTAATTTTAGAAAGTATGGGATTAGATTATTCATCTAAACTTGTAATACATGTTGGAGGAAGTTATAAGAACAAATTAGAATCTATAAAAAGATTTATAGCAAATCACCATAATATACCGAAACATCTAAAACAAAGAATAGTATTAGAAAATGATGATAAAACATATACCTCAAATGAAGTGCTAAATATTTGCAAAGAACTTCAAATTCCTATGGTTTTAGATATTCATCATCATTGGTGTAATAATGACGGTGATGATGTTGCCAACTACTTAATAGATGTTTTTAATACATGGAAAAATGAACCTTATCCACCTAAAATACATATTTCTAGTCCCAAAAACGAAAAATCCTTTCGCAGTCATGCAGATAATATTGATTTACATTTCTTTCTAAACTTCTTGAATAAAGCTAAGGAAATTAATCGAGATTTTGATGTAATGATAGAGGCTAAAAATAAAGATTTAGCATTATTTAATTTAATGAACGAATTAAGAGAAGTAGATAATATTAAATTTTTAGGTGAGAGTATAATAGAAATATAAAGTGAGAAAAGCACTTATTTAACATTGGTTTCACTGCGAAAAGCTAAAATTAAACTATGTGATCGGCTGAGCTAACATGTTTATCACGCCACTCATCGACCTTCATCTTGATTTTGGCTTAGTGCTTATTATCTAAAATGAATTTTATTTATATTCTATTTTTAATATTAAAGTATTAAAGATATATTGATTATTTAATACTTTTATATGAATGAAATAATTTACCTAATTATAATTTGTTTTTAAACTTTTCCTTACTCGTTAATAATTTTGCAGCAAGTGATATAGGCGATAAAGAGGGATTTAAAATAAAATTTTGAATTTGATGCATATTTATTAATGAGATAATTTCATCAAAATCATCATTATTAAATTGATTTAATGAATGGCGTAAAGCTAGTGAATCTTCATAAAGTTTATCATACCATTTTGTTAAGTTATTATAATTCTTGCCATTAATAATCGACTCTGCTGCTTGAATACCACTAATTATAGATGTTATCTGTCCAAATCCAGCAAAGGGTTCTATAAAACCTCCTGAGTTCCCGATAAATATAATATTATCAAGTTGACGTGTACGAATCTTTCCTATACGCATTTCTTCTACTTTAAAAGTAGTGTTTGGTAATGGATCTATATTAAGATAATCAACCGTTTTTTCCCAAAGCTTATCTATTTCTTCATGAGATGAAGGGCCAGCAGCCACCGAAAGACAAGCTTCATTTTCATCAAATGGCAGGAAGAAAACATAACCTTGCTTACTTAAATTTTGATTAAACCATATTCTTATTGAACCAGTGTTGAAATTGCCTTTTACAATACATCCTTTTAAAAAAGGCTCAATATCAGATTTCCATAAACCCATATTTAAAGGAATTATTGCATCACCTGTTGCTACTACAACATAGTCAAAATCATTTTTTAGATCCTTCAAATCATGTTGTTGCTCAAAATGTATTTTTGTTTTTAACTGACTTTCTAATTGGCATTCCCAAGAACGCATGTCATGTCCGCGGATAGTGGTATATCCTATATTACTCCCTTTTATTAAAGCTTTTTTATTCGGTGAATTTACTTCTATAGTATGAATCATACTTGTTGGTTGTAAATTAATACCTGAAATTTTATTAATATAAGCTAAGCTATTTTTAATTGGCCTATGCATTAATTCAATCACAGCTTCAACATTAGGAAACCTTTCTCCTACCCTATGATGTTTTTCAAAAATAATTGGTTGTATACCTTTTCTTTCTAGACAAATTGCACATGACAATCCAGCTAATCCTGCACCCATTATTGCTATTTTCAATAAAATTCAATCCTTTTTTAATAATTATTAAGGTAGCTTTAGCTATTATAATAAAAATTATTCAATTCATAGGAATACGCTTAGCCAATAGTAAATAATATAGGCTTTATAATAAAAAAATTATACATTGCTGTTAACTATTCTTTTTATAACATGAAAAAAATAAAAATAGCGAATTAAAAATTATTATATTAGACCCATATTCTAAGATAGATTAAAATAAAATTAGATAAAACATATTTGTCTGCTACAAAAAGTAACTACAAAAAAATTAAGGCTGAGCTAACTTGTTTATCTAAGTCCGAATAGTAATGCGTGGTGCATAGAGCATGTTTGCTCAGCCGATTCCATAGCCTAAGTTTAGTTTTTCGCAGTGAAACCATACTTTTATTTTAATCTAGATTTAAGGGAGTGAGAGGTTTGTTTGAAAAAGTCCTTTTTCCCGTTGACATAAATAAAGAAATGAAAAAAATTATTAAAGATTTTAATTTAATAGATAGTTTAGGTATTAAAAAGATAAATCTACTTAATGTGATAAATAGTGGTTTAACTAAAAAAGAACATGTGCAAAAAGAATTATCTATATTTGCAGATACTCTTAAAGTTTGTCGAGATGTCGAAATAAGTGTGGAAATAGCAGAAGGTCATGTGGCTACAGAAATTACTAGAATAGCAAGAGAACAAAATTATGACCTTATTTATCTTCCCAGTTCTTACAAAAATATAATGTCACAAACGTTTTTGGGGAGTGTTACAAGTGATATAGTTAGATTAACTGATTCCCCTACCTTTATCCATAAGATTTTTCCTAAAGATTTGCAACCCTTAGTTATGAATAATATTTTATTTGCAACTGATTTTAAAGAAGGTGCCAATAAAGCAATTCCTTTTATTTATGATATTGGAACCCACTCAACCAGATTAATTATTCAACATGTAGGTAGAAGGGCTGCTGATCCTTTAACTGAAAAACAACGCATAAGATGGGTCGAACAAAATTTAATGTTTTTAAAAGAAAATTTTTCACCATATTTTAATGAAATAATACTTAATTGTGCTATTGGAGTTCCATCTGTTGAGATAAATAGATTATCATCTAAGGAAAAAATAGATTTAATTATAGTTGGGAGAAGTAATTATTCATTTAAAAAGAAATTACTTGGATCTACCTCTGAAAGATTAGTTAATACTACTAGGTCATCATTACTTTTAATACCTTAATGGATGTGATTAATATGTTTAAAAATATTGTTTTTAGAACATCTTTATTTATAATTTTGCTAATAGCTGCCATAGGCATTTATAATCCTATATTACTAGAAGAAATATCTACAACAATTTATACTTACATTATTGAATGGTTTGGTTGGACTTATCAGCTCATTGTTTTTCTGTTTTTAATATTTTGTATAGGTTTAGCATTTAGTAAATACGGTAATGTTAAATTAGGCAAAGATCATGAGAAAGCCCAATATAGCTATTTTGCATGGCTTAGCATGTTATTTGCTGCTGGAATGGGAATAGGCTTAATATTTTGGGGTGTTGCAGAGCCTTTGTCTCATTTCATGAATCCACCAGACCACATTCCAAATACTTCTGGAGATGCTGCAGCTTTTGCAATGAGATATAGTTTTTTTCATTGGGGTTTACAGGCTTGGGCTATATATATCGTTATGAGTCTCTCTCTTGCATATTTTACGTTTAGGCGTGATATGCCACCGTTAATAAGTTCTACATTTTACCCTTTGTTAGGAGATAAAATTTATGGTTATCCAGGGCATTTAATTAATGTCTTAGCGATTTTTGCTACGGTATTTGGAGTTGCAACATCTTTAGGCTTAGGAGCACTTCAAATTAATAGTGGCTTATCTATGCTATATGGTATACCCGATAGTATACAATTCACCATAATTATTATTGGAGTATTGACTATACTTTTTTTAATATCGGGAGTTATAGGTTTAGATAAAGGTATGCAAATAATTAGTAAATTTAATATGTTATTAGCATTATTACTTTTACTATTCATAGTAATAATTGGACCAACAACCTATATATTTAATGTATTTATTAGCACGTTAGGTGAATATACTAATCGGCTATTAGAAATGAGTTTACAAACGTTCCCTTTCCAAGGATATGATTGGACTCAAGCATGGACAATGTTTTATTGGGCATGGTGGATAGCATGGTCACCTTTCGTGGGACTATTTATTGCTAGAATATCTCGTGGTAGAACCATAAAAGAGTTTATATTAGGAGCTCTATTTGTTCCTACATTAATAACCTTTATATGGTTTAGTGTATTTGGAGGAACTGCTCTTAATTTAGAATTGAACAAAGGAATAGCAATTGCTAATGCAGCTACTAATGAAGCATCAACAGCTTTATTTATAATGTTTCAGCAGTTTCCATTTTCAGAAATATTATCAATAATTGCAGTAATATTATTAGTTTTATTTTTTATTACATCAGCAGATGCAGCTACTTTTGTACTAGGAATAATGTCGTCAAATGGAGATATGCATCCTAGACCAATTAAAAAACTTGTTTGGGGGCTAACTCAGTCAATTCTAGCTGCTGTTCTATTAATATCGGGAGGATTAGTAGCTCTACAACAAATGTCTATTGCTGCAGCTCTTCCCTTTTCATTAATAATGGTGTTAATGTGTTATAATTTACTAGTCGCTTTATATGAAGAAAAAAACAATCCATATTTATAATATTAATATAGATTGTTTTTTTATAAAAAGCAAATTATCCTTCTTGTTTTGATTATTCAACTTTATACAATTCACATGACAAATATCGTTCCCCTGTATCAGGCAATAAAACAACAATGTTTTTATTAATATAATTATCTCTACGTGCAATCTCGGTTGCTGCATGTAGAGTAGCACCAGAAGAAATACCTACAATAAGACCTTCTGATTTTGCTACTAAACGTGCAGCCTTAAAAGCATCTTCATTTTCTACTGTAATAATTTCATCTATAATTTCAGTATTTAAAACTTCAGGTATAAAACCGGCACCAATACCCTGAATCTTATGAGCAGAAGGTTTGCCACCAGATAAAACAGGTGAACTTAAAGGCTCAACAGCAATAATTTTTATATCAGAATTTAAACTTTTTAGTATTTCACCAACTCCAGTTATTGTTCCACCTGTACCTACTCCAGCAATAAATACGTCAATATTTCCTGCCGTATCAGCTAGTATTTCATTAGCTGTTGTTTTACGGTGTATATCTGGATTAGCCATATTGTTAAACTGTTGCATTATATAAGAGTTTTCTATAGATTTATTTAGATTTTCTGCTTTTCTTATAGCACCACTCATTCCCTTTTCACCTGGTGTTAATACTAATTCAGCACCAAGTGCTTCAAATAAAAGCTTACGTTCTATACTCATTGTTTCAGGCATTGTTAAAATAAGCTTATATCCTCTAGATGTAGCAATAGCTGCTAATGCTACACCTGTATTACCACTAGTAGGTTCAATAAGAACTGTTTCCTTATTAATTAACTCTTTTTCTTCAGCATCTAAAATCATTGCATATGCTATTCTATCTTTTACGCTTCCTGCAGGATTAAAATATTCTAGTTTAGCAATTAGAGAATTTGATAGGTTATTCTTTTTACTATAGTTTATAAGTTTAAGTAATGGTGTTTTACCAATTAATTCAGTTATGTTATTAGCAATTTTCATGTTTTCCCTCCCTGGCATTATTAAATTATTTAATTAACGTTTTAAATAATCTTCAATTGCTTTATTAAGTGCATCTGCAGCTAAATTTGAACAGTGCATTTTTGCTGCAGGTAATCCATCAAGCTCTTTAGCAACTGATTTATTAGTTATTTGCTTTGCTTCTTCTATAGTTTTACCTTTAACCATTTCAGTTATAATACTGCTAGTAGCTATGGCAGCAGCACAACCAAAAGTTTTAAATTTTGCATCCTTAACAATATTTCCTTCTACATTTATTTTTATATGCATTATATCTCCACATGTAGCATTACCAACTTCGCCAATTCCATTAGCTTTTTCTAAATTACCACTATTTCTAGGATTCATAAAATGATCTAATACTTTTTCACTATACATTTATTCTCCTCCTCTTAAAAATAACGGTGACATTTCTCTTAATTTGTTTACAATTTCAATTAATGTATTTGCAACGAATTTAATTTCCTTTTCAGTATTATCTTTTCCTAAGGTCAATCGTAATGAACCATGTGCAATTTCATGTGGTAGTCCAATGGCACGAAGAACGTGTGATGGTTCTAAAGCACCTGAAGTACAAGCTGAACCACTTGAAGCCATAATTCCTTTAGCATCAAGCATTAATATAATTGATTCACCTTCTATATATTTAAAACATAAACTCAATACACCAGGTAATTTACAATCAGGATGACCAGTTACAAAAGTATCAGGTATATTATCAATAATAGTATCTTGTAATTGTTTAGTTAGATTATTAATTTTATCATTACGTGATTTCAGGTTTAATTTTGCTAATCTAGCAGCTTCACCAAAGCCAACTATACCTGAAACGTTTTCTGTTCCTGACCTAAGATTACGTTCTTGACTACCACCATGTATAAATTTTTCTATTTTTGTTTTTTTCTTTATATATAAACATCCAATTCCCTTAGGTCCGTATAGTTTATGACTAGATGCTGATAGTAAATCTACTCCTAATTCCTTAACATCAACTAAGATTTTGCCCATAGATTGTACAGCATCAGTATGAAATGCACTTCCTGCTTCATGAGCTATTTCTACTAACTCCCTTATAGGTTGAATAGTGCCAATTTCATTGTTTGAGTGCATAATAGAAACTAAAGAAGTAGAATTTTTTATAGCATTTTTAAGTTCTGCTTTACTTACAAGTCCATATTGGTCTACTGGTAACAAAGTTATTTCAAAACCATTCTTTTCTAAGTACTTACAAGTTTCTAAAACTGCAGGGTGCTCAATCATAGATGTAATAAAATGATTTCCTTTGTGACGATTAGCTAACATATATGATATTATAGCTTGGTTATTAGCTTCTGTACCTCCGCTAGTAAAATAAATTTCATCTGAAGATGCGTTTAACAAATTAGCTATGTTATTTCTAGCTTCTTCGATAGCATGTTTTGATTTTTGTCCTAATGAATAAACACTAGATGGATTACCAAACATCTCACAAAAATATGGTTTCATTTTTTCAAAGACTTCAACATCAACTGGAGTTGTAGCACCATGATCCATGTATATTAAGTTCATAAGGGTCACCTCCAAAATATTATTAAAATTTTATTGATTTTTGTTCATTTAATAAATCTTTCAAAGTATAAGAGTTTAATATATCTGTTACACAATCACGCACTTTATACCATATATTTTTTGTTACACAACTTTCAAAACGGTTGCATTTCTCTGGAGAAGATTCATTTACACAATCAACAGGTGCTATTGGACCTTCGAGAACACGAATAATATCTAAAACAGTAATTTCAGATGGTTTTTTACCTAAAATATAACCACCTTGAGAGCCACGTATACTTTTTAGTAAACCTGCTTGTTTTAATGGTAATAATAACTGTTCTAAATAACGTACCGATAAATCTTGTCTTTGGGCTATTGTTTTACTCGGAATTGGGTCATTGTTTTCATTAGATGCAATTTCAATCATAGCTCTTAAGCCATACCTGCTTTTAGTAGAAAATTTCAAATTTTATACCCCTTTTAATATAACTTTTTTCACAACAAACTCTACTATATTTATAGGAATTGTAGTATAAAAAAATAATTGTTTCAAGTTCAAATTAATTTTTATATATAAAACAGTAGGCAAAAGCCTACTGTTTAGAAGTTTTATTGACTTGTAATATCTGTTAATATTTGTTCAGGTGTTTTTCCTAGAGCATTTATAACGGGTACTTTTACGGCTAATTCTTGCATACCCATTAAATTTTCATCTGCACCTGAAATAACAACCGCTAATATTTGTTTTTCGAATGCATCTTCTACAGGTATTACTTGATACCCATTTGTATTAAGATAATCTTTAACATGACTTAAATTACCTTCTACAGCTACTAATTTGCTATCCATTATTTCACCTCCATAGGAATTATTTAATGAATAACATTAGTATTGTTAATTAATAGATAATTTTATTCACTCATTAAAATTCTCATGGAATTCAATATGGCTAAAATAGAAACACCTACATCTGCAAATATAGCTGCCCACATTGTGGCTAAACCAAAGACCCCAAGAGATAATACAAGTGCCTTAATACCTAGTGCAAAAACAATATTTTGCCATACAATTGTTTTTGTTTTCTTAGCTACTTGTAAGCCTTTTAATAACTTTGAAGGTTCATCAGTCATTAATACTACATCTGCTGCTTCTATAGCTGCATCAGAGCCAATTCCACCCATAGCTATTCCTATATCAGCTCTAGCTAAAACCGGAGCATCATTAATTCCATCACCTATAAAAGCTAAATGCTTATTTTCACCTTTTTGACTATCTAATTTTTCTAGTTGCTCAACCTTTTGATGTGGAAGTAGTTCGGCATAAACTTCATCTATACCAAGAGAATTTCCAATAGCTAATCCTACAGATTGATTATCTCCAGTTAACATAACTGTTTTGTTAATGCCAAATTTCTTTAATTTATCAATTGTATCTTTTGAATCTTCTTTGATAGTGTCAGCGATCATAATATAGCCAACATATTGTCCATTTATAGCAACATACACAATTGTACCTGGTTGATTAATCTCTTCACACTCAATATTTTCTTTTAGCATTAATTTATAATTACCTACAACTACTTTAGTATCATTCATAATAATTTTATTACCATGTCCAGATATTTCTTCATAATGATTAATTTTTTCTTCAATTGGTTGTTTACCATATGCTTCTAAAATAGAAGAAGCAATTGGATGATTAGAAAAAGATTCAGCATAAGCTGCTAGTTCTAACAATTCATCACCAGAAACAGTATTAATCGGATTAATAGAAGTAACCTTAAAATTACCTTTAGTTAATGTTCCAGTTTTATCAAAAACAATTGTATCCACAAAATTTAATGCTTCTAAATAATTACCACCTTTTACTAAAATACCTTTTTTTGAGGCGGAGCCAATACCGGCAAAAAATCCTAATGGTATTGATAATACTAATGCACATGGACAAGAAATAACTAAAAATATAAGTGCTCTATAAATCCAATCATTAAAACTAGCGCCAGGTATAGCTAGTGGTGGAATTATAGCTATAGCAATAGCTGCAAATACTACTATAGGAGTATATACTTTTGCAAACTTAGTTATAAAATTCTCAGTTGGTGCTTTATTAGTACTAGCATTTTCTACTAATTCTAATATTTTAGATACAGTGGAGTCTTCAAATTCTTTAGTAACTTTAATATGAAGCAAACCATTTAAATTTATAGAACCAGCTAATACTTCTCCTCCTTGAGATACATCACGAGGAATTGACTCGCCGGTTAATGCTTTTGTGTCTATCATAGAAGAACCTTCGGATATAATTCCATCTAATGGAATCTTTTCCCCCGGTTTTACTGCTATAATATCATTGATCTTTATTTGCTCTGGAGAAACTTTAACTATGGAGCCATTTTTCATTAAATTTGCATAATCAGGTCTAATATCCATTAAATCCGCAATAGATTCTCTTGATCTATTAACTGCAATATCCTGTAAGAGATCACCAGTTTGGAAAAAAATCATTACAGCTACTGCTTCTGGATATTGTTGTATAGCAAAAGCGCCTATTGTAGCAACAGACAGTAAAAAGTTTTCATCAAATACTTGTCCAGTTCGAATATTATTTACGGCTCTTAATAAAATATCTGTTCCCACTATTAAGTAAGCGGCAATAAATAATGTAAGCTGGGTAACAAATGTTAAATCTAAAACCATAGCAAAAAGAAAAATAACTGTAGCTATAGCTATTCTAGCTACTTTTAACTTAAGTTGTTTGTTTGCTAATATAGACGAAAAATTATTAACTAAATTTTTTTCATAACCTAGTCTTTCTTTTTCATCCTTGTCTACTAGCTCAACAAAGGATTCAATATTTTTTATTATATTTTTACTTGAAAAGATAATTTTATCGAATTTACTGGGATCATTAATATCTAATATTAATGTTTTAGTAAAAAAATTAATTGATGCTCTTGATACTCCATCTAGCATATTAATTTTTTCTTCCATTTTTGTAGCACAACTAGCACACCCTAAACCCTCAAGTATAAACTCTTTTCGAATGGAGGTTTTGTTATTTTGACCGTTCATGTAATCATTCTCCTGTTCGAGTGCTAGTTTATCTATTTTAACCATTGTTGACATGAATTATAGACCTCCTCTTCCCCATTAATCTATTCGGTTACATGCTCATATCCTTGTGAAAAAAGTGTACTAATATGATCATCATCTAATGAATAATAAACTACTTTTCCTTTTCTACGAAACTTCACAAGTTTTTGACCACGTAGAATTCTTAGTTGATGTGAAACTGCTGATTGACTAACACCGATTACAGCTGCTATGTCACATACACATAAATCTTTTTGCATTAATGCATAAATTACTTTAATTCTAGTTGGATCTCCTAGCACTTTAAATAGTTCTGCTAGTGACTTTGCAGTTTCTTCATTAAGCATATTTTTTGATACTTCTTCTACATATTCCTCATGAATACAGTGAATTTGGCATGTATCTATATGGTTTTTATCCATACTTATCCCCCTCAACAACTTAACAAATGAACATCTATTCAGATGATAATATAACGATACTTATGAAAAATAAAACTGTCAATGTGAATAAATAACAATGAATAGGATATATTTTAAAAAAAAAGCTGATACTGCTGCAAAAAGTGACTACAAAAAACTAAAGGCTGAGCAAACATGTTTATCTAAGTCTCGAATAGCAAGGCGTAGTGCATAGATCACGGCTAAGTATAAATAAACTGATTAGTTTTTCACAGTAAAACCAAATCTTAAAAAAACAAAAAAAGAAAGCAAAAAGCTTTCCTAACAGATAACTTATATATTATTATCTACAAAGACATTCTATCCTAATTTATATTTAAGCCAATCTCCTGATTTGATTTTAGTCCCTATTAATGGGAGTTTATTTTTATCTTTCCATAAATAAACATAAGTTTCCTTTTTTTCTGAGCCAGTTTGAGCTATTGTTTTAACTCGTATATATAAATTATTTTTATTTTTATAACCATAATAACCTTCATAGTCATCAAGTCTGGGTAAGATTACATTTATTTTTTTTAATGTTAAGAGTTCACCATATACAAAACCTTTTCCTAATATTACTGCCGGATATCCATATGGAAGGTCATATAATATTCCTCTTATTTTAGCGACTTCTCTTTTTAAAACAAAATCATTAATAAGTTCATAACTTCCCATATCAGATCTTAAAGTACCATAGACAAAAACTCTATTTAACATAGTAATAATCATTCCCCTAGTTTTTGTTATAGTTTATACAAATTTAATTAAAGATGTTAAAAATATTTAGTCATTAAAACCAGGGATTTCAGAACTGTCTATTACCTCATACTTATCTCTGTCTGAATCAACAAAGTGCCACCATTCAAAAAAGATGCTTTCAAAGCCATTATTTATCATTATTTCTTCTAAAAGAATTGAATTTTCAGCGGCTTCTTGTGGGATATCAGTATAGTCTCGATTAGCTCTAGGTGTAAAATCATCAAATTCACTAGGCATAAGTAATTCATATCCTTCATTATCTACTAATGTAACATCTACAGCTGCCCCAGTAGAGTGAAATGAGTAACCTGTATGTGGATTTGCAACATATCTTGAATCAGGCATAATTTCCCATAATTTAAATTGAGCTTCTGGTGGTCTATATGGGTCCCAAACCTTAAGTGAATATCCGTGTTGCTCTGCTTCGTTCTGAGCATTATTTAATTTTTCAGCAGTTCCTCTTCTAAGATACGCAATATCAGTATCATATACCGATTCTCCAAATACATTATTATCAGTTGCATATCTTAACTCAATTATTACATTAGGTGCAATTTCATTTATTTCAACCATATCATAAGGTGATGTTTCTACAACTTCTGTATTTGGTTTATTTGTTGGTTTTTCTTCAAGTGCTTCTTTTTTTACAGGCATTTGTTCTAAATTATAAGAAACAAAAAACAAATACATTATTGCTAAAACAGAAAACGTTAATAAATTTCTTCGATTAAACCAATTTTTCATTTAATCCTACCTCCGCAAAAATTTACTTATTTGTATTTTTGTCATTGTTTTATTAAAAATACCCAAAACACATGTTTGGGCACTGGGAAATTATATTTCATAATAAATTATTTCTAAAACTATAAAATGTTTTATATTACAAAAGTAGCATTAGAAACAGTTTTTAATTAAGATAATAAAATAAAAAACCTGTGATTAAAGGTAAATCCCTTCAATCACAGGAATTATAGTTCAACAAGAATTATTTAATTAGTTATAATGTTAGTCTTTAATAAGTCCCATTTTTCTTCAGCAACTAAACCTAATCTCCATATTGCTATACCATATAAGTCATAACGTTTAGCTATACCAATTTTAGGTAATAAGCTTTCATATGATTCACTTGGTATAGAAATACCTAAAATTATTTTTTCTTTATCAACTTTTTCTAAGGCAAGTTCTATAGCTTCAATTACTAAGTGAATCGGCTCTGGTTTGGGACCATAATCATATGCCATTATAATGATTTTATCTGCATATTTACCTAACTCACTATAATCATAACCTTTATAATAGCTATTTAAAGGATGTAATGTAAGAGTTAATTTTTTATCTAATTCTGTTAACTCTTTATAAAGCAATCTCACAAAATTGTTAAAATCCTCTTGTGTTTTTTTAAGCTCCTCATTTTTATCACTCAATCCTAAACCTTCTAAATCTAAATTGACACCGTCATACATATATACTTCATCAATTATTGAAGAAATAAGGTTATTAACTTTATCTTCATTTTGTAAAATGTTATTTAATTGCCTATTTTTATTTGTAGCATGAATTACCATTTCAGTAGTTATATTATATTCTTCAGCTTTAGTTAAAACAATTTCATAACCACTTGGTTTTTGCCATCCTGTTTTACTGTTAGTTGTTAGCATTCCTTCATCGGTAAGGCCATACCAACCAAGTGCTAATGAATCAATAACATCTGTATTACCTTTTTCAGTTTGGGGATAAGGTGTACCAAACAAATCAGTCCAACTACTTGTTTGAGAATCACCTAAGGCATAAAATCCAGTGACATTCATATCAGTGGGAAATGACTTTATAACTACTTTTCTTTCACTATTTTTCCAATTAACTTCACAACCAAAAGATTCCGCAAAAAATCTCGCTGGTATTAATGTCCTATCATCTATTATAACTGGAGCAGAATCTAAATTATAAGGTTTATCATTAATATAGGCGATATCATTATCTATTTGTAATCTAATTAATGTATTATCATTCCAAGCACTTACAGTGCGACTTTCACTGTGCCAATCTACATCTATGTTTAATGATTCAGCAATAGCTCGAAAAGGCACCATTGTACGGTCATTTGCAATTTGTGGATTTACATCAAAATCTACTTGTAATCCATCAATTGTAACTCTAATTTCGTCATCATTTGCCATAGTATAATTGGGAAAAAACATAATTAAAGTTAGAATAGTAATTAACACCAAAAATATTTTTTTCATATTATTTATCCTCATTTTTTATTTTAATTTAATTATAGGATAAGTATATAATATATGGCAAGAAATCATAGGAGGATTAAACTATGGAAAAAACAATTCAACCATTTTTTATTTATAATGATGAAATAAAGGATAGTAATGAATTTAATAAAAATTTAATACAAGGTTTAAATATATATGAAGTTATAAGAGTTATTAAAGGTGTTCCCTTATTCTTAGAAGACCATCTTGAAAGAATGGAAAATTCATTTAAAATAACAGGGTTAACACTTCCTATTAGTACTGAAAGGATTATTGAGAGAATTAACTTACTAATAAGTAAGAATAGTTATGTGGATGGCAATATCAAATTTCTTTTTAAGTTTGAAAAAAACTTTAACAATTTATCAAAAGCAACATTTTATGCTTACTATATAAAGCACTATTATCCTACTAAAGACAAAGTCCTCTTTGGAGTAGATACTGTTTTATTTGAAGGAACCCGAGATAATCCCCATGCTAAAATTATAGATAATAATCTAAGAAACAAAATTAATGAAATATTAATGAATTCTAATGTGTATGAAGTAATCCTTTTAGATAGAAATGCATTTATAACCGAGGGTAGCAGGTCAAACTTATTTTTTGTAAAAAACAATTCACTTTATACTGCACCTTTGGCAGATGTATTACCCGGTATAACTAGAGGCTATATTATTGATATTGCAAAAAGTTTAAATTATGATGTGATTGAGAAACCAATACATCTAAATGAATTAAATATGTTTGATGGAGTATTTTTAACAGGGACATCACCAAAAGTATTGCCAATTAAAACAATTGATGATATCAAATATAAATCGGCAAATAATGAAGTGATTATAAATTTAATTAAGAAATATGATGAAGTAATAAAAAATTATATTTATTTACAAAAGAAATAAAGCCACACTTATGTGTGGCTACTAAAAATTACTAGCTAACTTATCCAGCCATTTGTCTACACATTTCTGCACACTGACGACAAATCTGCGCACATTTTTGACAATGCTCATCTTTAAACATCTCGCATTCTTGAGCACATGCATCACAGATATCAGCACAAAGCTTACACAATTCTTTTGAAAAGCCACTGTTTCTAGCCATATACTGAGCTGATAATACACATATTTGTGCACAATCGTTTAATAGTTGAATACATTGTGATCGAGCTTGTACATCTGGCTCGTCTAAGCATGCTCTAAAACATTCTTCACATGCTCGGGCACATTTTAAACATTCGTCAATGCATTGATCGAGCATTTTAGGTAAAGTCATTAATATTGACACACAAAAATCCTCCTTTCGCTTAATATTTTTAATTTTTACTATATCCTTATGTAGTATTCGAGTAGATTATGGAAATAATGGTTCAAAAAAGGTATATTATAGAATATATATAATCATTAATGGAGGGAAAGGATGACTTGTAAATTTTGTGGGAAAAAGGTAGCAGAGTTTAACTGTGAATCTTGTGGTAAACTGATTTGTACAGATTGTGCTAAAATAGAGCTCCATAGTTATGGATGTCAATCTGTTTATCATGTTGCTTATTGTTTAGACTGTGAAAGTTCATTTTTAGTACGTTTATTTAAACGATTGTTTATTAAAAAATAAAGATATTAAACTATATTCATAATATTAATTAATTAAATGTAGAAGTAATCACAAAATACTTAAGGTGAGCTAACTTTTTTATCTGAGTATTTAAATAACAAGGTGTAGTTAATGGGGAGAAAAAAATCACCCCTTTTTAAGGTAATTTAATGCTGTAGCCGCTTTATATGAACTTCTAACAAAAGGTCCGCTTTCTACAAATCTGATTCCTTTTTGTTTGGCTATATCTTTATACTCGCTAAATTGCTCTAAAGTTATATATTCTTTTACTTCTAAATGGTTTCTGGAAGGTTGTAAATATTGACCAATTGTTAAAATATCACAATTTATATTTACTAAGTCATTTATTAAGTCCAAAACATTTTGTTTTGACTCCCCTAGCCCAATCATTATTCCTGTCTTGGTTAATATTAGTGGGTTTTCTTCCTTAACAAATTGCAGCAGTTTTAATGACTTTTCATAGGAGGCTTGGGGTCTTATTAAATTATATAGAGCTGGTACAGTTTCAATATTATGATTGATTATCTCGGGTTTAGCTTTGATTATTTTTAATATAGCTTCTTTATTACCTTTAAAATCAGGAATTAAGACTTCTATACTAGTATTGGGGTTAAATTTTTTAATATTATTTATAGTTTCAACAAAATGTTCTGCCCCTCCATCATCTAAATCATCTCTAGTTACTGATGTTATAACAGCATGAGTCAAACCTAAATGCTTTACACCCTTTGCAACATTTATTGGTTCCTCTGGATCTATTTTATTGGGATTACCTTTATTAACACCACAAAAGGAGCAATTTCTAGTACAGGTATCCCCCATTAACATAAATGTTGCGGTTTTATCTTTAAAGCATTCTCCTTTATTAGGACATTTAGCACCTTCACAAACTGTGTTTAAGGATAATTCTTTGAGCATCTTATTCATTGAATTTAAACTTTTAGTTTCAGGAATTTTTTTATTCAACCAGGGTGGCTTTCTTATTGTCATAGGTATTTCTCACCTCTTCGATTGTTGTAGAAATCAATCTTGTATTAAATACATTTTCAAAACTTTGGGTAAGTGAATTTATAATTTGGGTATACTCAATATTACTATTTATGTCTTGAATTGATGTAACTCCTAAACTTAAACCACAGGGATTAATATAATTAAAATGTTCAAGATTTGTTTTGTAGTTTAATGCAAAACCATGCATTGTTGTATTTTTTTTAAAAGCAACTCCAATAGCACAAACCTTTTTATTATTTACCCAAACCCCCGTTAAACCATCATTTCTATAACTATCAATATTTATACTAGTTAATGTATCAATGATTAATTGTTCTATATTATAAATATATTTGCGAACCGAAGTTTTAAATAGCTTTAGATTAAATATTGGATATCCTACTATTTGTCCAGGTCCATGATAGGTAACTTTACCACCCCTATTAGTTTCATAAATCTCAAATCCTAATGATTTTAAATATTCAGGGTTAAGTAAAAAATCTTTATATTTTTTGCTAACTCCAATGGTGAATACTGGATAATGTTCAACTAATAAAAAAAAGCCAGGTATTGATCTATTATTATTTAT
The DNA here is from genome assembly GCF_009734445.1 of Candidatus Syntrophocurvum alkaliphilum. Taxonomy (NCBI): domain Bacteria; kingdom Bacillati; phylum Bacillota; class Clostridia; order Eubacteriales; family Syntrophomonadaceae; genus Candidatus Syntrophocurvum; species Candidatus Syntrophocurvum alkaliphilum. Next base: position 790,494 of record NZ_CP046457.1, read on the forward strand.
TAATTCAGCTAGCTCTATTTGTATTTTATAAGAATCTTGATATTTCATTTTTCCTAAGTCAATAAAAGGGATATTCATTGAAGACCTCCACTACAAGAGTTTACAATTCATTTTATCAAACTTATATAGCATAAAAAATGCAAATTATGATAAAATACGACCATCCTCTTGACGGAACAATTGTTCTGCTGTATTATCATAATTGAAAAAAGAACAAACGTTCCATGCCAAAGGAGGTGAATTTTAAATGTTTGATGATTTTACAAAAAAAGATTTTTTACAAACCATATTAAGTACAATTAGTATGTTAATAGCAGGATACTTTATAATTGCTGGGGTGTTTATAATTTTTTAAACACCTTAGACGTTATTTGTAGGACAATCTTCTTTCAATTTTTTTATAACCTTTTTATCAGTGGAAAAGGCTAATTCTGGGAGGTTATTTAAGTTGAAAAAACCTATATCTGTTAGATCATCTCGAGCCTCAGGATAACCACCAATTATATCTCCTAAAAACCAGATACCCACACTATGCTTTTCTGGATCGTGAAAATTAGAATGAACATCATATACCCTATCTATGTTGATATCTAAATTAGTTTCCTCTTTAAATTCCCTTTTTGTTCCATCATAAACATCCTCATGGTATTCTAAATAACCACATGGAATGCACCATAGACCTTTTCTTTTGCCATATTTTCTTTTCCCAAGTAATATTTCATTTTTTTCATTAAAAACAATAGCCGCTACACCAACTGCTGGGTTTTCAAATAATATGTAAGAACAATCAGTACAGGTAAGACGAGGAATATCACCAGTTATATGTATCTGGTAATTTAACTCACTTCCACACTTTGGGCAATAAAAAAATCTTTGTTTTATCATCCTATGCACCTCATAAGTACAAAAATATTAATATATAGCTCTAGTATTTAGAATACTATAAGTAGAAATTACAAACAAATATCTATAACCTTTTTTTTCTAGGAAATGAATATAGATATAAAGCCTATAAAGAAAAAAATGAAATTATATGTGTACTAATAGAGAATAATCATTTTTCCTACAGATATTAATTAATTGAATATACAATTTGTATGGTCGGTTTGTATAACGACCTTTTTAGCATGACTTTAAAACTAAGACCAATTAGCTATTATCTTTCGACAAATACATATTTAAGAGAACTAAGGAAAAAAATAAAATATTAATCATGGTTTGCTCAGCCGATTCTATAGTCTAAGTTTGTCTTTTCACAGTGAAACCACTATTTTTTTTGAGGTGTCATATGTTTAGATTTTTATTTAATAAATTAAAATATTTAGGATTAAAGTCTGCAAATAAAACAAATCAAAATAATACAGTCATAACATCAAACTTAAAACAAAATATAGCACATTTTAAAAATAGCCTTGGTGATAGTAACGATATTATTATTCGTGAATTTAAAATAGGTAAAAAGCACAATATTGATGTAGCTTTAATATACATAGATGGGATGGCAGATGATGCATTAATTACTGAAGTAATTAAGCCACTTATGTATGACATAAATCTCAAAAACAGAAGAATACAAAATAATATTGATTATTTTAAAAATGAATTAATTGCGATTGGTGAAATTGAAACAACAAACTCATCTCCCCAACTATTAGCAGCAATATTATCCGGTGATACAGTTTTATTAATAAATAATAGTAAACAAGCAATTATTATTGATACAAAAGGATGGGTAAACCGAAATGTTGAGGAACCTGATACAGAACGTACTGTTCGAGGACCACGTGAAGGATTTACTGAAACTTTAAGGTTTAATACTACCTTACTGCGAAGAAAAATACAAAATCCAAATTTAGTATTTGAGGCTTTTACTATTGGTAAACAAACAAAAACTTTAATTTCAATAGCCTATATTAAAAATATAGCTAATCCCAAAATAGTTGAAGAAGTCAAAAGAAGAATAGAAAGAATAGATACAGATGCAATTTTAGAATCAGGTTATATTGAACAGTTTATTGAGGATGCTCCATTGTCAGTCTTTTCTACAGTAGGTAATAGTGAGAGACCTGATAAAGTAGCTGGTAAAATTCTCGAAGGAAGAGTAGCAATAATAGTTGATGGTACACCTACGGTTTTAACTGTACCTATGTTATTTATTGAAGGTTTTCAGGCTCCTGAGGATTATTATTCTAGGTATAGCTATGCAACATTGATAAGATTAGTAAGATTATTTGGTTTTCTCATAGCACTTTTATTACCTAGTATTTATATAGCTTTACATAGTTATCACCAAGAACTTGTACCAACACCTTTACTAAAAACAATGGCAACACAAACTGAAGGGACACCTTTTCCGGTAGTAATTGAAGTAATATTAATGGGATTTATCTTCGAAGTTTTACGTGAAGCAGGGGTAAGACTACCTAATCAAATAGGTCCTGCTATAACAATTGTTGGTTCATTAATTATTGGTGATGCTGCTGTACAGGCTGGTTTAGTTGGTGCCCCTGTTATTATAGTTATTGCACTTACAACTTTAACAACTTTTTTAGCAGTTCCTCATATTGATGCTGTAACAATATTACGTTATGTATTAGTACTATTAGCAGGATTGCTAGGTGGAATTGGTATTGCTGTTGGTGTTATTGCAATAGTAATACACTTAAGCTCCCTTCGTTCGTTTGGAGTACCATATCTATCACCATTAGCTCCATTAACACCTGAAGGATTACAAGATACTTTAGTTAGGTTTCCACCATGGTTACAATTAATTCGACCTAAATTAATTACTGACAATGAATATAAACAAAGCAAGAAACAAAAGCCTAGAGCCTCTAAACATAAGCACTAATTTTGGAGTTGATACTATGAATAGTAATATTAAAAATTTTATAGTTGTTTTTATAATAATTTTATTTCTATCACTTGCAGGATGTTGGGATAGGCAAGATTTGAGAGATATAGCTATAGTTTCTGCATTAGGTATTGATAAATTAGATGATGAAAATATATTACTAACTGTTCAAGTAATTAATTTACAACAATTACAACAACAAGAAGGAGCTGGGTTTTCACCCGGAGAAGAAGATTTAGCATTTGTGAATTTCAGTCATCATGGAAAAAGCTTTTTTTCAGCTAAAAGAGAGCTCACCCATACTATACCATCTAGAGTATTTGGAGGTCATACTGCTGTAATTATTTTTGGGAAAGAAAAAGCTGAAAAAGGTCTTTTACCACATTTAGATTTTATAATACGTGATTATGATTTTAGAAGGAATAAGCATGTTATAGTTGCAGATGGAAAAGCAAAAGATATTTTAAATGTTAAAACTGAAATTACACCTATACCAGGTTTTGCTATAGAACAGTTAATTGATCAAGCATGTAGACATTCGCATGCACCTAAAATTACTGTACAAGAATTTATTTTCCGGACTATGACTCCAGGTATGGTTCCAGTTGCTCCCATGATATTTATAGAATCTGAAGAAAAAGAAGGTGTAGCTGAAAATGAAGAACATGACCAAGAAGAAGTAAATCAGGAGCTAGATCAAAAGCAAGCATTATATTTAAGAGATACTGCAGTTTTTAATAAAGATGTGGAAATGGTAGGTAAATTTAACAAAGATGAAACACGCGGGATGTATTGGGTTTTTGGTGATGTTACTTCAGCTAATATTTATATTGAAGGTATTAATAATGATTTACAAGTTGCAACTGAAATTATAAGGGCATCTAGCAAAATAACCCCTATTTATGAAAATAATCGTTTTAGCATATTGGTAGAGATAAATATAAAAAGCATATTAGGTGAAGCACATAATGGTATAGATTTGCTTGATGAGAAAAACTGGGAGAAAATCAAAAAGGAACAAGCATTAGTTGTAGAAGGCGAAATAGAAAAAGCGATTAATAAAGCTAAAGATTTAAATTCAGATGTATTTGGCTTTGGTAATACTATTTATAAAAAATATCCTAATGAATGGAAACAGATTGAAGATAATTGGCATGAAAAATTTGCCGATTTAGATATTGCAATAAAAATCAAGTCTAATGTAGTTCGCTCTGAAATGATTGACAGAACACTAGAATCTAGATAAAAGTAAGGTGTTTAAATGATTTATATTTTTATAGCTTTTAGTTTTTTAATCATATGTTTAGTTGAAGTCCCTTATTTAGTTCAAAATAACTATAGGAGGGACTTAATAGTATTTTCTTTTTTTTTAATATTAGCCATAAGTCTAAGTTTTATATATATTTCAGGAATAACTATACCTTCTCCAAATAATGCAATTGAATTTGTGATTAAGAGTGTTTTTTCTATTTCCTAATAATTAAATAAGGAGTTAAAAGTTTTATGAATCTTGATCCCGGTAAAATAGCTTCATCACAATTATCATTTTTAGTTATAGGTTTTCTCATAGGTTCATCTGTTCTTTTTCCACCTGGAACATTTGCAGGTAATGCTGCATGGGCTACAGTACTTGTGGGCGCATCTATTGGATTATTATATTTATACATATATATTAAATTAATAAACAAATATCCCGGAAAAACTATTGTGGAAATTAATGAAGATATATTAGGAGTTTATCTAGGTAAGCTTTTTTCTTTTTTATATTTACTTTATTTTTTTCATTTAGGTGCTTTAGTTTTACGCAATTTTGGTGATGGTTATAAAATTTTTCTTACAAAAACACCTGTAGAGGTAATAATGTTAACATTTATTTTATTAAGTGCTTATGCTATTAAAAGTGGTATAGAAGTTATAGGAAGAACCACTGGGTTTTTTATATTAATAATATTTTTTATAATAATAATGGATACTATACTTGTCTATAGAATGGTGGAAATTGAAAGGCTTTTGCCAATGTTTGATATTAGTGTAAAAAAGTTTTTGCAAATTAGTTTTGCTGCAAGCGCTTTTCCGTTTGCTGAAATAGTAGTTTTTCTAATGATTGTGGGTTTTGTTAATAAGCAGAAAGAAACTGGTAAGGCACTGATTGTGGGTTATATTGTAGTAGTAGGGTATTTATTATTAGTTGCAATAAGAAATGTAGCAGTACTTGGTCCTTTAGTAACTGTAGAAAAATATCCTTCATTAATGGTTGTTAGGCTTATAGATGTAGCTGAAGTCTTTACACGTATTGATGTATTAGTAGCATTTATAATAGTAATTGTTGCTTTTGTAAAGATAACTATATGTTACTATGCAACAGTATTAGGAGTTGCACAGGTAACAAAAATGCAGACCTATAAGCCTTTAACTTTACCTATTGGAATATTAATGTTAATACTAGCTATAATTCAATTTGATAATGTTGCAGAAAATATTAATTTTGCTATTGATGTTTATCCTTATTATGCTCTACTCTTTCAGTTTATACTGCCATTCTTAACCTTAATCATAGGATATATTAGAAAATTCCCGGGGGCAGAGACACTTAATGACTAAGTTGATATTTGCTCAGCTTCCCTTTCTACTACTGGTACTTTGTAAAAATAGAAAGTAAATAATGAAATTATGAGTATTATTATTGCCATCGAATATGAAAATGAAAGATTTATATCTAGTAAAAACCCACCCATTGCAGGTCCTAAGGCTCTACCTAAACTATCATATCCTTGCATTATGCCCATTGCCCTACCTTGAGGCATGGTTGTTCTTTTGGAAATGGCTGCAGTAAGGGCTGGTCTACATAATCCAATCCCAGCAGCAAATATAGCCATAAATGCTATTGTGCTTTGCAAGTTCCAAGTAAATAAAAAAAGTGCAAAGCTTGTTATTATTAAAAATATTCCTGTCACTATTGTTTTATCTTCACCGAACCATTTAATAAACTTGCCTACTAGTAGACCTTGGAAAATAACTGATACTACTCCCGCAGTTGTAAAAGCCCAACCTACATCTGTAGGAGTTAAACCCAGTTTACCTTGGGAAAACAAGGCAAATGTACCATGATGGGATGCTTCTGCAATACTAACTAAAAGAGTGATTATAAATAATACTGCTATAGGAGTTCTTAAGCCTTCTAGTAAATTAGGGCGATGTAGTTTTTGGTCAACTATTCTATCTTCAGGTTTTAAGGATTCTTTAAAGAAAAGTAGAATAGCTATGAAGTTTAAACATGCTAAACCACTAGCTACAAAAAACGGTAATGATAATGAAATACTTGATAATAATCCACCCATTGCGGGACCAATAATCATACCTAAACCAAGTGAAGCACCAATAAAGCCCATACTTGCTCCTCTGTTTTCTTCACTGGTAGTATCCCCTATATAAGCCATAGCTGCAGGAATTGCAGCACAAGCGAATATTCCTCCTGCTACTCTTGCAATAAATAACATCCAAACAGAAGATGCTAAACCAAAGAGTATAAAGGTTATGCCAAACCCAATGACACCCATTAATAATACGGGTTTTCTTCCTACTTTATCTGAATAACTTCCCCAAACTGGAGCAAATATAAATTGGCATATTGCATAAATAGTTAGCAGTAAGCCTAGTTGAAATGCACTAGCCCCCATTGATTCGGCATAGTAAGGAAGTACAGGGATTATGATACTAAACCCTACTGCAACTAAAAATGTAGATAAAAATAGGGAAAGTAATTCTTTTGTAAAAATTGTATTTTTCAAGTTATTCACCTTCTAAAAATTATGGATAATCTACACAGACAACACAGACTGATCAATTTTTAATTTTGATTCCACTGCAAAAAGCTAAACTTAGACTATGGAATCGGCTGAGCAAACATGTTTATCACGCCACTCATCGGTCTTTACCTCGATTTTAGCTTAGCACTTATTATCTAAAATGATTTTTTATTTATACTTAGCTGTGATCTATGCACCACGCCTTGCTATTCGGGACTTAGATAAACATGTTTGCTCAGCCTTAAGCTTGTTGTAGTTACTTTTTGCAGCAAAATTAATAATTAATTAGTTACTTTTATATGCAATTTATATAGTATCATTTGTATTAATATTATTATTAAAGCACCTATCCAGAATGGTTCTTGTCCGATCTCACTGGCTATACCACCAATTACAGGACCACTCATTACTCCAAATGAAAAGAATGCATAAAAAATGCCAAAAGCAGTACCTCTAAAGTAATCTTTAGTTTCATCAACTACTATGGAAGTCATAGCCGGAAAGATAAAACCAAAACCACAACCATATAATATCATCATAAATACAAACTGGCTAAAGGTATTTCCTAGTGGAAGTAGTAATAGTGCTAATGTTACTAAAAACAACCCTATAGCTATGGGTAAATATCTTCCGTTTTTATCTGACCATTTGCTAATTGGCAAGATGAAGATTATTATAGCAACAATTGAAAAAATACTAAAAAGAATACCCGTATCTTTACTAGCAAAATTTAATGATTCTAGTGTTATGGGAAATGCATAAGCTAAAATACCCATTGTAAACATTAAGCTAAATGCAGCTAAGTAAGCTATTTGCAATTTAGTATTAGTAATTAGATTAAGAATAATTTCCTTAGTAAACACTTTGTTTTTTGATTCTAAAGAATATGTTTCAGGTAAAAAAAGCCATGCAATTATTGATGTTTTAATAAGTAGTAAGCCTAAAGAAAGAAAAACTACACTAAAACCAAATGCATCCTTACCCATTCCAGCAAACATAGGTCCAATAAGTGCAGCAAACCCTACTGCTGCCCCTGAATATCCCATAGCTCTTCCTGTAGAGCCTTGTCCAACTCTATCACCTACATAAGCAAAAGCTGCAGGTATTAATATAGCACCACCTAAACCATGTATAATTCTTAATATTAGTAATTGAAATGGTGACGCAACAAATGCATATAAAGAAACAGCAGAACCAGCTATAATCATTCCGCTAATAATAGCAATTTTTCTACCATAGCGGTCTATAATCAGTCCAGCACCGAGATTACCGATCATGTTAAATAATGAATATGCCCCCATTATTAAACCAACGACTATTGAGGTTGCCCCTAATGAATATACATAAGGAGATAATATTGGTAATTGAGCCATAGTATCAATAAAGCTTACTATAACTATAAAGTAGACTAGTATATAAATCATTATTTATCTTCCTTTTTGAGTATTATATTAACCTGTTTGTTTAGCAATAACAAATAATGCAGAGAATTCATTCTCTGCTTTACTTATTATTTATGTTGTTTAGCAAATTATATATATTTCATAAATAAGTTACAAGGGCAATAAAAAACAGGATTAAATATTAGCTATATTAATCCTGTTTAATTATTTATTCGTACTTAGATAATGCTTTATCTAGATTTATAAATTTTATTAGTATTAGAAATCCTATTATAACTACTATTGGAATTAAGTTTAATATTCCAGGGTTAGCTAAAAATGCATCTACACCAGCACCGAAGCCAGCAAATAAAACACATGGAACTAATAATCCTGCAGCAGTAAAAGAAATAAATCTAGATAAAGATATTTTGCTCATTGCTGCTACAATATTTGGAATTGCTATAGGTATTGCAGGTATATTATGCACTATGACAATAAAACCTATAACAAATTTATCGTTTAATCTAGGCAGTATCTCATATCGTGATAAAATTTTATTTGTAAATTCATCTAGTTTAAAAAAGCGAAAAACATTAAAGGCAATAAATGAGCCTATTACAACACTTCCCCAAGCTATTATAATTCCTTGTTGAAATCCAAATAGATAGCCACACACACCTGCAACTATAGCAAATGGAATCATGGGCACATGGCATTGCATAATAATCATAATACTTATAATAAGCATAGCTGCGTAGCCGAAATCTCTTATATATTGACTATAGTAAATAATCTGATCTAATAATTCCACTTAAGCATTCTTCCTTTAATTATTTATCTAATTATATCGAATAGTATAATTATATACTATTATTTTATTTTTAGCAGAATTTTGTTGTACTAAAGTTGATTAATAAGTTCAATTCTTAACCAAATATATAAGAAGGCTTGGGGTTATAAGACTTCATATTATTCCTATTCTTTTGATTATTGTGCTCCTCTTCTAATTTTTCAAGCATTAAAGTTGAATTAATAAACTTATAGTTTTCAGATATTTTATTTCTTTTATTTAACCACTTATTTTTATTAAAAGCAGGATATAATTTTTCTAGCTTATTAGAAGGTGTTCTAATTAATATTCGTGCATTTAAATCTGCGTTTTTCCATATATTCTCAATTACATCATTCTTGGGGACAACCTGTTGTGCAATATGAATAACTGAATAACCAATACTGTCAATTTTAGCACCATTAGCATGATTAACATTAATTTTGTTATTATAACCAACTTTTTCAATTAAATTTTGGGCTTTTCTAACAGCTATTAAATCATTGTCAATTACATTAACATAAGCCCCAGTCATATTTGCAATTTCTAAAGCAGTAGAAGGAAAAGAACCTCCTCCTATACATAAAACCTTATCATTAGCAGTTATTTTAGCTAATTTAACTTCTGTATGTACAATTTTTTTGTAATACAAATTATAAACTTTTACTGCCATAGGATATGAAGACATGAATTTTTCACATTTTGCAGTAAGAGTTGCCATAATACTCATAATCTCTCTCCCCTGTTAAGTAATAAAATTAATCTATTTATTGTAATATAAAATATAAATTCAAATTATTAAACCGATTTGCAGTTTTTTATTATAAATTATGATTTACGAAAAGCTAAACTTAGACTATGGAATCGGCTGAGCAAACATGTTTATCACGCCGCTCATCGGTCTTCATCTTAAAAAAATATTTAACTTGTATCATTTGCTACATAAAGCAAATGATAATCATTATCAACTGCTAAGTAAAAAGAAACCCTCTTTTACCGCAGAGGGCTTGAGAATGATTATCATTCCTAAATAATATTATAATTCTATTTTAATATTTGGTCAACTATTGTATTGCGTTACCTGTCACTCCAACATGTATTTGCAGATGACAGGTATTTTATAAACTAATTATTTTAAACCTTTAACAAAAGTATTTACATTTGTTTTCATCATATCTATATAATTATCTGCCCCACTTCCTTTATTGCCTAAAGCATCAGTAAAGATTTCGCCAGCAATAGGTACTCCAGTTTCATTAGAGATAGTTTGCATATATCTATTATCAATAGTAGATTCAACAAATATTGCTGGTAAATTTCTATCATTCACTATATTTACAACCCTAGAAATCTGTTGGGGTGTTCCTTCTTCATGGGAATTCAGCTCCCAAATTCCTACAGCTTCAAAGCCGTATGCTTCACCAAAATATTTTAGTGCATTTTCACTTATTACCAAAACCCTGTTTTCTTCTGGAATATTATTCACTTTATCTTTTATCCATAAATCTAAATCTATAAGTTTTTCTGTATAATTATTTGCATTTTCTTGGTAATACTTTTCACCTTCAGGGTCTTTAGTAATTAATGCATCAAGGATATTTTCTACATAGGTTGCAACTAATATAGGATTGAACCATGCATGTGGATCTTCTAAATCAGAATCTCCTTCAAGGAATATTGGTGTAATACCATTAGTCGCAAAAATGATTTCTTTGTTAGAAGTTGCTTTTACTGCTCGCTCCATTGCTGGTTCTAAATTATATCCATTAAAAATTATTAAATCTGCATAATTAGTTTTTTGAAAATCACTAGGTATAAACTCATACTCCTCAGGCTCTTCTCCTCTAGGAACTATATAATCAACATATCCACGTTCTCCTAGAATTTCTTTGGTTATATCTGAGAGAATTGAAATACTTGTTACTACATAAAGACCATCATCATCTTTACTAACTTCTTGATTATTAGAACATCCTGATACTATTACTAGTAGAGATAGTACCATTATTATAGATATTACTTTAAAAAATTTAGACATTAAATTCCCCTCCAACCATAATTTAAATTAATTTTTATTTACTATACTTAAAATAAACTTTTGATTTGGTGATAAGAAAAAACTCAGTGCAAAAATTATTGATGCAACTACTACAATTGATGCACCTGTAGGTATGTCATAAATGTATGAAAAATATACACCTGCTATAGCAGATATAACACCAAATATAGAGGCTAAAATAATCATTATTGGTAAGCGATTTGTTAATAAATAAGCACTAGCACCTGGAGTTATTAACATTGCTACAACCAAGATAATACCTACTGTTTGTAATGATGCTACAGTTACTAGTGATAGTAATAACATTAAAAAATAATGTACAGTCTTAGCTGGTATACCTATTGATTCCGCCATTATTGGGTCAAAGGTGGTAAGGAGCAATTGTTTATAAAATAGAGTAACTGTTATAATAACAATAATTCCAATAATAAAAGTCATTAACAGGTCATTAGAAGAAACAGCAAGAACATTTCCAAAAAGTATATGCCATAAACATACTTCAGTTCCTCTATTTACTGTTATTAATATAACACCAAGTGCAAATGCTGCTGTAAAGATGATGCCAATTGCAGAATCATCTTTGATTTTACTGTTTTGAGCTACATATCCTATGCCTAAAGCAGATATTACACCTGCAATAACAGCACCTATAAAAAAACTAAATCCTAATATATATGCAATAGCTACACCCGGTAGAACAGAGTGCGATATTGCATCTCCCATTAATGCCATACCTCTAAGAATAATAAAACAGCCTATTAAACCGCAGATTATACCTACAAGAATTCCAGCTTTTAAAGCATTTTGTAAATATTGATACTGTGATAGAGATTGTAAAAAGAATACTATGTTTTCCACTTATCCATTCACCACCATTAATCCAGTATTGTCACCTCCAAGAAATGTGATTTTTCCATCATAAGCTTCACATAAGCACTCTAACTTAAATACCTCCTCCTTTTTGCCACAAGCTATTAATTTATTTTTTAGTAATATCAAGCTATCAAAGTATGATTCTGCTTTATTAAGATCATGGTGGACTACAAATAAAGTCTTTCCTTCGTTTTTTAAATTACGTAAAATATCAATAATAAGACTTTCGGAAGCAATATCAATTCCCGCAAATGGTTCATCCATAAAAAATACTTGTGCTTCTTGAGCTAGTGCTCGTGCTAAAAATACTCTTTGTTGTTGACCACCAGAAAGTTGCCCAATTTGGCGATTTTTATATTCATACATCTCTACTTGTTTTAATGATTTGTTTACTATATCTTTATCATTCTTACTAGGAAATCCCCACCAAGATATATGAGGATATCGCCCCATCATTACAACATCACTAACTAATACGGGAAAATCAAAATCAATACTGCTTCTTTGTGGTACATAGGCTAATTTTTTTCTGCTTTTGGAAACAGGTTTATCAAATACTTTAACCTTACCCTTACTAACTTGAACAAGTCCTAAAATAGCCTTTATTAATGTTGATTTTCCAGCACCATTAGGACCTATAATTCCAATAAGCTGATTTGAATTAATTGAGAAAGTAATGTTTTCAAAGGCTTTTTTTCTTCCATAACTAACTGACAAGTCCTCTACTTGTAAAACAATATCAGTTCCCATTGCTTGCCCTCCTATAATAATGTTTTTAGCTTTTTATAAAGTTAACTGCGTCTAAAATTAGCTGCTGATGTATTATATTGAGGGGATATTATAATGGTGTTTGTCCATTGATATTTTTAGTTATAGCTAACTTTTTGCTTGCATAACTTATAAAAAATGTATATTTGGAGGCAATTATGACTGATTTTAATGAAGTGTTTTACACTTATCGTGGATATGAAAAAGCTGCTGGCTCAGGAAGGTTAACACCTAGTATGGAAGACTATTTAGAAATGATATACCGTTTAAGCTTGGAAAACGGATATACCCGAGTAAATGATATTGCGGAAAAACTTAATGTGAAGCCTCCATCAGTAACAAAAATGATGATAAAATTAAGTGATAAAGAGCTACTTATATACGAAAAATATGGGAATATAAAACTAACGCAGAAAGGTGAAGAATTGGGGAGTTTTTTATTAGATAGACATAATACTGTTAAGGAATTTTTTTCATTATTAGGATTAACTAAAAACTTTCATAAAGATGTTGAGCAGATAGAACACTACATCGCTAAGGAAACTTTTATTTGTATTAAAAGCTTTGTTAATTTTATGAAAGATAATACTGATGTGAAAGAAAGGTATGAAAAATACTTAAATGAATATAAAAATAATACTGATTTTATTGTAGAATAAAATATTGGATTTGCTGTAAAAAACAACTATAAAAAAACTAAAGGCTGAACTAACTTGTTTATCTAAGTCCTTAAGTAGCAAAAAATGACCGATGAGTGGCGTAATAAACATGTTTGCTCAGCCGATTCCATAGTCTAAGTTTAGCTTTTCGCAGAAAAATCAAATTATATTTTATTAAAATTAAACAAGATCACGAATTATTTTATCTTTATCTCCGTGCATGAAATCAATAATAGGAATCTCTATCATTGTATATGCTCCAGGCTGTTGATTTAGACTAGCTCTAGCTGATGATACCATAACCTGTGCTGTTAATGCTGGATTATTTATTCGCATATCAAATTTTAATAATTGATTTTGAGTTATACCAGAAGCACCTTTTCGCTCCATTGATACTCCATGTCCCATATCAACTAAATTATCTACATCATCTACTTGAATAACATGTGTTTCATCTTTAGCAAAGTAGGAATCTGTTTTTATTGATTCTTCAACTTTGTCAAATGAGGCTCCTTCTTCTAACTCTACATATACCATTCTACGATGAACACTAGTACCTAATGGTATAGTCATTGATAGTGCATTTTTAATTCCATCTTTTGATCTAACTGCAACTGAATGTCCCATGCTCATTCCAGGTCCAAAGTTTGTATATGTGATTCCTTTGGGTGCCATAATCTCAAAAATACAACGCAACATTGCATCAGTACCAGGATCCCATCCAGCCGAAATAACTGCAACACTTTTGTGTTGTTTAGCTATTTTATCTAAGTCAATTTTCATATCGGCTAAGTCACCATGAATATCATAACTGTCTACTGTATTTATTCCTAAAGATAAAATTTCGCTTGCATACTCAGGTACTGATCGAGTAGGTGTACATAATAAAGCAATTTTCACATCTGGTAATTCTTTAATTGATGCTACAACTGGAATATCTGCTAATTCAGAAGGTTTAGGTTGAGAAAGCGAACTAGCCCTTCTAACTACACCCACTAATTCCATATCAGGTGCTTCATTTATTGCATCAACCGCAAATTTGCCTATATTACCGTAGCCTACTATAGCTACTTTAGTTTTACTCATATATATCCCTCCATGTTTTTGTTACATTATATAAGGCTAAAACACTATCTTGTTATCGTCAATAACTTGTAATAATGAACAATGTATACTTGTTATTATAAAAATATTTTAGCCAAGAAAATTGCTTGTAATTATTACGAATCAATATTTTGTTTATATAGATCAATAAAATTACAAAGTATACGAGCTGTTAACCCCCAAATCACTTCATTTTCCCATATATAAAATGTTTGTGGGAATTCTATAATTCTAAATTTATATTTTTTACCATCAGGAATTAAATCAAAGGGGAATCCTTCAAGTGGTCTAACTTCAAGTTTTAAATTTTCAATTCTAGGTTCTGTTGTTAAGAAAAATTCTAGAGGAACACAAAATATTTTTTCTACTTCATCTTTATTAGGTATAATTTGAGCTTGGTCTTTTATTAAAGCAACATAAGGATAGATAATTGCATTAAAAGGACTGACTTCATAATCTAATTGTAAAAGTACTTCTATATCATCTTCATAAATATTCAGTTCCTCACATGTTTCCCTAATTGCAGTATCTAATGGAGTATTATCTACGGGTTCAATTCCTCCTCCAGGAAAACAAATTTCACCAGGTTGAATATTAAGATTAAAAGAACGTTTTTCAAATAGAATATGTAATTTATTATTTATATTTAAAATTGGCAATAAAACAGCAGATTTAAAATATTTTTCATGGTCTAATATATTAGGTTTTCTATTATATAAATGTTTTATTTTTTCTAAAATTGATTACAACTCCTTTCATTTAAATTTATATATATAATTACCAAGCATATTTAGATTCAAAATAAAAATAATAAATAATGATTAATAATATTTAATAAGGAGGTTTATAAATGAAAGGTAGAGTAGATAAACAAGATGGTAGCTTAAATGGTGTCAAGTGTGTAGTAAATACATGTTATTATTATGAAAGTGGTAATCAATGTACTGCATCAGGTATTGAAATACAACCCCAAAATGCTAAAACTACACAAGAAACTGATTGTGCAACATTTACTCCAAAAGGTTAATATAATTAAAATGAATAGAAGAGGCTTAAGCCTCTTCTATTGTTATACTACCATTTTGGCACTCTAATATTACTTATCATTAAGTAAGATAGTATAAACAATAAAATTATAGATACTATAAATGGTAATTCTACAAATGCAAATGAAATTGCAGCTATAATAAAACCTGCAAAGGTAATTGGTATACCTATAAAATGATCTGGAATGTTTAAAGTATTAAATCTAGCCAATCTAAATGCACCACACATAACAAATAATAATGTGAATACTATACCTAAGATTTCTAATGAATGCTGATTAAAGACCTTAGCATAAATTAAAATAGCTGGAGCAACTCCAAAAGATACCAAATCACAAAGTGAATCAAGCTGTTTGCCCAAATCAGAAGTAATCTGGAATTTTCTAGCAACCTTACCATCTAATCCATCCATAAAAACTGCAATGATAATTAAAATAGCTGCGATATTATAATGTTGATTTATTATATATATAATGGCTAATGATCCTAATAAAATATTAATCAAAGTAATTGTATTAGCTAATGACTTAGTTGCGAAGCTTAGCAATTATGGATTCACCTCCTCGGACTTTGTCCCCTGGTTTAACAAGTATTTCAGCTTCAAGAGGCATATATATTTCAGTACAAGAGCCAAATTTTATTAAACCATACCTATCACCAATAAAGACATTATCTCCAGGCTTAACTCTACAAACTATCCTTCTAGCTATTAATCCTGTTATTTGAGCAACCATAACTTTACCCCAGTTTGTTTCTAAAATAATATATGTTCTTACATTTTTATCTGAGGCATCTTTTTTATAAGCTGGTAGAAAAATACCGCCAACATTATGCACTGTTAAAACTTTACCATCAATGGGGATTCTATTAATGTGAACATCAAAAACACTTAAAAATATACTTACTTTAATAACTTTTTTATTAAGATATTTTTGTTCATTAATTTCCTCTATAGACATTATTTTACCATCAGCTGGTGAAACGATCATATCTTTAGTATCTGTTAAAACTCTTTCTGGATCTCTGAAAAAATAAATACAAAAAAATGTTAATAACAAAGGAATAATAGCTAAATTATAAAAAAAATACAAACATATTATGGATAATAATGTAAATAATAATATAAAGGGTAAGCCTTCTCTTGCAATATAATTTTTCAATTTTAAATTTACTCCTTAAACTTAAATTAAGTTCTAAAAATAAATCTTTAGTTTTATTGAGAACAATTTTACCCTATATTTGAACTTATGTAATCAAATTTATCTTATTTTTAATTAAAAAACTGCTATTTCATTATCGAAAATTTAAAAGCTGTTTTTTTATAAGGATCATATTCAAATAATATAGAGGTGTCTTCATTAAATTTTTTATAAGTTATAGGGTTATATTTAAAATATTCTAACCGTACATATTTTCTTAATGTCCTAATAGATTTTCCAGAAAATGTTGCCAAAAGTTTTGGATCAATTTTTTCCTCTTTTATATAATCACTGAGTTTTTCATTGATATTAGATGGGTTATATCTAATTATTTGGTCTGGTAAATTATAAGATTTATTATTTATTAGAAAATCAAATTTTATTATGTCATTTAAAAGATCATCATGATCTATATAGTTATCTTTAATAAAGCTTTTTAGAATCGTATAATAAAAATCCCTTTTATGTCCTTTATTAAAATACTTGTAATTTTCCCAGTAATCAGCTAAGTCTTCGTAGAACTGAAAAGCATTATTATTATAAATATTATTTGTTATGTATTTTAAAGAATTTCTCATAATATGCGAATTAAAATATTTATTTAACAATTCTTCTATTCTTTTTAAATATAAAATTTGTTCATATGTAATATATTTATTAGCAAGAACTTGATAAGGTGGATTTTCTTTAAAGCGATATCCAAAAGATTTAGCTTTTATTCTTATTTCAGAACCTTTTAAAAGCTTTAAAAATCCAAGCTGCAAGACATCTGGTTCAAGCTCATAAACCATATTGAAAGAAGAAGAAAAATATTCATATGATTCATACGGAAGTCCAGCAATAAGATCTAAATGTAAATGAATATTGTCATTCTTTTTAAGTAATGTTATATTTTCTTTTAATTTATCCCAGTCTGTTTTTCTATTAATTGCCTCTAAAGCTGGAGGAAATGTTGTTTGAATACCAATTTCAAAATCAAATAAATCAGAAGGTACATTTTGCAAGAAATCTATCATTTCTTTGGTTAATAGCTCAGCCTGAATTTCAAAATGAAATTTAGTATTACCGTTTCTATTTATAATATGTTCCATAATATTTTTTGCCCTTGATTCATTAAAATTGAAGGTTCGATCTACAAACTTAACTAATTTAGTCTGCTTTTCTATTAAATAATCTAAGTCACGTTTTACTCGATCTAGGGAAAAAGCACGTACTCCTTTTGTTGTAGATGAAAGACAGTAAGTACAATTAAAAGGGCATCCTCTAGATGTTTCGTAATATATTACTTTATTATCATCTGGCATAATTATATTATGAGGAGAGGGTAGTGAATCTAGATTACATACCAATTCCCTATCAGTATTAGAATAAATTTTATCAGCAATACTGTAGGTTAAACCTTTTATATGAGTAACCGATTGATTTAAATAAAGTTGATTTAATAACTCTTTAAATGTTTCTTCTCCCTCACCACGAACAATAAAATCAATAAAGTTATTATTTTCTATCATATTATGGGAATCATAAGAAACTTCTGGTCCCCCTAAAACTATTTTTATATTTGTATCAATTTTTTTATAATCATTACATAATTCTAAAATCTGATTTATATTCCATATATAACAAGAAAAGCATAGCACATCTGGTTTTTCTAAATATAATTCATCCATTATATCTGAAATATATTCGTTTATAGAAAACTCTTTAATTTTAATTTCTAAAGGAAGATCATTACAATAAGCCTTTAGATACTGTAGCGATAATGATGAATGAATAAATTTTGCATTTAATGCTACTAGTAATACTTTCATCTTTTAAAACACCTTTATATGAAAATTATTTTATAAATGTAAAGACCGCTTAGCGGTCTTTTATTTCTCTCCAACTATTTTTATTTCTGGTTGAAGTGAAACATTATATTCTGTCACTGCACGTTTTTTTATATGCTCTATTAAAGCTAAAACATCATTTGCAGTTGCATTACCTGAATTAATAATAAAACCAGCATGTTTTTCTGATACCTGTGCTCCCCCTATTGTAAAGCCCTTTAATCCCATTTTTTCAACCATAGGACCAACATATAATCCTTCTGGTCGTTTAAACACACTACCTGCACTAGGCCACTCTATAGGTTGTTTTTCCCGTCTTTGTTTGGAAAAAGTTCTCATTTTGGTTAAAATCTCTTCTTTATTACCAGGGTTTAATTTTATTTGGGCTTTTACAATAATGTCTGTACTATTTTGAAAGACGCTTTTTCGGTATCCTAGTCCCATTTGTTTATTTGTAAATTTTTTCGTATTGCCATTCAAATCAATAGTTTCTACTTCTACTAAAATGTTTTTCATTTCTGAATCATAGGCTCCAGCATTCATGACAACTGCTCCACCTAAACTTCCTGGAATACCTTCAGCAAATTCCAATCCACTTAAGCTATTAGCAGCAACCTTTTTAGATAATTCTGTTAATCTAATTCCAGCTTCTGCTATTATTTGAGTCTCGTTAATATCTATTTTTTTTAAGTTATTTCCTATTTTTAAAACTATACCGCGTATCCCTTTATCAGTTACTAGTAAGTTGCTACCAAACCCAAATATAAATAAAGGTATTTTATTTTCATTACTATATTTTATAATTGTTTTAATTTCATCAACATTCTCTGGAAGCACCATTACATCAGCCGGTCCTCCAATTTTAAATGTAGTATGCTTTTTCATTGGTTCGTTTTCTTTTATTCTTTCTTGGGGTATTAAATTTTTTAATTTACTATACATAATACACTATACTCTCCTTAAATTATCTCTTGCGGTATTTTATTATTTAAAATAAATAATTATGCTATACATGTTTAACCGCTATCTGAGGGGCTTCTGGTATTAAGTATATTTTGCTGTTTATACCATGCTTTTGTAATGCTAGACTTAGTGCTTCATTTACACTGTTAGCACTTATAAAGTTTAGTTTTTTTGTAACGTTATCTTCGAGATTGCTTATTATATAAACATTTGCCTTTTCTAATATTCTGCTAATAGCAAATGCTTTGTGTCCACCTAATTCAAAGTTAGTAAAAAATCTCTTCTTAATATCTTCAGTAGAGATAGCATTTTCTATCCAATTAGCAAAAGTAGTTTCACCTAATCCTTCCCTACACTCAGCTACTAATATGATACTTCCACCATTTTTCACTGCTAATACAGCAGAATCTAAAGCTTTTTGAGCCTGATACATGTTAATATCCTTAGGATATCCGCCACATCCTGCAATAACTATATCAGCAGGTTCAGATATTTCAACTACATTTCTATGTTCACAAAACTTAACTGCATTAATCCAGGCTTCATATAAGTCACCGCTTGTGCAATGAATTATATTATTATTTTGTGCTGTGACTATGTTTAAAATGTAATCTACACCAACTTTGCGAGCAGCTTCAATCATAATATCATTTACTGGATTATCGTTATAATTACCAAGACAAGCTCTTTTATCTGACATCATTTTATGATTCTCTTTTATTAAATCTCTTCCTGCTACACCTGGCAAAATCGATTTTCTTCCTCCTGAGAATCCAGCAAAGTAATGTAAAGTGACTATACCTGTTGTTATTAATATGTCTGCCTCTGCTACATGCCTATTTATCACCAGCTTCATTCCATTAGAAAGATAGCCTAAATCTTTTAAGTACTTATCAGGATTGTGATTAATAATATTATAATTAGTGCAAATTTCTTCACCAAAAACATTAATATTATCTTCTTTTGTATGTGGTCTATGAATACCTGTTGCTATTATTAGTTTTATATTGTTTTTACTTATTCCTGCATTTTCAATTTTTTTCAGCATAGGAGGAAGGAGTTTTTTATATGGGGTTGGTCTAGTTATATCATTTACAACTATTACAACATTTTCAGCTTTCTTTTTATTTATTATTTGTTGTAGTGAATCAGAATTTATTGGGTTATTAAGTGCTGATTCAATTAAATCATTTTCATCAATAACGTTTTTGAAATCGTTTGCTTTTAGTTCACCTAAAAAATTTATTTTATTTATTTCAAAACTTTTATATGTTTCTCCATAAGCAAAAGAATATTTCACAAAATAACCTGCCTTGTTAATTTTTCTTTCTATTGTTTAGGATTATACATTATAATTAATATTTTAATAAACTTTGTTGATTTTCTTTATGATATAATAAAGTTCGGATTTAGCTATTTTTTGTTACTATGGGGAGTGAAATTATGGAAAAAACAAATTTAAAAAGTGATCTTATCTCCATATCGGGGAAAGAAAATGTATTAACTGATGACTTAGATTTAATGTACTATTCCTATGATAGTTCATTTCTTACTAAAATAGAAATAAAAAACCCTGATGCTGTAGTTTTGCCTAAATCAACAGAAGAAGTACAACAAATTATGAAATATGCATTTGAAAATAATATACCTGTTGTCCCACGAGGAGCTGGTACAGGTGAAACAGGTGGGTGTGTTGCTTTAAATGGTGGTATAATAATTGATTTATCAACTTGGGACGATATTGTTGAAATAGATAATAAGAATATGCAGGTAATTTTAAGACCTGGTGTGATACATGCTGAATTAAATAAAGAATTAGCCAAATATAATTTATTCTTTCCACCTGATCCCGGAAGTAGTCAAATGTGTACAGTTGGAGGAATGGTTGCTAACAACGCTAGTGGATTAAGAGCGGTAAAATACGGTTGTACTGAACAATATATATTAGGTTTAGAAGTTGTGCTACCAAATGGAGAAATTATAACAACTGGTGGCATGAAATCAAAAGCAATTAAAAATGTATCAGGACTTAATATGACTAAACTAATGGTAGGTTCTGAAGGTGTTTTAGGTATTGTTACTAAGATTAGACTTAGGTGTTGGCCTAAACCAAAAGCACGAGGTATAGCAATGGCTGTTTATGATAAGTTAGATGATGCACCAGCTTCAGTACTCGAAGTTTACCAAGCGGGGATTCTACCATCAGGAATAGAAATACTAGATAGCTCAGCGATTGAAGCTGTTAACCAGTTCAAACCAGAAATTAATCTTCCTGATGCAGAAGCTATTCTCCTATTTGAAGTTGATGGTAATCCTCCTGGAGTTGAATATGAAGGAAATACTATTAAAGAAGTTACACAACAAAGAGCAAGATATGTTGAATGGGCAACTGATACTAAACGAATGGCTGAGCTTTGGGAAGGTAGAAGTGTAACTGCTGCTGCAGCTGCTAGAGTTAGACCCGATGGTAGTCGTATTTTTGCTGGTGAGGATGTTAGTGTTCCTTTATCTAAAGTAGCTGACACATTAAGAGCTATTAGAGATTTAGGTGAAAAATATAATATAAAGGTTGTTAATTATGGACATATAGGTGATGGTAATGTTCATACTGCCCCAGTGATTAATCCTGAAAATCCTGATGAAGTTGAAAGAGTTAAAAAACTAGTACATGAAATACATTTGTTAGCTATTGAACTAGAGGGCTCTACTACGGGTGAGCATGGTGTTGGTGCTGTACGACGAGAGTATGCAGAATTAGAGCATGGTAATGCCGTTAATTATATGCGAAAAATTAAGGAAGCCTTTGATTCTAAAGGAATAATGAATCCTGAAAAACTGTTTTAGGCTTTAGGAAGGAAGGTTAACCATGGATTTTAGAAAACTACCTCCCGTTAGGGATCAAATAATGAAATGTGTTCGCTGTGGCAAATGTAGAAGTGTCTGTCCTGTTTTTACTGAAATTCGCAATGAAACAGTTTCACCACGAGGACATGTGTTTATGGTTCAGATGTTACGTGATAACAATGTAGACCCTAATTCTAAGGTGTACGAAAAAATTGGAAGTTGTCTTATGTGTGAAACCTGTTCAGTTAATTGTCCTTCAGGAATAGATGTACATGAACTTAATGCTGCTGCAAGAACTTATATATATCAAAACAATCCAACAATGAGTAAAGAACTAATATTTGATACTTTATGGACTAATCCATCTTTACTAAAAACCTCTACATTTTTTATGTGGGGAGCACAAAAAACAGGGATTCAAAAATTAGCACGTAGCCTAAAATTAACTAAGGTATTACCGGGTGATTTATCTAAAGCAGAAGAAATACTTTCTGATGTTCCCTTATTTTCTGCTAAAAGTGAATTGTCAGCAGTTAATAAGCCTAAAGGCCAAAAACGTTTTACAGTTGGATATTTTTTAGGTTGTGCTACGGATTTATTAAATCCTAATGTTGCAAAGGCAACTGTAGAAGTTTTGACTCAAAATGGTTGTGAAGTAATTATTCCTAACAATATTAAATGTTGTGGTTTGCCTCAAATAGCAAATGGTAAACTAGATACAGCCAGAAAACTTTCTGCTCATAATATAAAAATATTTAATTCTTATGATTTTGATTATATTATTACTGATTGTGCCTCTTGTTCATCTGCACTTTCAAAAAAACATTTTGAATTTTTATTGGGTGGATTGAAAATTGAAGATGAAGCTTTTAAGTTTGCTGAAAAAGTTATTGATTTAACTAAATTTTTAATAGATATTCTTGATATAAAGCCACCTGAAAACGGTAATACTCCAAAATATAAAGTTACGTATCATGACCCATGTCATTTAGCTAATGCCCAAGGAATTAAAAATCAACCTAGAGAACTATTAAAACGCACTCCTGGAGTTGAGTTTGTAGAAATGGGTATTGCTAATCGATGCTGTGGAGGTTCGGGAACTTATGCTCTAACTCATTACGATTTGTCAATGAAAATTTTAGATAAGAAAATGGATAGTGCTATGGAAACAGGAGCTGATAAAATAGCAACATGTTGTCCAAGCTGTACTATGCAATTAAAATATGGCATAAAAAGACATAAATGGAAAGCTGACATAGTTCATCCGGTTGAACTATTAAATAATTCATATCAAAAAGCTGTTAGCAATTTATAAAATTAAAGTTTTCAAGCCGGAACATTGTTTCCGGTTTTTTTTTATAGAAAATTATTTCATTTCTAACATCAAGTAGGTGAGATTTTTATGAGTAAAAAAAAGACTAAACTTATTTTTAGAAAAGTTCGTAATGCTAATTTAAATTATAAATTAATAGAAAATGGTGATAAAATAGGCGTTGGTGTTTCTGGTGGTAAAGATAGTTTAGTTTTGCTTTTCTTTGTCCATATGTTAAAAATATATACTCCATTAGAATTTGATGTCATCCCCATATATATTGACTTAGGATGGGAGATGGATATAAGTAATTTAAGAGATTACTGTAGTTCTTTAAATCTTAATCTTATAGAGGAAAAGACTAATATTAAAAATATTGTTTTTGATATTAAACAGGAAAGTAATCCGTGTTCTCTATGCTCAAATCTAAGGCGCGGTGCAATTAATAGAACTGCCAAAAGTCTAAATTGCAACAAGCTAGCCCTTGGACATCATCTTGATGATGCTGTGCATACTATGTTTATGTCAATGATATTTGCAAGTCAATATAGTGTTTTTAAACCTAAAACCTATTTGGATAGAATAGATATTACTGTTATTCGACCATTAATTTACGTTTCAGAAAATGATATAAAATCTTATATAAAAACACTTGATGTTTTACCAATAAAAAATCCCTGCCCTGTTGATGGTTATACTAAACGCCAAGAAGTCAAACAACTAGTTAATGAAATAGAAAGTAAATTTCCAGGTGCTAAACAAAATATAATTAATAGTATTGAAAATGTTGCAGCAGATAGCTTTTGGAAATAATTAAATAATTTGAACAGAACATTTGTTTCTAGTTAATAATATGGTATAATTTAGCCAGAAAAATACAGGGTGGTGAATACCTTGACAAATTTAAACAATCGGCAGCAACAGATACTAGATTATATAAAAGAAAAAATAGTAGTTTCTGGTTATCCCCCATCAGTTAGAGAAATAGCTGAAGCAGTAGGCTTGAAATCTAGTTCTACTGTTCATAACCACTTAGTTCAATTAGAAGAAAAAGGTTATTTAAGGAGAGATCCGACTAAACCTAGAGCAATAATACCAGTAGAAAATGATACGTTAGAGCCTAAGTATGACACATTAAATTTACCCGTCGTAGGTGATGTAGCAGCTGGAACTCCGATTTTAGCACAAGAAAATATCGAAGAATACTTTCCAGTTCCAGTAAGCTTTATAGGTCAAGGAACACATTTTATTTTAAAAGTTAAAGGTGAAAGTATGATTGATGCAGGTATATTAGATGGTGATTATTTAATTGTAAAGCAACAAAATACTGCTACTAACGGTGAAATTGTTGTAGCAATGCTTAATGAAGAAGCAACGGTGAAAAGGTATTTTAAAAGAGATAATTATATAGAATTGCAGCCTGAAAATACCACACTAGAGCCCATTACAGTAAATGAAGATATTACAATACTAGGTAAGGTTGCTGGATTATTAAGACGTATGTAAAAAAGCCCACTAATTTGTGGGCTTTTTAATATTATGCCATTAAAACTTTTCAAGATACTCATTTATTTCCCAATCATATACCTTTGAACTGTAATTTTCCCATTCTTTTATTTTAGCTAATGAAAATCTAGAATAAACATGAGGTCCTAGTGCTTCTTGTATAACCTTATCATTACTTAATTCTGTTATAGCTTCATATAGATTTTCAGGCAAAGATTCTATTCCTTGCATTTTCCTAGAAGCCAAATCCATTTCATATATATTCTGCTCTACTGGTGCCGGTGGTATAAGTTTATTTTTTATTCCATGTAAACCAGCTTTAAGTATAACTGCTAAGGCTAAATATGGGTTACAGGAAGGGTCGGGGTTTCGTAATTCGATTCTTGTACCAATTCCCCTTCTAGCTGGAATTCTAATAAGTGGGCTACGATTCTTATATGACCATGCTATGTGAACAGGAGCTTCATAACCTGGTACAAGACGTTTAT
This sequence comes from Candidatus Syntrophocurvum alkaliphilum, assembly GCF_009734445.1. NCBI lineage: Bacteria > Bacillati > Bacillota > Clostridia > Eubacteriales > Syntrophomonadaceae > Candidatus Syntrophocurvum > Candidatus Syntrophocurvum alkaliphilum. The sequence continues at coordinate 816,018 of NZ_CP046457.1, forward strand.
ATGAATTAACTGTTGGACTTGTAATTGCTGATATTGCCTTTGTGTGTTTAATAACACCTGCTATGAAATGACGACAAACATCACTTAACCCATCTTCAGCATTTGCATCATAGAATATGTTTTCATTATCTTTAAATAATGATACATGAACATGCATTCCCGAACCTGCTATACCATAAATAGGTTTAGGCATAAAAGTCGCATGTAGTCCATGTTTTTGGGCAACCATTCTTACTACAATTCTAAAAGTAACAATATTATCTGCAGTGGTAAGTGCATCTTGATATTTAAAATCTATTTCATGTTGTCCAGGTGCTAATTCATGGTGAGATGCCTCTATCTCAAAACCGATGTTTTGTAGAACTTCAACCATTTCCCTTCTTGCATCCTCACCTTTATCAACAGGAGCTAAATCAAAATAGCTTGCTTTATCATTAGTTTCTAAGGTTGGTTGACCATCTTCATCTACTAAAAACATAAAAAATTCTGGTTCAGGACCAACATACATTTTATAACCCATCTCTTCTGCTTCTTTTAAAACCTTAGTTAGTACATATCTTGGTGAACCTGTGAATGGTTCATTATTTGAGTCATATATATCACAAATAAATCTAGCTGTCTTACCTCTACCATTTCTATCAAAGCTTGGCAGAATAACAAATGTATTTAAATCAGGCTTTAGATACATATCTGATTCTTCTATGCGAACAAAACCCTCTATTGAAGAACCATCAAACATTAATTCACCATCTATAGCTTTTTCTAATTGGTCAACAGTTATGGCAACATTTTTCATTACCCCTAAAATATCAGTAAATTGTAATCTGATAAACCTTACATCTTCTTCTTTAGTTATGCGAAGTATTGCTTCTTTAGTCAAATTTACCCCTCCAAATGTTTTTTGCAGAAGAATCAAATTATAGATTTTAAATTATTCTACTCACAAAACTGATTATCATCCAGACTGCAATAATAATTTTAATTAAAATACCACTAAACAAACCAATTAGTGCACCAATTGAGGATTTTAGTGCTCTATTAATATCATTTAAGTATAAAAATTCTCCTAAGAATGCTCCTAAAAAAGGTCCTATAAAAATTCCTAATGGTGGCAATATAAAAATACCGATAATTGCTCCAATTATTGCACCCAATAACCCATATTTACTAGAACCAAAGTATTTAGCACCATATAATGTGGTTAAATGTTCTAAAATAAAAGATATAATAGTGAGTACCAATAATAAGGTCAAATAATCCCAAGTGATATTATAAAATCCTTCGTACCAGCCATAAAAAGCAGCCGCACAAAATATGATTGGTATACCAGGAATTATAGGCAAAAAAGTTCCTAAAAAACCAATAATCATTATAAATAATATTATTAACAACACAAATATATCCATTTTTCCCTCAACAACTTTAAAATTATTATGGGGTTTCCCTTTTGATTAATAGTCTACGTATTCATGGTTAGGTATAATACTAAGCTTATATAGCCTGTGTAACAAGGTTTATTTTCTGCGTGAAAAATTATAGTAATTTATCTATTATATTTTTCATCACAAACCTACAGTGTTCATAGGTTAGACCACCTTGCAAATAAGCTGTATATGGTTTTCTTAAAGGAGCATCACAAGAAATTTCTATAGAAGACCCTTGGATAAATGTTCCTGCTGCCATAACAACTTTATCCTTATAACCAGGTATTTCTGCATATTCAAGCTTAACCCCGCTATCAACTGGAGAACTATTTTGTATTATTTGACAAAAAGCTAAAACTTCTTCCTCATTATTAAAAGTTATAGCTTGAACTATATCAGCTCTAACTTCATTCCACCTAGGTGATACTGAATATCCATATTCCTCTAATATAAAGGAGAGAAGACAAGCGCCTTTTAAGGCTTGTGAAACAGTATGTGGAGCTAAAAACAATCCATGATATAGATGTCTTGTATTTATTAAACTAGCACCTAAGTCTTTACCTAAACCTGGTGCAGTAAGTTGGTAAGAAACTAAATCAACTAATTCTTTTTTACCTGCTATGTAACCTCCAGAAGGTACTATTCCACCACCTGGATTTTTTATTAGTGAACCTGCAATAATATCTGCACCAACCTCTGAAGGCTCAATAGTTTCTACAAATTCACCGTAGCAGTTATCTACCATAATTATTGCATCAGAATTTATAGTTTTTATTGTATTAATAATATTTTTTATTTGTATGTTTGTAAGTGAGGGGCGAAGACTATAACCACGTGATTTTTGAATAAGTATAACTTTGCTATTGGCTGAAATTGAATTAACTATAGCTTTGATGTCAGGATTTAAGTTATTATCTAGTGCAACTTCTTTGTATTTTATTCCTTTATCTATAAGAGTACCTGGATGGTTTTGTTTATTTCCAATAACCTCACCCAAGGTATCATAGGGGCTTCCAATAATCGAAATAAGCTCGTCACCATGTTTTAATAAACCAAATAAACATGCTGATATCGCATGTGTTCCAGAAACTATTTGTGAGCGAACAATTGCATCTTCAGTATTGAAGATGTCTGCATATATACTTTCTAAAGTATCTCTACCTAAATCTCCATAGCCATATCCAGTAGATGTATTAAAATGATAATCTCTTACAGAATACTTTAAGAAAGTATTTAATATTTTTTCTTGATTGATATAAGCGGTTTCTTCTATTTTTTTAAATTCATAATATAAATTATTTTCAGCATTACGTATTAATTCTAGTGAATTCAAAGATATTTCCACCTTTAAGTTTGATTAAACAATTGTTAAATAACAATTGTTTGTACTTTGTTTTTTAAGAATGTTAATTCTTGCTATTAGTACTGTACAATGTTTTGGTAAGAATGTCTATTTGTAAGCTTAATGTAATAATATAATTTAGGCTGATTTCATATTTTAAGTTTGATTCTGCTGCAAAAAGTAACTACAACAAACTTAAGGCTGAGCAAACATGTTTATCTAAGTCCTTAAGTAGCAAGGCGTGGTGCATAGATCACGGCTAAGTATAAATAAAAAATCATTTTAGATAATAAGTGCTAAGCTAAAATCTAAATTAATTAAAATTTAGGTATTTTTTGTTATTTTTGATTAGAGTATCTCTCCTTTGTTTAGCAAGCAAGAGCAATATTAGATTTTATTTAGCTATTATATTCGATATTTGCTTTTTTGAAGTTATTTCTACTAAATTATTTAATAAAAGCTAAAAATAAATTATATGTGGTGCAAATTTATCAATATCACATGTTTTAATATTTTGTTTTTAAGGAAGGATTTATATGAATTTATTATTAGTAATTCTTGCTCCATTTCTTTATGCTTTATTTATTCCTTTTTTATACAAACATACAAAACATATACATACAGGATGGTTTGTATTATGGTTACCAATAATTTTATTTGTTTATCTACTGAATTTTGTACCAGTTGTAGCAAAAGGTGACATAATTAAAAAGACTATTGATTGGGTACCTTCATTAGGCGTAAATTTCACTGTTTATATTGATGGGCTTGGTTTGCTTTTTGCTTTATTGATAACAGGGTTAGGAACTTTAGTTGTTTTATATTCTATTTATTATCTATCACTACAATCTGAACCACTAAACAATTTTTATGTTTATCTCCTCTTGTTTATGGGAGCTATGTTAGGTGTTGTATTATCTGACAACTTAATTGTTTTATATGTTTTTTGGGAATTAACTAGTTTATCATCATCTTTATTAATTGCTTATTGGTATCAGCGAGAAAAATCACGTTATGGCGCATTAAAATCATTGTTTATAACAGTTGCTGGTGGTTTTGCCATGTTAGCTGGTTTTGTTCTTCTTTATGCAATGACTGGTACTTTTAGTATTCGCGAAATCATAGCTCAAACAGATATTATAGTTAATCATGTATTATTTGTACCTTCAATGATACTTATTTTATTAGGTGCTTTTAGTAAATCTGCTCAATTCCCTTTCCATATTTGGTTACCTGATGCTATGGAGGCTCCAACTCCCATAAGTGCATATTTACATTCTGCTACTATGGTAAAAGCAGGTATTTTTTTAGTAGCCCGTTTAAGTCCTATTTATGCTGGCAATCCACATTGGTTTTGGATTATTTCAATAATAGGTATTATTACGTTATTCTGGGGAGCATTTTTTGCTATAAGACAAACCGACCTTAAATCTATTTTAGCCTATTCAACAGTTAGTCAGTTAGGTTTAATAATGTGTTTATTAGGTCTAGGATCAGCAGCTGTTCATTATAACTATGAGCAAATTTATACTGTAGCTACATTAGCAGCTATTTTACATTTAATTAATCATGCAACCTTTAAAGGGTCATTGTTTATGGTTGCTGGAATCATAGATCACCAAACTGGAACACGTGATATAGATAAATTAGGTGGTTTAGTAACAATAATGCCCATAACTTTTACATTAGCGATAATTGGTTCTTGTTCAATGGCTGGAATTTTTCCGTTTAATGGCTTTTTAAGTAAAGAGCTTTTTTATACAGGACTCATTAATTCTATAAATATAGAGACTTTTAATATGGAACTATGGGGTATTACTTTAATAGTTATTGCTTGGATAGCAAGTATTTTTACTTTTGTTTATAGTATGATTGTGGTTTTTAAGTCTTTTATGGGAAAACATAAACCATATTACCTAAAAAAAGAACCAAAAGAAGCATCTCTAGGATTAATTATTCCTCCAGCTATTTTAGCCTTTTTAGTTGTAATTTTAGGATTATTTCCTAATATATTGTCCCAGTCAATAATCGCACCAACGATGCATTCAATTTATGCTCTTGCTCCTACTCATATATTTGAAGTAAATATATATCATTGGCACGGCCTAACTCCAGAACTTTTTATGACTATAGGGGTAATTGTTATAGGTTTTCTACTTTATAAAAATTTAGATAAATGGTTAAAAGTTTACTCTGTTCTTAAATTAAACAAAAAAGAGCCATTAAACACAATTTATGATTGGTTTCTAGAATTATTGGATAGAGCTTCATTAAGAATTACACAATTACAAATGACTGGATTATTACGTGATTATTTAGCATATATTTTAATCTTTATGATTTTCTTGATTGGGTATACATTTTCTAAATATGTATCAACACAATATGTAATTCCAGAAATATCGATATATTCTTGGTACATTTTAATTTTTATATTTATGGCTATTTGTACAACAATAAGTATTTTATTTATTAATAGTCGTGTTACAGCTATTATTATAACTGGAATAATAGGATTTCAGTTGGCACTATTTTTTGTTATTTTTAGAGCCCCAGATTTAGCTTTGACAAAATTGTTAATTGAAACAGTTATGACAGTTTTATTTTTACTTTGCTTTTATCATTTACCTAAATTAAAAAAGGAAACATTTAAATCAACTTTTAAGCTAACTAATGCCCTTATTTCCATAGGTGTAGGTTTGATGGTAACAGTAATTGCATTTACCTCTATGGCACTTAGTAATGAAAATCCTATTAAACCTATTTCTAACTATTTTATAGAAAATTCTTATGAATTAGCTGGAGGAAAAAATTTAGTAAATGTTATCTTAGTTGATTTTAGAGGATTAGATACTCTATTAGAAGTTTTGGTTTTAGCTATTGCTGCTCTTGGTTTAATTGCTTTAATAAAGCATAGGGTAAAAGGAAAGGAAGATATATAAATGAATAGAAATCTCTTTTTCAACACTGTTGTAAGAACAATATTATTTATTATATTAGTTTTTTCAATATACCTTTTTTTTGCTGGCCATAATAATCCCGGGGGTGGCTTTATTGGTGGCTTAATGACTTCTGCAGCATTTGTTTTATTATATATATGTTTTGATATAGAAACAGTAGAAAAAATAATTCCTTTTAATTACGTTTTTTTAATTGTGTTGGGTTTATTACTTGCTACCGGTACTGGTATTATTGGCATATTTTTTGGTTATCCATATTTAACACAATTTTTTGACTATTTTGAGCTCCCAATTTTAGGTCAAACAGAACTAACTACAGCATTGTTATTTGATTTTGGAATATATTTGGTTGTTATTGGAACGAGTTTAAGAATAATACTAGATATTGCGGAGGATGATTAAATGGAAATCATGATGATTGTATATATAGGTGTTTTATTTACTGTTGGAACATATATGATTTTAACTAATGTTATATTGCGGATTATACTTGGTATTATACTTCTTTCACATGGAGCACATTTATTATTATTAACTATGTCAGGTTTAGGAGAAACTTCACCGCCTTTATTAGGTGAGAATGCTATATCTTATGCAGACCCACTTCCTCAAGCATTAATTTTAACTGCTATAGTTATTAATTTTGGAGTAACTGCATTTTTATTAGTTTTGGGATACCGTACTTATCAAGAACACCAAACCGACAATCTAGAAGAATTAAGGGGAAGTTCAGATGAATAATTTAATTATTGCACCAATTTTACTTCCTATGATTTTAGGTAGTATACTCATTCTTTTCACTCAAAAAATACATATTCAACGTATACTAGCAGCATTAACAGCTATTGCTCTATTATTTGTATCATTTTATCTTGCTTATGTTGTTTACTTATCACCTGATCAAATCATAACACTAGAGCTTGGTAGTTGGCCTGCTCCATTTGGAATAGTCTTAGTAGCTGATATGTTCGCTTCTTTAATGGTGATATTAGCTAGTCTTATTGGTCTAGTATGTCTATTTTTTGCTTTTAAAACTATCATTCATGAAAGACAAAAATATTATTTTTATCCTTTTTACTTTTTCTTACTTACTGGTGTTAATGGTGCTTTTCTAACAGGAGATTTATTTAATTTATTTGTATTCTTTGAAGTAATGCTTATCTCTTCATATGTACTAATTGTATTTGGCGGAACTGCCTATCAATTAAGAGAATCATTTAAATATGTAGTTATAAATATATTCTCATCTATTTTATTTATAGTAGCTATTGCTTATATATACGGTATCACAGGATCACTAAATTTGGCTGATATTGCTGTGAAAGTTGCAGTTCTTGAACAGCAAGGAGTTATTAACGTAATAGCTATATTATTATTAATAGTTTTTGGTTTGAAAGGTGCTTTGTTCCCTCTATATTTTTGGTTACCCAAATCATATTATGGACCACCTTCAGCAATTGCTGCGTTATTTGGTGGCTTGCTAACTAAAGTTGGTATTTATGCAATTATTCGTGTTTTTACATTAATTTTTACACATAATCCTGAATTTACTCATAATGTTATTTTAATAATAGCTGGATTAACAATGTTTTTTGGAGTTTTAGGAGCAGTATCACAATTTAATTTCAAAAGAATTTTATCTTATCACATAATTAGTCAGGTTGGATATATGGTAATGGGATTAGGTATATATACCCCCTTAGCTGTTGCAGGTGCTATTTATTACATTACCCATCATATTATTGTTAAATCTGCATTGTTTTTATTTGCGGGAGTCACCCAAAAGCTAACAGGTACATATGAATTAAATGAAATGGGAGGGGTAATAAAATCTTACCCTTGGCTTGGATGGCTATTTTTTATAACAGCTTTATCTCTAGCGGGAATTCCTCCACTAAGTGGATTTTTTAGTAAATTTGCATTGATCATAGCCGGAATACAGGAAGAACAATACTTTATAGTTTTTGTAAGTTTATTAGTTGGATTGTTAACTCTTTATTCAATGATGAAAATATTTAATAATGTTTTTTGGGGAGAAGAACAATATTTAGATGAAAAAACTACAGTTAAAAATGCTAATTGGTTGTTAATACCGATTGTACCATTAGTTTTACTAACCATTACTTTGGGTTTAGCTGCTGAACCAATATTTCAATATTCTTTAGGTATAGCAGAACAAATACTTGAACCAAGTAACTATATTAATTCAGTATTAAATGAATACTAAATATTGTAAGGAGATGACAATGTGGCTTTTCAAATAATTTTAAATATTATTTTGGCAGTTATCTGGATGCTATTACATGATAGAATTACACTTTTAGATTTTTTTATTGGTTATTCACTAGGAATTATTTTATTTTTTATAATGAGAAGGTTTCTACGATTTGATTTTTACTTTACACGAGTAATAGCTATTATTTATTTAATATTAATCTTTATTAAAGAATTAATTATCACTAATATTGATGTTGCCAAAATTGTTCTTAGTAAGGATATGAATATTAATCCTGGTATTATAGTTTATCCAACAGACTTGAAAAGAGATTGGGAGGTTGTATTTTTAGCATCAATAATTTCATTAACACCTGGAACAATTACAATGGCTTTTTCTGATGATGGACGAACTATATATATTCACTCACTTCACATTGAAGATAAAGAGGAAGCCATTAATCGTCTAAGACATACATTTGAAAAAACAATTATGGAGGTGTCACATTAATGCTACAATTATCTTTGTGGATAGGTTTGTATGCCATGGTTTTTTCAATCCTTCTTTGTTTAATTAGGGTAATTAATGGTCCTAGTACACCTGATCGAGTTATAGCATTAGATGCTATTGGTATAAATTTAATTGGAATTATTGGATTAATAATGATAATGCAAGAAACTTTAGCTTATGTTGATGTTGTGCTTGTTTTAGGTATTTTAGCCTTTATTAGCTCAATTGCATTAGCAAAATTTTTAGAAAGGGGTGTTGTTATTGATAGAAATAGTGATTAGCTTGTTTATTTTAATAGGAGGACTTTTTATGTTTTTAGGTTCACTGGCATTAGTCCGTTTTCCTGATGTTTTTACACGAACTAATGCTGCTACTAAAAGTGCTACGTTTGGTGTTTGTAGTACAATGCTAGCAACTTTTTTTTATTTTTTGTTTATACAAAATATTTTTGCAAGTAAAATTCTTTTAACTATTGTATTTGTATTTTTAACAGCACCAATTGTTGGATTTGTAGTATTAAAATCATCTTATAAATTAGGCATACCTATAGTTATCGAAGATGTTAACGAATTAGAAGATGATTTAGGAGAAGACCATGAAAGATAAAGTTAAAGTTATATATAAGATAAAACGGTGTATCCTATTTTAAAGATATCACCGTTATTGTATTATTATCCTCTTTTGTACACTTAAAGTTCGATACAGTCTGGATGTGGTAAATCAACATCTTCAATTGTCATTAATTCTTTTCTACTTAACATCTGTTTATCCACTAAACGAAGTGCTTGAAGTCTAATTGATTTTTCTACTAAATTTCTTACAAAGCGAGCATTACCACTATGTGGATGTCTGGATTTTACAAATTCATTTAGATAGTTTTTTAATTTCCAGCGACATTTACTACTTAATTCGTAATCTCTTTCATTATACATTTGTACAGCAATTTTAAAAAGCTGCTCACTATCATAGTCAGGAAACTCTATTTGTATTGGGAATCGAGATCTTAATCCTGGGTTTGATCTAATAAACAAATCCATTTCTTGACGGTATCCTGCAAGTATAACAATTAGGTTTTCTCTATGGTCCTCCATAGCTTTTACTATAGTAGCAATAGCTTCCTTGCCAAAATCTTTTTCTCCACCTTGTGCTAAAGTATAAGCTTCATCTATAAATAAAATACCTCCTATAGACTTATTAACCATTTCTTTAGTTTTTTGAGCTGTGTGACCAATATATTCACCAACTAAATCTGCTCTTTCTACCTCTATTAAATGGCCTTTAGAAAGTACACCTATATCAAACATTATTAACCCCAATAATCTAGCAAGAGTAGTCTTGCCAGTTCCAGGATTACCTTTAAATACCATGTGCAATACTATGGGATGTGCCTTTAACTGTTGTTCCGACCTCTTTTTTTGTACTAGTGCAAATGCACTAATTTCTGCAATAATTTTTTTTACCTCTTTTAGTCCGATAAGTTTTTCTAAGTCTTTAAATGAATCCTTTTTTGATAATTTATCTGAATTTATACTATGAATAACATTTTCCATAGCACTTTCAGTAGGCGTAAATTTCATTGAAATCTCCACTTTACCATTCACCTCAATAAATCTATAGTCTTTATTTATCTAGGTTATTATATGATGAATAGCTAAAAGTGGTGATATTATTAATAAAAATGCATACTACTCTGGAGTAAAGGGTATTGAGAGAATAATAATCATATAAAAAACCCCTTAGAGATAATATATATTAAACATTTAATATATATTATCTCTAAGGGGTTTTTTATTAATTTAAAATAAGCGTATATTATTCTTCGTTTTTTGCATCTATATTTATTATTCCCATAGCTTTTATTGGAGCTATAGTTGATATTGCATGTTTATAAACAAGCTGTTGTCTTTGTTCTACTTCTATTATTACTGTAAAATTGTCAAATCCTTTAACTACACCTTTTATTTGAAAACCATTAACTAAGTAAATTGTTACTGGGATTTTTTCTTTTCTTACTTGGTTTAAAAATGCATCTTGTAAATTAATTTGATTTTTACTCAAAGGTAATACACCTCTTTCTTTTTTCTCTAACATTTATTATTTCTACACACGTGGTGATACTCCTTCTATAAGTTTTATTATTTTTTCTACTAGTAGCTTTGGGTTATTTTCGTACCCTTGAACATTTAACCAGTTAATACGATTATCTTTTTTAAACCAAGTTAATTGTCGCTTTGCATATCTACGAGTCTGTTTTTTTATTTCTTTTATCATTTCATCATAAGTAATCATACCTTCTAGGTAAGAAAATACTTGCTTATAACCAAGTGCTTGCATAGAATTTAGACTTGTGTCATAACCCTTATTTCTTAATTCTGATACCTCTTCTATAAGTCCTTTACTAATCATTTTATCAACTCTTTGTTCAATATGTTCATATAAATATTTCCTCTCTAGATAAAGGCCTATTGCTTTTAAATTATATGTTTTGCCTTGCCTAGTTTGTAAATGAGAAAATGGTTTGCTGGTAATATCAAAAACTTCTAAAGCACGAATAATTCTTTTTTTATCATTAGTACTAATTTTATTAGCATATTCTGGATCATTTTTTTTTAATTCTAAATATAAATTTTCTAATCCTTTTTCATAATATTTTTTTTCCCACTTTTTTCTAACAGCTTCTTGTTTCTTTTGGGGAAAAAAGTGATAGTTATCTACTACACTTTGATAATAGAGTCCTGTACCTCCTACTAGTATAGGAAGCTTGTTTTTTTGGTTTATATTTTCTATTAATTCTTTAGCTTTTTTTTGATAATCAGCAACAGTAAAGTTTTCATGTGGTTGCACTATATCAATAAGATGATGATTAACGCCCATTTTTTCATTTTCATTTATTTTTGCTGTACCTATATCCATGCCTTTATAAATTTGCATAGAATCACAAGAAAGTATCTCACCATTTATACTTTGTGCTACTTTAACAGAAATATTAGTTTTTCCTACTCCAGTAGGCCCTACTATTGCAGCTAATTTTAACATTTTTACACCATCCATCAATAATTTTAGGTTTTTATATATCCGTATTTGATACTATTTTTTTTATTTTCTATAATATTTTTAAAACCTAATTTATCAAAAACATTACTGTCAGCTCTTTCTTTTAGGACAACACGCTTACTTGCAACTCTACAGGCTTCATTAATTGTATCTAAATCTATTTCATTATGGTTGGCTATTTTTCTAATTGGAGAAATAGGTTGACTACTAAGCAAAGGATTACGAAACATAGGATCAAAATAAACTATGTCATATTTGTTATCTTGAAGCTTAAGTAAGTAATCCTTGTGGTCACTGTTAATAACTTCTATTTTTTTAATAGCATTTGTTAGCCAAGTTATATTATTTTTATATGTTTTCATTCCCCATTTTACAGTTGTTGCCAGAGCAAATGATGATTCTAATCCAGTAATTTTACCATTTTCAGAAAAATACGATGCTACAATAGCATCTGCTCCGATTCCTAGAGTACAGTCTAAAAAACTATCACCTTTTTTTAAATCAGCAGCCTTTATAAGTAAGTCTGGTATGCCTTTTTTCCGATAGGCTGAAATTCTATTTTTTGCCATACTAGGATGAAAGAAAAATTTTTCTTCACCAATATAAAGTATAGGTCCATCTTGATGCCAAACTATTATAGTATTTACACCATTTTCTTCGCTAATCTTCTTAAGACTCTTCTTTTGTCTTGGAACATATTTTATCCCTGTATTTATAATAAATTCCTCGAATTGTTTATCTAAATGGTTAATTGAACTAGTTGTAGTTGCTATTATATTCATAATAATTTACCTTTTAAATTTTCTTTCTAAGTCTAATTTACTTAGATTAAAAATAGTTGGTCTTCCATGTGGACATGTCAGAAAATCATTGCATTGTAGCAAATCTTGCACTATTTTTTGTATCTCAGAATTAGATAAACGTTGATTTGCTTTTATTGCTTTCTTACATGACATTAAGATTTTTGTTTTATCTGCAATATCTTTTTGGTCTTCTTCATTTAAAATATCTATAATTTCATTAATAGTTGAATATTCATCACCTTTTATAAATGATGGTCCTGACCGTATTACACAAGAATTATCACCAAAGTAATCAATTTGAATACCTAATTTATCAAATGTTTCTTTATTGTTGAAAATGCAATCTATAGATTCTATTGGTAACTCTATTACTAAAGGTATTGCATATTGTTCGGAAGTAATATCTTCTTTAAAATAATTTGTGTATATAATTCTTTCATGAGCAGCATGTTGATCTATAAACCATATTGTATTTTCCTTCTCTACAATAATATATGTATCATATAGTTGACCAACTATTTTAAAATCATTTTGCACTGATTCATTTTGAGTTGTTATTATTTTTTCATTATTATATTTATCATTGCTAGTTTCATTTACATAGTTATTAGTAGTAACATTTTGAGATTGTGAATAAGGAAGTTTTTGAACTTCAATTGTTTCTTCTATACGAGTAGGTTTGAAATTATTAACTTTCTTATCTTTAAAAACATTTTCATTATTTTTTTCATGTCCAATGCTACTTATTTGTTGGCTTAAAATTGTATCTTTTATAACCTCATTTATTAATCTGAAAATAGTTCTTTCATCATTAAATCGAATTTCTGTTTTTTGTGGGTGAACATTAACATCTATTTCCTCAGGTTTAATTTCTAAAAATAAAAAAACTAATGGAAATTCTCTTGAAACTAGAAGGCCCTTGTAGGCCTCCTCAACAGCTTTATATAACATAGGACTCTTTATACATCTATTATTGACAAAAAACAATTGATTTTTTCGACTTGACCTTACATTTCTAGGTTTAGAAATAAAACCTTTAAGATTATAATTTTCCCCCTTATATTCTAGGGGTATTAAGCCAATTAAAAAATCGGTTCCAAAGATGCTTAAAATAGTATCTCCTAAGTTATCATTTCCTGGTGTTTTAAAATATAATTTTTTATTGCTTTTTAATGTTATAGATAAATCTTTTCTAGATAGTGCTAGTTTAGTAACTATTTCATTTATAGCGTTATTCTCAGCAACTGGTGTTTTTAAAAATTTACGCCTTGCTGGGGTATTGTAAAATAAGTCTTTTACAACTATTCTAGTACCTTCTGGACAAGGATAGTTTACTATTTCAGTAATCTCCCCTGCTTCAATTATGGCCTTAGCTCCATTATGACCAGCTTTTTTGCTTTGTATTTCCACACGAGAAACAGAAGCTATACTAGGTAACGCTTCTCCTCTAAATCCCATTGTATATATTTTGAACAAATCTGATTCATTTGTTATTTTACTAGTTGCATGTCTGGTAAAGGCTAATGGCAACTGTTCTTTAGTCATGCCCACACCATCATCTTCAATGATTATTTCATCTAATCCACCATTTATGATAGTTATATCTATATTTTTTGCATTTGCATCAATTGAGTTTTCTACTAATTCTTTAACTACTGAGGCTGGTTTTTCTATTACCTCACCAGCAGCAATTTTGTTAATAACATCATCTTTTAATAAGTGTATGCTCATATTTATAAAACCTTTTCAATGTTAGTTTTCATGTTAGTACTTCTATACTCGTCTCCTAACCTATCTTGTAAATATATATAATCAAAAAATGAACTATTTTCTATCAAGTCTTTATACGCAGATTTAGCTTCTTCTTGACATGTACTACAGGAGTTTGAAGGTATAGAAATACAATATACTCTGACTACTTTACCATCTCTATGATGTGCTGTTGAGTCTATCATTCTATAGCCACTACATTTATTACATACTCTGTATTTATTATATTGTTCTTCATTTATAAATTCAGTGTCATAAAATACACTTTTATAATCTTGAATCAATTTTCCCCTTTTCTTTTTGTTTTGTGCAATAACATCCTCACGATTTCGAAAGTTTTCTAGCTGTATGTTAACCATTTTTTTAATGTATTCCATGTTTTCGGGAGACTCACTAAAAGATTTGTAATCTGGTTCATAGTAATTTGAATAATCTATACCTGCCATTGCCATAATTATTCCTAGGTTAATATAAGGTAAGGCTGTTTCAACTGAATACCCACCTTCAAGAACTGCTATATCTGGCGCTAATTTAGTATTTAGCTTAGCATAGCCTTGAGCTGTAAAACGCATATTTGCTAATGGATCACTGTAATGGTTATCCTGACCTGCTGAATTTACTATTAAATCAGGTTTAAATTCTTCTATTAATGGTAGTATGAGATTATCTAATATATAATGAATACCCACATCTGTTGTTCCAGGAATTAAAGGTATATTAATGTTCGTACCATATGCTTGTGGAGTTCCTAGTTCATCAATAAATCCTGTACCAGGAAAAATTGTTCTACCGTCTTGGTGAAATGATATACATAATACATCAGGATCATTGTAATAAATTTCAGAAGTTCCATCACCATGGTGTACATCAGTATCAACAATGACAATTTTTTTAATACCATAATTTTTTCTAATGTACTCAACCATAATTGCTTCATTATTAATATTACAAAAACCTCTATTGCCATGTGATACAGTCATTGCATGATGTCCAGGTGGACGAATAATGGCAAATGCATTTTTTATTTCTTTGTTAAAAAATGCATCAGCCATAACAAGTGAACCACCTGCTGCTATTAGATGGGCTTTTAGTATTTGCGACTCTATATCAGGAATACAAAAATGTACCCTAGCTATATCTTTTATTTCAGCTAATCGCGGCTGATATTCTTTTATTTCCTGTAAATCCATAACTCCTTCTTCAAAAATAAGATCACGTGTGTATAAAAGTCTTTCTTCTCTCTCAGGATGTGTTGGGGTTATTGCCCAATCAAATGCTGGAAAAAATAAAAGTCCGGTTTGCTTCATTTATTTCACCCCCGTAAATTCATTAATTAATCCGGGTTTTATTTGTATGCCTATTTCAAAAATTTTTCCTACTCTATCCCAGTTTCTTATCATATTAAATTGTTCTTCTAAATAAAATTCTGCATTAGTAGCATAACCTGTAACATCATTTTGATCTGCAATATATTGTAAATACTCATAAGCAATTTTTTTAGCATCTTCTAATTGAATATTGTTAACATTCTTTAATTTTCCGGTATAACCATCTAAATCTATAACATATTTTTTATTCTCTGTATCTAAATGCATATTAAATCCTATTGTTGGTCTTGATAAACAAGCACCTAATGCATTTGCTACTGAAGAATGCTGATTAATCTCATAGTCAATGCCCATATTGTCTGCAACAACAGGGATTATAGCATTTGCAGCAGCACCTATTCCTACAATTTGTTCGGGTATAAATTGTTTTTTATTCAATATTTCCCAAATTCTATAGGCTGGTTCAGTCTCCCACTCTTTAAACATATTATTTATGGCAAAAGTTAATTCATTAATAACTTTTGCTATAACTTTATCGCAAACCTCTAATATATCTATACCTAATTGTTCTGCAAGTTTTCTTAAGCTTTCTTCCGATAAATGCATATTTCCTATATCTAATTTGTATCTTAAATTAAAAGCATCAGTAGTTGTAGGACAGGGTCCATTAAAACAAGCTGCAGGACCTTTTCTTTCTGGTCCTACTAAGATATCGTCATTTTTAATGGTGATAGCACTATCACCACCTAAGTTAATAGACCTTACTGCAAATGAATTAATATGAGTATATTTTTCATTAATTCTTGCACCTTTAGAAGCATATAATGGGTCTCCTTCTATTAATAATGCAATATCTGATGTTGTTCCACCTATATCAACAACTATAGAGTTTTTACTGTCCATTGTAGTTGCTATTGCACCCATGGTGCTTGCGGCAGGTCCTGAAAAAATTGTTTCACATGGTCTTTTTCTGGCATTTTGTATGGACATTGTTCCACCATCTGCCTTTAATATTTCGATCTTAGCATTTAGGTTTCTTTCTTGAAATGCTTTCTGTAGATCATCTACAAATGCATTCCATTGAAAATTAGTCATAGCTGTGTAGTAAGTTGTGACTGCTCTACGAGCAAAATTTAATGGACCGGCTACTTCATTACCAGTAATCACCTTTGCATCTGAATATTTATCATTAATTATTTGTTTAATTTTATTTTCAAATGATGCATTACGATTAGAAAATTTTGACACAACTGCAATGTTTTTAATGCCATCAGCTCTTATCTTATCTACAATCTCAATGACTTCTTCCTCTTTTATTTTTTCATATACCCTGCCCCTAAAATCTATACCTCCACTAAGGAAGAAGGTCTTTTTAAAAAAATTAAAATAAGAATAAGGTAAACCTCTACCTGGAATTAGTATAAGGGCTGTTTTTTCACCACTTTGGGTTGCTATTATATTTGTTATTAGGGTTGTACTAATGACCACTCTTTTTATATCCTTTGGATTACATGATTTAAGAAGTTCATCAAGTACAAAAAATAAAGTCGTTTGCAGATTTTGATTATCTGTAGGATTTTTTACTGTTTTTTTAACTGATTTATTATCAAATAGCACTCCATCAGTAAAAGTCCCACCAACATCAATACCTATTAGCAAATAAGCCACCTCCTTTAAAATTAAACCAAACCTTTTAAACGGTATAAAAGGTTTAGAGCTTCCTTAGGGGTAATATCATCTGGATTTATTTTTTTTATTTCTTTAACTACTATATTTTCATCATCATTAAATAAACTTAATTGAGTTATATCTTGTTTATATTCATAATAATTAGTATTTTCTAAATGTACTAATATATCATTTGAACGTTGGATAACTTCTTTAGGTAAACCCGCAAGCTTAGCAACATCTATTCCATAGCTCTTATCAGCTTTTCCTGGTAGGACTTTTTTCAGAAACACAACTTGATCCCCCGTTTCTAACACAGAAACGCATAAGTTAACCATTCCTTCAAATTCATCAGCAAGAGAAGTTAATTCATGATAATGAGTAGCAAAGAGTGTTTTAGCACCAATATTTTCATGAATATATTCGCCTACAGCTCTAGCTATACTTAATCCGTCATAAGTACTTGTCCCT
The DNA here is from genome assembly GCF_009734445.1 of Candidatus Syntrophocurvum alkaliphilum. NCBI lineage: Bacteria > Bacillati > Bacillota > Clostridia > Eubacteriales > Syntrophomonadaceae > Candidatus Syntrophocurvum > Candidatus Syntrophocurvum alkaliphilum. Next base: position 833,563 of record NZ_CP046457.1, read on the forward strand.
CTACCAATTTCATCAAGAATAATTAAACTGTTTTTTGTAGAATTATTAATAATATTTGCAACTTCAGTCATTTCCATCATAAAGGTACTTTGTCCTGATGCTAAATCATCTGATGCACCTACACGTGTAAAAATTTTATCAACTATACCAATATTGGCATATTCAGCAGGAATAAAACAGCCTATTTGTGTCATTATTACTAACAAGGCTATTTGACGCATATATGTACTTTTACCACCCATATTAGGACCAGTAATTATTAAAAATCTAGAATCATCCATGTTTAAATCAACGTTATTAGGAACAAATCGAGCATTAGCAAGAGTTTTTTCTACAACTGGATGTCTACCAGCTTTAATTTCTATAGTTCCTTCTGAGTTTAATTGAGGACGTATATAATCATTTATATACGCTGTCTCAGACATTGAATATAATGTATCTAGTATAGCAATTTGTGCTGCTGTTTTTTGAATTCTACTAGTATTTTCACTTATTTTTTGACGTATTTGCAAAAAGATTTTGTATTCTAATTCAAAAAGTTTATCTTTAGAAGTAATTATTTTTGTTTCAAAATCTTTAAGTTCTTCTGTTATGTATCTTTCTGTATTTGCTAGTGTTTGTTTCCTAATATAATCATCTGGAACAAGATGGAGATTTGATTTACTTACTTCTAGATAATATCCAAAAACCTTATTAAAACTTACTTTTAAGTTTTTAATTCCTGTTTTACTTTTTTCTTTTTGCTCATATTCTATTAACCATTGACTCCCTTGCTCCTTCAATTTGCGAAGTTCATCTATTTCAGAATTAAATCCTTTTTTAATTATATCTCCTTCTTTTATAATTACGGGTGCATCATCGTTAATAGAATTTTCTATAAAAGAAGAAATTTCGTCTAAGATATCTAATTCTGCTATTTTTGTTAAGTATTCCGAATGTGTACTAGAATATAAATCTGCTAATTCAGGCAACTTATTAATTGAATTTTTTAATGCTAACAAGTCCTTAGGGTTAGCAATATCAGCTCCAATACGCCCCACTAATCTCTCTAAATCATAGATTGATTCTAGTAATTTTTTGGTATCAGTTCGTAAAATTAAATTGTTTCTAAGCTCTTCAACTGCATCAAGTCTTTTATTTATATCATCAATCTTTTTTAATGGTTGTTCAATCCATTTTTTTAAGTTTCGTTTTCCCATCGCTGTACAGCATTTATCAATTATATTATATAGAGTCCCGTCTTTTTTTCTTTCTTTCATATTATAAATTAATTCGAGATTTTTTCGGGTTACGAAATCTAATTCGACAAACATACTTTCCTTATAAAACTTTACTTGTTTAATGTGTTTTAGACTTCTTTTATGTGTTTCACTTAAATATTTAATTATTACTGCAATAGACATAATACAGGTAGAACTATAATTTGTATTTAGTTCTTCTGTTATTTCTGCTTTATAATGGTCTTTTATGACTTGTTTGGCTTGTTCAAAATCTTCAATATAATCTACATTATTAAAATTAGTTGATATTATGTTTTCAAACTTTGTATCTTTTATTAAAGTGTTAGGAGAACTAATCAAGCACTCTGAAGGAAAAATCCTTAAAATTTCATTTTCTATTTCTAAATATGCGTTATCACCTGAATATTCTGTAACCCAAAAATCACCTGTTGTTATATCAATGTATGATAGGCCAAATTTTTGTTCATATTCTACTACAGCGGCTAAATAATTATTTTCAGATTCATCTAACATATAATCTTCTAATATAGTTCCTGGAGTTATAACCCTAGTAACTTCTCTTTTCACTATTCCTTTTGCATCTTTTGGATCTTGAACTTGCTCGCAAATTGCAACTTTATAGCCACGATTAATTAATTTATGTATGTAGTTATTTACAGAATGATATGGTACACCACACATGGGAATTTTATTTGATCCACCATCTCTTGCTGTTAATACTATCTCAAGTTCTTTTGCGGCAATTTTAGCATCTTCAAAAAACATTTCATAAAAATCACCTAAACGGAAAAAGAGAATAGCGTCTTGATATCGTTCTTTTATTTCTAAATACTGTTGTATCATAGGGGTATATTGAATAGTCACTTATAGTCCCTCCTGGTGTATTTAATCATCAATTAATTCAAATCTATTAACTATTCTGTTTTCAAGCTCTAATTCCTTTTTTCCTGCAAACATCTCATAAGGGCGGGCATAGACAATTCCAGTTTGCAGGTCTTTATAAACTACTAAAGGACTATAATTTTCTGAATGATAAGCTATAGTAATAACTTCAAATATATCACCTTTAAAATGACGGTATTTTTCACCTGATTTAATTTTTATCTTTAATGGTTCTGTATTTATTTCTTTATTAATTATGTCTTTTAATTGATCATAAGCATATTCTAATGTATCAATATTATAAACAACATAATCACAAGTGTTTAAATCCCGAATTTCTTGTTTTGCAAGCTCAATTCTTCTATTTTTCTCTTGTTTACTAGAATCTCTATTATTTATTACTTCAATGATTTCTTTTAAATCTCTATAAATAAAAATGCTTACTACGTTTTGTGGACCTAAGCTTTTCTTTAGTGTTCTAATTCCCTCTGTCGTCATTATTATTAATCCATGTTTACCTGTATTTTTAACTCTTTGCAATTCATCAGCTGTTATTCCATAAATATTGTCTACATAAACAATTTCTTCTATGATTTTATTATCAACACAGTATTCTAAATACTTTTCTCTATTTATAAAATAATAATCTTTTCCATCTTTTTCGCTTGATCTTTTTTTTCTAGTAGTAAATGAAACAATAGGCTCTAGAAAGTCATTATCATTTAATAATAAATAATCCATTAGTGCTGTTTTGCCTGTTGCTGAAGGGCCATTGAGTACAAAAACTTTCATTTAATTTTGACCTCCTTTACATGTATGATTAATATGATTTAATTTAGTAACACAAGCTAAACTAATAATATATAATCAGTGCTTTAATGATATGGTACTTTTTACATTTGCATAATTTTTATTTTAAGTATAAATGATAAAAAATAAAAGGATAGATCATATAATATGATCTATCCTTCATAGTATTATCTTGACCTTTGACTATTGACTACAATCTGAACCACATGTGCCGCAATCAGATGGTGCGCAGTTTTCTCCACCAGATATTGCTTGGTTCATTGCAAAGTAAACTCCTTGCATTAAATTATCAAATTTTTCTTGTGCAGCAATTAATTCTTTTACAAGGCTATTACTATTTAGTTGCTGTTCTAAAATTTGCACATGGCTTTCTTCATTATCAGGTACAATTATACCTTCATTAGCTTTGTTGTCTAATTTAGTTTTAGCATCCTGATAACGCATAATTAAATCATATGCCTCTTTGTCCTCGGTAAGTTTTGCTTGAACATCTTTTAAGTTCTGAATTTCATCAGAACTAGCAATGGCGTTTCCTAAATCGAATGCCATTTTTACAATTGATTCTGTACTCAAAATTTACTCCTCCTAATTATTGGTTTTTATCCTTAGATTGGCATTATGATACATAATCACCAAATAAAGAAAACGTTTTTCCTTCTTCTATTCTAACATTTATAAGCTGTCCTATTAAGTCTTTAGAACCAGAAAATATAATTATTCTATTACAACGAGTTCTACCTGTTAACCTCTCAGTATTAGTTTTACTAGTACCTTCAACTAAAATTTCAACTGTTTTTCCCTCCAAACTTTTATTTATTTCAGTTGCAATTGAATATTGTAATTTATTCAATCGGTTTAAACGCTCTTTTTTTGTTTCTAATTCAATTTGTTCTTCAAGCGAAGCAGCTTTTGTTCCAGTCCTAACTGAATACATAAAGGTAAATGCAGCATCAAATTTTACTTTATCAACCATATCTAAGGTATCTTCGAAATCTTGTTCAGTTTCTCCGGGAAATCCAACTATTAAATCGCTTGTAATTGATACTCCCGGTATTCGATCTCTCATTCTTTTTGTTAATTCTAAATAATGATCTCTTGTGTAATTACGATTCATAAGTTTCAAAACCTTATTGCTTCCTGCTTGTAAAGGAACGTGTATATGCTCGCACACCTTATTATTATTTCTAATAGCATCTATTAAATTATCAGACATATCTTTTGGATGAGAAGTTGTAAATCTAATTCGTTCTATTCCATTAATTTCATTAACTTTATATAACAATCTGGAAAAATCAGTTTCATTTTGTAGGCCTTTACCATATGAATTAACATTTTGACCTAAAAGAGTTACCTCTTTATATCCTAATTCAGCTAACTCTTTTATTTCAGCAACTATATCTTGAGGTTCTCTGCTTCTTTCTCTACCTCGGGTATAAGGGACAATACAATAACTACAAAAATTATTACAACCATACATTATATTGACAAAAGCACTAATACCTTCCTTTCTTTTAGAAGGTAATGATTCTACTACTGTACCCTCTTTATCCCAAACTCTTAGTATAGGATTTTTTTCCTGATTTGCTTCCTCTATTAAACGTGGCAACTCATGTACATTATGTGTTCCAAAAAGTATATCTACACCTGTATTTTTTAATTTTTGCTGTACCTCATTAAGTTGAGCCATACAGCCTCCAAAAGCAATTAATAGTTCTTTATTATTTTTTTTAAATTTATTTATTTCTCCTAATTTTCCATATACTTTGTTTTCAGCAGAATGACGTACACTACAAGTATTAAATATAACTAAATCAGCATCTGAAGGGCTATTCGTTTCAATATACCCCATAGATTCAACTAATCCTGCTATGATTTCTGAATCTCTAACATTCATTTGACAACCATAAGTTAATATATGATATTTTTTTATTTCTTCACTATAATCAACCATTTATATTAATATCCTCCTGACACTTTTCCCTCATTTGTATTATTAAGATTAAAGTATTTGTAATGTAATCAATTTGATTGTATCGCAAAAATAGAGAGTTGTTAACTATTAAGACAACAACTCTAATTAAATGAGTAACATTAATAATCAATATTGTATTACACTGCAGCAAAACCTTAGATAAAAATGTTTGCTCAGGCAGAATCACTTTTGCAATATTTTACTATATACATAGTTTTAACAAATTTTATTATTATTAAAATGCAAAATAAAAAAATAGATAGACAATATAGTCTATCTATTTAAATATATGGTAAAAAAATTTAGTCTTTTAATTTGTCATTAACGGCATTTTTAATCTCATCAACCATTATTTTACCTGCATATTTTGGTTCTCCATTAATAAATGTAATTGGAAATGGATAACCCATACGCATAACTTTTTCCATTATTGGATAATCATCCATTCCTTCTTCATCAGTATCTACATATTTAACTTCAATTTTATCACCAAAAGATTGTTTTAATTCATTTCGTAATAAATCTGTTGATTCTTTGACACTCATAGTTGGTCCACAACTATCTGCTACAGCACAATCAGCAGAACAGCTTCAACCTCCTGCAACAGCTTTGGTTCCTTGAAGCACTTCTATGATAACTTTTTCTTTATTTTCAGCCATTTATAAGCCTCCTTGAAAGTTGTTAATATGGATAATAACAGTTTAGTTCATATTTTACAAGTTTTACAATAACTAATTTTAAAATTATATAGTATCTAATGTGCTTGTATATTTTTCTACTTTATTAATATTGTTTAATTCATCTTCTATTTGTTGTTGTATTAACTCAAGATCTTGTTTAATTCTAAAGTACAAGTCACGTTTACCTTGAAATTCACTATAAGAAGCTAATTGAGTTAAGGTGTCTTGCATATTATCTAAGTCTTTTTTAAAATTATTTAGTAAGTCAGTTGAATGCATATTAGAACACTCCTTTAGATATATTTTATTTAGTTTTTGATTATAAAACATATCTAATTCACTAATTTTGCACGACGATAACTAAATAATGTCACTAATAATATTCCTAATAATACTCCTAAAATTTCATTTACTCCTAGATTATAGGGTATTACTGCTGTTGATGAACCTAAAATTAATCCAGTTAATATAGTCATTAATAAATTTCTGTGATTATTTAATATGTACGAAATAATCCAAGCACAACATATAATACCTAATAATGCTGATAAGCTAAAAACTGAAATAATTAGAAAATTTAATTCTGCTAATGCTACTAAAACAGGCTTATAAACCCCTAATATAATAAGTATTGTAGCTCCACTGATTCCAGGAAGTAACATAGAAATAGAACTAAAAACTCCGCCAATTGCGATATTTATTAAATTAACCGATGTTTCTGTAGCAGTAATATGAGCATTAATACTTAAAAATATAGCTAATAATAATGCAGATATACCAAAAAAAATATTTTTAAAATTAAAATACTTTATTTCAACATAGGTGATTTTAGCTGAAGCAATAATTAATCCAAAAATTAAAGAGTTTATAAATGTAGGATAGGCTTCCATAAAGTATGTCACAAGGCTTGCTGTAACATAAATACCAGATACACCGCCTATAAAAAGAGGAATTAAAATTCTAAGATTAATTTCCTTTACTGCTTTAATTAATAGTTCATAAATATTTAATATTAAAGCTACAGTTCCACCACTAACTCCTGGTAATATATTAGATATACCAATTGGTACACCCTTTAAAAACAAAGTCAGATAACTACGCACAACTTTCTTCCTTCCCAAAAAAGCAGGAATAGGATATCTCATCCCACATTTAATATTATATATTGCAAAAAAATTACTTATTATTAATTAATGATTCCACTGCAAAAAGCTAAACTTAGAGTATGGAATCGGCTGAGCAAACATGTTTATCACGCCACTCATCGGTCTTTACCTCCATTTTAGCTTAGCACTTATTATCTAAAATGACTTTTTATTTATACTTAGCCGTGATCTATGCACCACGCCTTGCTACTTAAGGACTTAGATAAACATGTTTGCTCAGCCTTAAGTTTGTTGTAGTTACTTTTTGCAGCAGAATCATTAATTAGTTTTCATTTTCTTCCTTAATCTCAATACCTACCATTTTCATCAGATATTTAGCATTTGTTGTTTTAGAACGTCCTTTTCTAAGTTTGTAGTCGAAGATAATTTCACCATTTTTATATGTTTCAGTAAAATGATAATTCATAATTCTGCCACTATTATCATTTTCAAAATCACAAAGCTCATAATCATGTGTTGAGATTACCCCTATTACCCAATCTTTATTTAAATTAATAAGGACGTTTTTTGCACCTATAATTCTATCTCGAGAATTAGTTCCTCTAAAAACTTCATCTATCAAAAATATCATTGGTTTTTCTTCTTTTGAATGATTAATAATCAATTTAATGCGTAATAATTCAGCATAAAAAGTAGATATACCAGCATTTAAATCATCAGCTAATCTCATAGAGGTAAATATATCCATTATAGAACATTTGAAATTTTTAGCACACACCGCTGACCCAGCATAAGCTAAAACAAGATTTATCCCTATTGTTCTTAATAATGTTGTTTTACCAGACATGTTAGAGCCTGTAATTATTAATATCTGATTATCAATAGTAAGGTTATTTGAAACTCTTTGTTTTTCATTAATTAGTGGATGACCAATTTGTTCAGTTAAAATAGTAAGCTTATTTTGATCAAATTTGGGATAACACCAATTAGGATTTATTTGAGAAGTTAGAGCTAAACTAGATAGAGCTTCATACATTCCAATATTTAAAATCCAGTCTCGCAAAGCTAAGCCTGATTCATCTCTCCATTTTTCTAAAGAAAATACACATCGAAAATCCCAAAAAAACAAACTGTTAATGAAGAAATGAACTATAGGATTGTATTGTAGAGCAATTGCACCTACAATCTTATCTAAATTTTTTATCTGTTGTGATGCAGGTTTATTTCTATTATATAATTTAGATTTTAGTTTTAATAAATAGTCATTATTAAATTTTTCTTCTTCAATTACTTTAAATATTTTTTGATAAGCATTTATTTTGTTTTTATTTGAATAAACTGGTTCTAAAATTTTAAATATTTTTCCATAATTAAATATGTTAATAACTATTTGAGCTATTAACAAACTTAAAGGGAAAATTAATAAAATCAAATCAAAAATCCATAATAAAAATAAAAATATTGTTATTATCGGAAGTAAATAGATTACATATATAAAAAATTTATTTTGAATTAATTTCAAATCATTTTCAGTGTATTTTAATAATTTTTCTGGATTTTCAAATAAATCCCCATTCATTCCTTCACATTGTAAGTGTTGACAAAAATCTAACTTAGACGATAATTCTTTTATCGCCTGTTGTCTTTTTTCAATGCTTTTTATTTCATTTGTAGGATTAGATAATATATTTTTAAGAGTAGTTCTGCCATAATATGTATTAGCATTATTTAACCATTGATAAAGTGAAGCACTACCAAAAATATCTAAATCATCTGTAAATGGATGATTAGAGTCTTTAAATTCAATACCATCATCAATAAAGCTAGTCCAGCTACCTTCTATTCTATCAATACATCTTTTATTGGCTTCTTCTAAAAAACTAAATCTCGTAGCTTCATTGTTAGCTTCTATACTTTTAGTTACCACATAGAAAAATGTAATTGTTGATATCAGTAATACAAGGTAACCATATGCATCTTTAGAATACAAAAAAGCCGCAATTGTCAATGACAACCCAAGTACAAATAAAAGTAATCTTAGATTGCTTAACCTATAGGATTTCCTTTGCATTTTTTCTTTCTTTTTTTTATACTTTTTTAAACGATTATTAAATATGATTTTTGTATCCATTAATATTTCCTTTATTATTTTTCAAGCCCTTCTAGAAAGGCTAATATGCTTTCACCTAGAACAACAGGATTATAACCTCCTTCAAGGACTGCAAATAAACCTCCTTGACATTTTTCTCTAGTAAACTTACCTAATATTTGACCTGCAATATTATAACTTGTAGTAGGAAGCATACCTCCCCAATCATATTCGTGACGATCAAATCCAGCAGATATAGCAATGATATCACATGTTTTGTTTTCTAAATAGTCTTCTAACTCCTTAATAAAATTGTGAGAATTTCTGCCTTTTATATGATAGTATTCAACTTGTTCATGGTTTTTAAAAGTCTCATATGTACCATCTCCTAAATGAAGATCAATATCTATAATAATAGCATTCTCTATATATTCATTTTCTAGTAAGTTCTGAACAGCTATTGCAATATTGTTAAAGTAACAAAATCCCCAACAGAATTCTGAACTAGCATGATGACCTGGTGGACGGCACAAAGCAAAAGCCATTTGATTTTGAATTGCATATTCTGCGGCAAGGATAGCAGAACCAACTGCCATTTTTGCAGTTTCATATAATTTTTTATTTGATTTAATCGATTTAAGATGTTGTTCTGTGTGAACTAGTAATATATCTTCATCTGTGCAAAGTTCAGGTTTTATAATTTCATACTTTTGACTTAATAAATCATAGGCATGATCTAGTCTTTTCATATCAGCCGCTGAATCTAAAGAATATTCATGGAAAAATAATTCATCAAAAATTACTTTCATTTTTTTAATCTCCCTTTTTTATTCCTTTTTTTATTCCTTGTCGTACTAATTTTCCAATAAGCTGGCCAAAATTAGTTGCAGTTCCAGCATATTCAACATTTGGACCAGTATTAGTGGTAGCAATAACAATAGCATCACTTGTTGTGCCGCTCGCTAGACTACCGTTAATTACATCTTTTACTTTTGTGTCTGCTAAAGCTAATGATTTGGCTTCAGTTGCAGTAATTACACTATTAACTAAAGCACCATTAGTTAAACTTCCATTAGTAATAATAATTGTATTAATAGTACCGGGGCTATACTGATCTTTTGTTTCTTTTAATATATGATTATATGCACTGCCTGCCCCAGCAGCATTTGTTATCCCTATAGTTAAAAATACTTTAACCCAAAATTCGTCAATGCTATCTTGAAGTATAACTAAATCCTTCATTAGAACTGCTGTTAAAAGACCACTAGTCATGTTAGGTTCTAAACCATGCTTTATGCATATTTGTTTTAAATGGGTTTTTGGATTTGGATGATTATAATTTTTATCAACTTGAACATTTAATATATGTTTTATAGGCTTTATTCCCTGACCTAAAACCCCTGAGCTAATAGCAGTTAAACTAATTTCACTATTAATAAATAAAATATTTTCTTTTACAACATTTTTTATTTGGTTCATACTATTCATCTTCACAAATCACCAACCTAAATATGCTTCCATAAATCATCTATAGTAGATAAATCAATAACTCCTTTTGTTAATAATTGTTTAGTTATCTTAGTTGCTTCTCCATTGGAGTAATCTCTATAAGATATATTGTTCATATCAATAATAAAGGAAGGTTTTTGTAAGTTTAGGCTTTCTTCTAATATTTTCAAATTTAAAAGATTTCCTGATCCAATAGGAATTGGTAGTAATAATACTAAGTCTGCGTTCTGAACTAATTTCAAATTATCTAAATATGATTTTTCAGATATGGGAGAAAAAGGAGCCTCCTCTGTTATTTCAATGCCTAGCATCTTAGCAATTTGCCAGTCAGTATCACCTAAATTTAAAACCCCTGCTGTGACTTTAAAGCCACTTTGTACTAGCTCCTTTATTACAGGAGCACCAATTCCCCCTCCGCTAATTATATGAATTGTAAGATTGTCTTTGTAATTATACTCTTTTTTATTATAAAAATTCGATTCAATTATGGTTATTTGAGGTACACCCGTCAATGGATGAGTGCTAATTAAGGGTTTACTGCCATAAACATCTTGGATATTTTTTTGAGTTATTACCTCATTAGGTGTTCCTACTGCATATATTCGTCCTTCATTGATTAAAATTAACTTTTTACAATACCTAGCTGCTAAATTAATATCATGTAATACAGTTATAGATGTAAGGTTATCTGTCTCATTTAAATGTTTTATTAGGGCTAATAATTCAATTTGATGATTTATATCTAGATGGGCAATAGGCTCGTCTAACAGTAATACTTTGGGTTGTTGAGTTAGTGCTCGAGCTAGTATTACCCTTTGTCTTTCACCACCACTTAACGCTACTATACTTTTATCACGTAAATGCCATGTATTAGTAAGCATCATTGCTTGTTCTGCTACCCAATAGTCCTCCTTGTTTTCACTAGCAAAACGACCTAAATGAGGCATCCTCCCCATCATTATTATTTCCCATACTGAAAAATTGAAATTAACCGTAGTATCTTGAGGAACTACGGCAAGTTCTTTAGCTAGTTTTTTTGGCTTTAGTTTAAAAAGATCTTGCTCACCCAAATATATGTTCCCAACAATAGGTTTTAAAGATGCTGCCATAGCTTTTATAAGTGTAGATTTTCCAGAGCCATTAGGACCAATAATGCCTATACTATCACCTGGCATAATACTTAAATTAATTTCTTTTAAAACCTCGCTTGAACCATAATTAAAACTAATATCATCCACTTTAATACTAATGCTCATAACTCACCTCTAGATAGACATACTTTTCTTTCTAACTCTCAAAAGATACCCAAAGAATGGAGCACCAATTAGTGCTGTTATAACACCTACGGGAAGCTCACTTGGAGTTATAATAATACGTGCTATAGTGTCAGCCCATATTAAAAACAACCCACCAACTAAGGCAGATATAGGTATTAGTACTCGATGATCAGGTCCTAGTATCATCCGTACTATATGGGGTACAACTAGTCCTACAAATCCGATAGTTCCAGCAATTGATACAGCTAGTGCTGTAATTAAAGATGCTAAAAAGAGAACTAATATTTTAGCCTTCTCAACTGATACCCCCAAATGGTGGGCAGTATCTTCACCTAAAGCCATTACATTAAGTTCTCTTGATAAAAGCCATAGTAATATCATTCCAAAGAATATAAAAGGAGAAATAAAAATAATATAATCCCAGCTTCTTAAAGCTAAGCTACCCATAAGCCAAAACACTACTTGTTCTAAGTTGTTGTAGGCTCTAGTAAGCATAAAAGAAAGTAATGCAGTTAAAAAAGATCCTACTACTACACCAGCCAAAATCAAAGTTTCAACAGCTACACGTCCACCAATTTTAGCTAATTGATATACTATTGTAATAGCAGTCATAGCACCTATAAAAGCAAAAAATGGCACTAATCCAAATTGCAAATAAGTTACTCCCCCACCTATCATAAAAGCAAATACTGCTCCAACTGCTGCACCTGAAGATACTCCTACGGTGTAAGGGTCTGCTAATGGGTTTCTTAAGAGCCCCTGAAATGATGCACCAGCTAATCCCAAAGCTCCACCAACGATTCCCCCTAGTAAAATTCTAGGTACTCGTATTTCATATACAATAGTTTCTGTAGTATCAGACCAATCTGCTATTATTAAAAGCTCACCTAAATATGGGATTTTGTAAATTAACATACGCAGAACAGTAATTACATCAATATTAGCACTACCTAGAGTTGAACTAATAATCATTGTTAAAATGAAAGCTGGAACTAGTAATCCTAGCCCCAGCAACAATCTATTTATCCATTGGTTAGACATTTGCGCCATCCTTTTTTCAATATTAATTAAAAAGGTCAGGGTATAAAGATTTGGCTACTTCCTCAAGGCCTTCAACAGCTCGATAAGTAGGACGTACCAAAATATTGGTGTCAATTGTATCAATAACTTGATCTTTTTTTACTGCTGTCAGTTGACTCCATCCAGTTCTATTTTTAGCATCTTCAGCAGTGTAATAAGGATGAGTTCCCATAATAATAACATCTGGGTCTATCTCAATTAACTTTTCATTACTATATTTAACCCATGCTTTGTTAGCATCTACTACATTTATTCCTCCAGCTAAATCTAGAATCTCATGTTGTAAAGACCCAAGTCCCACAGTATAAAGTGGCTCCCAACCAACCTCAAAAAATACTCTTTTTCTTTCTTTATCACCAAGTGTTATTACTTTTTTCTCAACAGCTTCAATTCTTGTTTTCATGTCTGTAATAATGTCTTGAGCTTTATCTTCAGTACCTGTAGCCATAGCAATAATCTCAAATGATTTATAAATTTCTTCAAAGTTTTGAGCTTCAATCATTAAAGTATTAATACCTAGGTTAGAGATCTCATTTAAAAGCACTTCATTTGTAGTGTGTTTACCTACTACTAAATCAGGTTCTAATGAAATTAGTTTCTCTAAATTAATGTTCCAATCACCTACTTTTTTCTTTTTTGAAGCTATTTTGGGATAATCACAATTTTCAGTAACCCCTACAATTTTATCTTCCAATCCTAAATCATAAAGTATTTCGGTTACACTAGGAATAACTGAAACTATTCTAATTGGCTTAGATTCAATATTTATTTCATTTCCTGCTACATCTATTACTGTTCTTGAAAAATCAGTGTCAACTACTTTATTTCCTTGTTTTTTTTCAGATACATCTGGGCTGCCACATCCTGTAATGAACACTATTGCTGTTAATAACACAAATAATATAAATATAAAATTATAACTAAAATTTGTTTTATTAATTATAAACACCACCTCTTCTTGTTAGCTCATTCTTATTTCGCTTTAAAATTAATAAACTCCTGCCTATAAAAGGAAAATTATTACACTATAATCCAATTAATGATTGAATTGCAAAAATTTATATTAAAAAATCCCTTCCTAAAATTTAGAAAGGGATTTTATTTATTTTAGTTTTTAATTTATTAAAGCCATAAACGAAATTAGTATTTTGCAAGTTTCACTTAATTAAAAGGCAATTAAGGAAAAAATAATACCTGCTATGCCAATAAAAGTTATAATATAAACTGGTAATGTTGGCATGTTTCCATCCTTTTCCATAGCCTTACCAAACATAAAAAATACTAAAGGATGTACTAAGAATGGCATAGCAAAAATAAATGGAATTAATCCTGCCGCTTCAGCTCCAAACATTCCTCCCTGTATTGCTGCAAATAAACCAAAATGAGATATTGCAGATGTTTGTGCCATGACTGCATAGTTCATGGGCATAGTAGTAAAACTTAGTAGTAGTAACCCGCCAAATATAACCAATAATTGCCAACCCATAGAAAATTGCATTAATGCTTTTACTTCTATACTGTTTTCTTCATTAGAATAACGCAAGTTTTTAAGAGCAAATACTGTTAATATAAGACCAGCAGCTACTATTAATAATGATGGTGCTAAAATTAAATTTCCACTCTCAGCACTTACAGCTAAGATAGAAAATACAAATACGTGAGCAAAAAATGGAATATTTATCATAATTGGTGCACGATTAGCTGCAATTTTACCAAAATCTCCTGCAGTACAAGCACCAGTTAATCCTGAATGAGAAAGTGCACCTGCCATACCTGGTGCTAAATTTCGAACATTGGTAGTTTTAGCAAAATACATTAATAATGAAATTCCTAAAAACATCCAAACAAGTTGTCCGAAAAATCCATATGCTAAAACTGAATTCATACCACTAATAGTAAATGCCTCTCCTATTCTAGAGCCACCAATCATAAAGTTACCTGCTAATACAATTGGAATTCCGGCAAATAATAATGCTCTAATAGTTGGTCCAAAAGACCATTTATATAAAAATCCGCCTAATCCTGCTGATAAAAGCATAGCAAAGAAAATTTGAGGCAGAGCAATAATTTCATATATTATTTGAGCAATATTGTATGATAAGTATAATACTATTAAAATAGCTAATATCTCCACTATTCCTTTTCTGATATATTGATGTTTATTTGAAATTTTGGCTTTATAGTCAATTAAAATAACTGCACCAACAATTCCAATATATGCAATTAAAAGATAGTATTGACTTAGAATGCTTTCAGATCCTACAAGTAACCTACTTAAACCTTCAATTCCTAATAGTAAAAAGAAAGATCTTATAACAAAAACTAATTGAGTTCTATTAGTTCCTAAAATTGTTTCTTCATCAGAGGGAACCAGCATTTTATCTGGTTCTAATTGCTTACCTCCAAAGATTTTTCGTAGTTCCTGTCCACCTACAAAGAAAGAAACAGATAAGGCAATAATAGTTGTTTTACTTATTAAATCTATTAAAGGAAATTCTTGTAAGCCTGGTTTGGCTATACCACTTGCAACTAGTATATAACCCATTGATAATCCAAAAATAACAATAATTAAGATTGGTGAATATCTTGTTCCCGCTACTACAGTCCGTGCAATAACAACCATAGGTATTACTAAGAATAATGCAAGCCAAAATTGATTTAAGATCTGTATTTTACTAATTTGATCAATAGCTATTTCCATTCATAAACCCTCCTATAACACCTACTATAATTATAGCTTAAAAATTACTGCATTTTTTAATAATTGTTATTTATTAACAGGATGTGGCCTTGAATATTTCTTATTTATCAATATTCATAGTTTGCCTTCAACAATAATCTACAATATATGTGCTTTTCCCTGCTTTTATTGTTAAATTTATTACAAACTCATTATACCAAGGACCTAATTTAGTTGGTATATATAAAATTAATTTAATAAAAAATATTAGATTGTTGCTTTAACATCTCGTTTATTAAGAAGATATCTATTTTTTTATTATTAAAACTAACACTAATATTCTTTTTAGAACCTTTATTAGTAATTATAAATATAATAACCAAAAAGGAGGGGTTATTAATGAATCAAAGTCTCAATAATGCTTTTGATTACCGTTTTAGTAAATTTAGAAAAATTACACCTGTTAATGGACTTGATGTAACTGATGCCGATAATGCTATGCAAAATAATTATGCATGGTCTATAACAGAACTAGGTGATTATATTTATGTTGGTATAGGCAGAAATATTCTTTATACAGTTTTATCATCTGGTGCACTTGGTGATGTTCCAATCCCTGAAGAACTAACTCCACAAGACCCAATTAATGTTGGTGAAATTTGGCGTTACAAAAAGGATGATTGTCAAGGCTGGGAACGTGTTTACCGTACAACAGAAGATATTAATAATAATGGTTTTCGCTTTATGATTACCTATACAACACCAGATGGCGAAACGGCAATATATGCTGGAGCTTTTACTTTAACTCCTGAATTGTTTATGGTTAAATCAACTGATGGTGTTAACTGGCATCAACTTGATACTGGAATTGAAGGATTTTCGACTAGATACATGGCTGAACATAGAGGAAAATTGTACCTAGGTGCTACAGCACTACTTGGACCAGGTGAATTTAGGTTGTATAGTAGTTTTGATCCAGAAAATGAAGGTTGGGATTTAGTAGATGTTGATGGTGATCCGAATAAAAATCCTCGAGGAATAGCAGACATTTTATTTAGTTTTAATGACCACCTGTATGTAGGTACTGCAAGAGAAACAGGTTTTGAACTATGGCGTACAGTAGGAACTGAACCAGAATTAGACAACTGGAAATTAGTTGTCGACAAAGGGGCTGGTGATGCTAGAAATGAACGCCCTTGGGAAGTTGGTATTTTTAATGATTATATTTATATTGGTACTGCCATTGAAATAGCTATACTTAGTTTACGTCAGACTTTAATCCCCCCAAAAGGATTTGATCTCATACGAGTTGATAGTAATGATAATTGGGAGTTAGTAATAGGTGGAACTCCTGTCGTCCCTACTGAACCAGAAACAGGTACTAGGGGTGCACCACTTAGCGGTAATTCTTCGGGTTTTGGCAATATAAGTAATGCATATTGTTGGCAACTACAGGCACAAGGGAACGAGTTTTACCTCGGAACCTTTAGCTGGTCTGTACTAATTCCCCCATATATTCCTTTAATACCCGAATTATTAGACAGTATTTTTTCAGCAAACGTAAATGCTTATCAAAACTCATTGCAGAATTATATAAATTACTTAACCCAAAGCAACCCACAACTTTCACAAATATCTCTTGGGGATGTGATGCAAAAGGTATCTAATTTTATTATGAAATTGGGTAGTAGAACTTTTGGCTTTGATCTTTGGAAATCAAAAGATGGAGTTAATTGGGAACCAGTATCTTTAAATGGCTTTGGCAATCCACATAATTATGGTGTAAGAATGTTATTTTTAGCTCAAAATAAAAGCTTATATTTAGGTACTGCAAATCCTTTTGATGGACTTGAAGTCTGGGTTAAACCAAAAGATGTTAGAATTAACGATAAATTCCCAAATGATGAAGAATAAATAATATATTAAAAAAATTTTAATGGACGATTTCTAATATATATTAGAAATCGTCCCAATTAGAAACCTAATTTTTAATTTCACAGCATAAAGGTAAACCTAGACTATAGAATCGGCTGAGCAAACATGTTTAACACGCTACTCATCGGTCTTTACTTGCATTTTAGTTTAGCACTTATTATCTAATATGATTTTTTATTTATACTTAGCCGTGAACATTCACCATGCCTTGCCACTTAAGGAATTAGGTTTATATGTTTGCTCAGCCTTAAGTTTTTTGTAGTTACCTTTTTGCAGCAGAATCAATTTTGTTTATTTAATTAAATTTTTAACCTTGTCATAGTTAAAGCTCCTTAACTCTTCTAATAATTTTTCAACAAATGATTCCCATTCAGGAGAACGAAGTTTAAGTTTTATTCCTTCCTGTACTTCAACATCTACAGCTACATTACTCTTGACGCTTTTACATACCAGAAGTAATATTCCCATATGTTTACTAGATTCCATCTTTTCTTTTAATATTAATCCTTCAGCTTGAAGTGAAAATGCAACATCACCATCACCTACAAAAGTAAGGGCAATCTTACCTCTTTTTTGTACATTTTTATATGTTTGAGATTGATTCTGTGCTGCTAATAATATTATTTTATCATTTATAGCATAGAACAATGACATAGGTGCTCCACGAGGATAGCCATCTGCATCAACTGTAGAAACAATACCAGTCATTGTTTTTTCCTTAAAGAAATTTGTAAGATGAGATGGTAGGCAGTCTCCTAAATATTCAGCCAAAATAATTCCCCCTTCATTTATAATTTTTCAAATGCCTTTTCCATTTCAAGTAAGTTAGTACATGAAAAGGAGTCATCACAATGTATGAGATATTCACTCATTCTACTGTCACCAGTATTCCAATTAGCGTAAGATTCAGGATTGAACCAATATATTTTTTTTACCCTATTTCGTATCTCTTGCAACGCCCAAGTTTCATCTCTAAACCAATTATTCCTAGCATCACCAAATATAAGTACAGTTGTTTTATGATTTAGTAATTGACTATGCCTTTGTTGGAATGCTTTAAAAACAGCACCATAATCAGTATATCCTCGACCACCAACTACGCGACTATGCTTAAGTACATGAGTGCGTAATGTCAATGGATTTCCTGATATTAATAATTGACTTATGTTGTCAATTTCATCAATAAAACCATAAGAATGGATATGACGAAAAAACCTCTCCAATGAAGCAAGCAGAGCCAAGGCAAAACAGCTAAAATTCATTACTGAACCAGATACATCACAAAGAACTAATAGAACTGGTTTTTGCTTAATTTTTTTACTGGTTATTATATCTACAGGTATACCACCGGTTGACATACTCTGACGGATAGTTCGCCGATAATTAAGATTGTTTTGATCATTTCTCCGATGTACTTTGATCATTTTAGCTGCTAGACGTCGTGCAATAACCGGAAAAAGACGTTCCATTTTATGAATATCATCTAAATTTGCCAAGTTAAATTCAATTTCCAATGGATTTTTGTTTCCCCCAGGTGGAGCTTGGGAAGAACTTTTGCTATTTAAAGGTAGTCCCTGAGCAAATTCTGATCCTTCATTGCTAATATTTTCATTTCCAATAGCATTATTTTGTTGGTTATAATGATGATCTGAATAGTATTGCCCTGGTAGTCTATCAATAAAGTATCTTTTATAAACATCATCAAAAATTGCTTGATAACTATAGTTTTTAACTAAAGTGCTAGACATCGCTGAATAAAAAGCATCTTCTATTAGCCAATCTACATGCAAAAGGGCTTGGAAACAATCATTTGCTTGCCCTGGACTAACTGGCAGACCTTCCTGCCTTAGTTGTTCAAAAAACTCTTGTAGGTTATAAAATAAAGACATGGTTTCACCTCATTCCAGGTTAACAATATTAATAACGGTTAAGTAAGTCTTCTTTACTGTAAATTAAGCGTTCTACTTTTTGCATATCTTCTTGATGCTTCACAATAGTGTTAAGGGTTTGCAAAGCTGCATCCTTATCCAAATGCTCTTTGCCCAACCATAGTAACGTTGTCGCCCAGTCAATGCTTTCAGCTATACTTGGAGATTTCTTTAGTTCCAAACCTCTAATACGACGCATAACAAGTGCGATGTGTTCAGCCAATTGTTTGCTTAAATCAGGAGTTTTTAATAGTAAAATATTTTCTTCCATTTCACGGTCTGGGAAATCAAGATAAAGGTATAAACATCTTCTTTTTAGGGCTTCTGAAAGTTCTCGGGTTGCATTAGATGTAAGAAAAACAAAAGGATATTGTTTAGCTTTAATTGTTCCCATCTCAGGAATGGTGATTTGAAATTCTGATAATAATTCTAGTAGCATTGCTTCAAATTCAAAGTCTACTTTGTCAATTTCATCAATAAGTAAGACTGGAGATGAATCACAAGAAATGCTTTCTAGTAGTGGTCTGCGCAATAAGAAATCCTCAGAGAAAATTTGCTCTTCTACTTCATCAATACCTGGCTGCCGGTTGGCTACAGCCTGAATATGCAATAATTGTCGTTTATAATTCCACTCATAAAGAGCCTTTGACTCATCTATTCCTTCATAACATTGCATACGAATCAGAGGCAGATTCTTCATTTTGCTAAAGGCTTGAGCAATTGCAGTCTTCCCTACACCGGCGGGTCCTTCTACCAGAATAGGTTTTTGCATCACCTCAGAAAGAAATAATACTGTTGCTGTCCGGGTATCACAAATATAACCAGCCTCCAACATATCATTTTTTAAAGCTTCAATTTTGCTGTTCATGTTTGTCCCCCCTCATTTTTGTGCATATTTTGTTCCAATTCTAAAATAAATTGTTCTAACCATTTTATTTTGAGCTTTTCAACATCTATTCCGTATTCAATAATCTTAGTACGGTTAACATCTACCTTTTTTTGAACCATCTTTTCCCTGGCTTCATTAAAATGCCTAAGACGCATATCACTTATTTCTAATTGTTGTTTTAACTTTTTCAATTTATCTGCATCTGATAGAAACATAAAAAAATTAACTTTAGTTAAAAAAGGATATTGATTAAAAAAATCATATTTAGAGTGACCTTCTTCATCTATTTCAGATTCTAACCACTCATTAAACTCTGCTATTCCTTGAGGCGTAATTTTAATAATTTTCTGATCAGGCATATCTTGTTGTGCCCGAATTTCTCGTTCAACCATACCTTCACGATCTAGTTGTTTAAGTGTAGAATAAAGTCTTCCTTCATTTATAATTGGATTAGCTGGAGTAAAATCTGCAAAACATTTCTTTATCATGTTGTAACCATATGTTGGAAGATCCATTAATGTCCCCAATAATATGTGTTTAAAGGCCAAACAACATCACCATCCCTACTTATGTTTAAAGTATTTTCGATAACAAGGTCACCTTAATCAAATTGGAACCTAATTTAAACATTTTCTTTTCATCTAATACCCTAGACTTAAACTTAATGTACATTAATGTTAAGGTATATTAAGTTTAAGGTTATGTCAATATGAATGCTCAAAATACTTCTGGTATAATTTGTTAATATTATTATTTTATGCTTATTTGCAAATTTTCTTTAAATAAAACAATTGTACAGTGCGATTTTTCCATTTTTGTAGTATTTTATATATTTATAAATTATTAAAATTATTTTAATTGACCATTTCGTCTCTATTGATATAGAATTTAATAGTGGATGAAATTTTTGTTCAATATTGTCAATATTAGATATTGTACAAACCATCCAAATTTTATTAATTAATAAGGGGTAAAGGAGGATGTTGATTTTGAGAAAGAAGCTCGTATTAGTAGCAATACTTACAACGTTTGTTTTTATTGCTGCAGCATGTGGTGGTGGGGGTAGCCAACAAATTACTATGGGAACTGGCAGTGTAGGTGGGACATATTACCCACTAGGACAAGAAATGGTCACTGTATGGAACAATAACATTGAAGACGTAAACTTTTCAGCTGTTGAATCAGGGGCATCAGTTCAAAATTTAGCTGATATTGGTGCAGGAAATATGGACTTAGGTATGAGTGTACATATTCCAGCTTTAAATGCACTAGCAGGAATTAATGATTTCGATAATGAAATTACTAACTTCAACTTTATAGGACATATCTATCCAGAAGTACTACAAGTTATTACTCGTGAAGGTACCGGGATAGAAAGCATTTCAGATTTAGAAGGTAAACGTGTTGCAATTGGCCCAGCTGGTAGTGGAACACAGGCTGCAACTAGACTTGTATTAGAAGCATATGGACTAACTGAAGATGATTATGATGCATACCAAGAAGGCTTTGGAGATGCTGCTGATCGCTTACAGGATGGAACAATTGATGCATCATTTGGTTTATTAGGATTACCAAACGGAACTATTGAACAATTACAAGCATCAGTTGGAGATGTACAATTTATAAACATTTCAACTGAAGGATTACAATATGTTGAGGAAAATAGTGACTATGGTGAATTAACAATTGCTGGCGGTACATATGATTGGATAGAAGAAGATGTAATAACAATTTCAGCATTTGCTGTTCTTGTTGCTAATACCGATACAGTTGACGATGAATTAGCATACGAATTAGCAAGAGTTATGGTTGAAAATGCAGATGAAAATACACATCCACAATCTGCTCACATGACATTGGAAAATGCTTTACTGGGATCAGAAGGACTTCCAATGCATCCTGGTGCAGAAAGATATTATCAAGAACAAGGTATACTTGAATAAATTAATAAGAATTCTGATTAGACAACCTAGTTAGAAAGGGGCAAGCATAAAATGCTTTCCCCTTTTTAGATACTGTTACTGGTATAAGGGAGGGGAGCACCATCCGAGATCAAGAAAAAATAGCTAATAATGAAACCAATCATGATGCAAATCAAAAAATTATTGAAAAATACGACAGAGAAAGAAATTATCGAAGTAATTTAGGTAAATTGACTTGGGTGTTTTCATTTCTTGCTATATCTTTAACTATATTTCATTTATATACTGCTTCATATGGTATTTTACAATCACAAGTACAAGGTGCTGTACATTTAGGAACAGGACTTGGTTTAATATTTATACTTTATCCTATTAAGAAAGGATTACAGCATAAACAAAAAGGTGTTCCTTGGTACGATGTAATACTAGCCTTTCTAGCATTGTTCGTGGGTTATTATTTTGCTTATTTTGTAAATGAAATTACTGTACGAATACCTCGTAATGATGCTACAAGTTTAGATCTTTTAGTTGCTGTATTAGGTGTATTTTTAGTTTTAGAAGCAACTAGAAGATGTGTAGGATTACCAATAGTTGTGATTGCTAGTGTATTTATTACATATGCTTTATTAGGCCCTCACATGCCTGTATTAGATCATAGAGGTTTTGCATGGGATAATTTAGCATTAAGACTCTACTTTAGCACTTCTGCTATTTTTGGTACTCCGATACAGGTTTCGTCTAAATTTATTTTCCTATTTTTGCTTTTCGGTGTAGTGCTTATTAAGACAGGTATTGGAAAGTTTTTCAATGATCTAGCCTTTGCTTTGGCAGGACGATATACAGGTGGGACAGCAAAAGCTGCGGTTGCAGCAAGTGCTTTACAAGGAACAGTTAGTGGAAGCTCAGTTGCTAATACAGTCAGCTCAGGTTCCTTTACAATTCCATTAATGAAAAAATCCGGATTTAAACCCGAGTTTTCAGCTGCTGCTGAAGCATCAGCTTCAACTGGTGGACAACTTATGCCGCCAATTATGGGAGCTGCTGCATTTTTATTAGCTGAATATGCCGGTGTTCCTTATAGCCAAGTTATGTTAGCAGCACTTATCCCCGCTTTGCTATATTTTTCGGGTGTATTTATGGGAGTACACTTTGAATCTAAAAAATTAGGTATTAAGGGTTTGCCAAAAAGTGAGCTACCAAAATTAAAAGAAATAATTTTTAGTCGTGGATATATGATTTTACCACTGATATTAATTTTTACGACTTTATTGATTGGCTTTACACCAATACGAGCTGCTTTAATTGGAATAGGAAGTGCGTTTATATTAAGCTTTATAAAAAAGGAGACACGTCTTTCTATTATAGATATTTTTGAAACACTTGAAAGAGGAGCAAGAGTTGCTTTACCTGTAATAGCCGCTTGTGCAAGTGCTGGTATTGTAGCAGGAATTGTTGTTATTACTGGCTTAGGAGGTAAATTGGCTTCAGGAATAATTTCCATGTCAGGAGGCATACTAATTTTAACACTAGTTTTTACTATGCTAGCATGTATATTATTAGGTATGGGTCTACCAACAACTGCCAATTATGTAGTAACAGCATCAATAGCCGCACCGGCATTAGTAAATCACCCAGAATTTGCTATACCGGTATTAGCAGCACATATGTTCGTGTTTTATTTCGGAATAGTAGCTGATATTACTCCGCCTGTGTGTTTAGCTGCCTATGCTGGTTCAGGTATAGCTCAGTCTAATCCATTTCACTCAGGAGTAACAGCAGTAAAATTAGCTATTGCAGCCTATATTATACCTTTTATATTTATATATAACCCAATGCTTATTTTAATAGATTTTACATACCCACTATTAGCAATATCAGTCCTTACAGCAATGCTTGGTATGTTTGGAATAAGTAGTGCTATGATGGGCTACTTTATACGTCATTCATATTTATGGGAAAGACTAGTTTTATTTGCTGCTGGTATAATGCTCATATCACCTAATATTTTGGTAGATCTAAGTGGAGTAATCTTAATAATTGGTATATGGCTAATACAGAAACGAAGAGAAGATGAAAATCTTAAAGATGATAAATTGACTAATGAATTAACTGAAAGACCCCAACACTTATAGGCATAAATTATTACTAGCTCTCTTGGGTTATACCAGTAAACTAATTTAGTTTTCTTAAATATTATTAAACTTTAAAACTACAAGTTTTACACTTGTAGTTTTTTTTATAGCATATTAAATATATTATTATCGTTTTTATAAAAAACTAATTTTGATTCTGCTGCAAAAAGTAACTACAACAAACTTAAGGCTGAGCAAACATGTTTATCTAAGTCCTTAAGTAGCAAGGCGTGGTGCATAGATCACGGCTAAGTATAAATAAAAAATCATTTTAGATAATAAGTGCTAAGCTAAAATGAAGGTAAAGACCGATGAGTGGCGTGATAAATATGTTTGCTCAGCCGATTCCATACTCTAAGTTTAGCTTTTTGCAGTGGATGGTTGACATAAATTACTAATAATATTAATATTTATAAGTAAATAGGTGTTAATATTTAACAACTAAATATTAAATAGTTAATGGTGCTCAATAATTTGAGATAATAGGGAATTGGGTTAGAATCCCAAACGGGCCCGCCACTGTATTGGTAAGTCTAATATATTATTACCACTCCAAAACTGGGGGAAGGTTATATTAGATGATGACCCTAAGTCAGGAGACCTGCCTTAAACTATATTGATCCTTTATCAAAAAGGCATCTAGTAGTAATGGATGATGGAAAGTCCACGCTTTAATATAGCGTGGACTTTATTTTTTTAAGAAAGGAATGATTATTTTGAAAGCTGCAATTTTAGAGAGTAGAGAAAAAATTGTTATTAAAAAGTTAAAAGTTCCTGAATGTAATACAGGAGAACTATTAGTTAAAGTTAAATCTTGTGGAATTTGTAGAACTGATATGAAATCCTTTTTAAGTGGTCAAAGAGATCTTAAACTACCAAGAATTTTAGGACATGAAGTATCTGGAATTATAGAACATGTGGGTTTAGGTGTAAAAATGTATAAAAAAGGAGATCGTGTACAAATTTCACCTGGTATACCATGTGGAAATTGTGAATTTTGTAAAAAAGGTATTGATAATCTGTGTGAAGCTATTAAAATTATGGGATTTAACTATGATGGTGGTTTTGCAGAATACATACTAGTACCTGCTAATGGAGTGAAAAACGGAATAGTAACTATTATTTCAGATAACATTTCTTTTGAAGAAGCATCTATGGCAGAACCATTAGCCTGTAGTATTAATATGCAAGAATTATTAAATTTGAACAATAATAGAACAGTTGTGATTTTTGGCTTAGGACGATTAGGTATATTAAATGCAAAATTAGCAAAACTCAAAGGATCTTCTAATATTATCGGAGTGGAGAAAAATAGGCAGCGTCTATTAAATGCTAAAAAATTTGAATTTGATTATATTATTGACTCGTCTAAGGCAGATGTTGTCAAAGAAATTTTATCATTAACTAGCGGTAAAGGTGCAGATGTTGTTATTCCCTGTTGCCCAGAATACGAGGCAATGAACACTGGAATTCAAGTTCTTACTAAAAGGGGTAAATTAGGTTTTTTTAGCGGATTAATTACTGAAAATTGTAGAAACATAGATTTCAATCTTATTCATTACAAAGAAATAAGTGTTATTGGTGGATATGGAGCTGCAATTAAACATAGTAAAGAGGCTCTAGATTTTATCACAAAAGATAGTATTCGAGTTAGTAATATGGTTACAAAAATAATTGGACTTAATGATATTAAAAAAGGTATAGATATGGTTAAAAATATGACAGAGCTTTCTGTAGTAATAAATTTTGATTAAATTTAGGGGGGATATTATTTGAGAAATTTTAAAGAATTTAGTATGGGGATTACAAAACTTCTAAACAAGGAAAACTTAACACATCAAGAAGCTAAGGACATGTTTTTTAAGGTATTAAATAATGATGAAACAGAAATGCATCAAGGTGCTTTTTTAGCAGCACTTGCTGCTAAGGGAGAAGCAGTACAAGAAATTGCAGCTGCTTGGGAAGCTATCTATGAATTAGATACAGTTAAGGTAACTCCAAATACTACTAAACCTTTAGTGGAAAATTGTGGTACAGGAATGGATAGTGTAAAAACATTTAACATCAGTACAGCTGCCTCAATAGTTGCATCTACAGCAGGAGTTGTAATGGCTAAACATGGTGCCCGTGCTATTACATCTAAATGTGGAACAATTGACATTTTAGAAGAACTTGGAATAGATGTTGAATGTAGCCCTGAATTAGTAAAGAAAAGTATCGAAGAGGTAGGCATAGGTATTTTTAATGGTATGAGTCCAAAAATTCACCCTAAAGCACTAGGTAGAATATTATCTCAGATATCTTTTGGTTCTATTCTTAATATATCTGCTTCTCTTGCAAATCCAGCGTTACCTAAATATGCAGTTCGTGGTGTATATTCTAAACAGCTTTTAAAACCTACAGCTATAGTGATGCGAGAAATAGGGTATAAAAAGGCTTTAATAGTACATGGTCTTGCAGAAGATGGTATTAATGGAATGGATGAAGCCTCAACATTAAATGAAACATTTATATCAGAGTTAAAGGAAGATGGAAGTATAGTTTCTTATTCTTTTTTTCCTGAAGATTTTGGAATTAAAAGAACAACAAGAGAAGCAATTCAGGGGCAAACTAATAAATCTAAAGAAGCAATTTATTTATTAAAAGTATTAAATGGTGAAATAATGGGACCAAGAAATGATATTATCTGTTTAAATACAGCCTTGATTTTATACTTAATGAATTCTAGTAAAACAATAAACGAAGGCTATATTAAAGCTAAAGATATAATAGCCTCGGGTATGGTTATAGATAAATTAAAACAATGGGTAGCAAAACAAAACAATGACCCCCAAAAAGGATTAGACAAGTTAGAGCATTTACTAAAACTCAATAGAGGTGATTATTATGATAAAACTTTATGCTATAAAATGTAATAGTGGCTATATAAAAAATAGTCAAAACGAAGAGTTAAAATGTGTTAGTTTGGATAAAGCATCTGTATTTGGTGATGAAAGACTAAACCAAGTAAATGAGGTGATTAATCAAGCCAAGAAAAAAGGCTTAAAAGAAATTAGATTAGTTACTTTAAATATTATAGAACATGATCCATATAATATATAAATTAAAACTAGAAATTCAAACTCACAAACACTTCCCATAAAAATACATTTTCAAATATTACAGAAAGAAGAATTCATTTGCTAGCTATATACAAGCAAATAAATGAATTCTTCTCTACGTTTGTAAGATAATCAAGTGTTTCCGACTAATCTTACTATTTATTTTAAATTACTACTCCCCTTCCCTACCTTTATCTAAATTTTTAAATATTTTTACTAACAAAAAAAGATTTTATTATCTTTGTCACATATAAATTTGTGATTATCAAAATATAAACATCCATTAACAATAATGTTATTTTATGACATATTTCTATTGACATTTTAATGGTAATATTATGTAATATTTGGTAGTATAATATAATTAATTATTAAATTGTTTTATTTTTGTTTCGTAATGAATATGCCAATAATTAATCTAAACTATGAAATATTAATTAGGTCCAGGAGGTGATACTTTTTAAAATGGTTTGACCTTGGACAAAGATAATAAATTGGGGAGGGGTATTGTTATGTCCAGTAATGAAACCTTTAAAGCGCTTGTTGTAGATAAAGTTGATGGAAAAATTGTTAGTGAGATTAAACAGTTGACTGTTGATGATCTCCCCCAAGAGGATGTTCTTATTAAAGTAGACTATTCTACGGTAAATTACAAAGAAGGCTTGGGGTTTGCAGGTTTAAATAATATTTTTCGTAAATTTCCAATGGTTCCCGGACTTGACCTAGCAGGAACTGTTGTGGAATCACAATCACCAGATTTTAAACCAGGAGATCAAGTAATATTAAATGGATGGAGTGTCGGTGAAAGATACTGGGGTGGTTATGCGCAGATGGCCAAAATAAAATCTGATTTTCTTATTCCTTTACCAAAAGGAATAGATACAAAGAAAGCCATGGAAATAGGTACTGCCGGTTATACTGCTATGCTTTGTGTTTTGACACTTGAAGAAGCAGGGATAACACCCGAAAGTGGTCCAGTAATTGTTACAGGTGCTGCAGGTGGAGTAGGAAGCAATGCTGTTGCTATACTTGCTAACCTTGGTTATGATGTAACGGCTCTAACAGCACCTGGTCAGGAATCAACACATGAATTTCTTAAAGAGCTTGGAGCAAAATCATTTGCTGGCGGTGAAGAATGGTCTGAAATGCCTAAACCGCTCGAAGTACAAAAATGGATGGGTGCTGTTGATACAGTAGGTAGTGTAGTACTCTCCAGAGTTATAGCAGAAATGAATTATGGAGGTTGTGTTGCTAGCTGTGGGCTAGCGGCTGGTTTTGATCTTCCTTCAACGGTAATGCCTTTTATTCTACGCGGTGTTAGTTTGAGAGGTGTTGATTCAGTATGGTGTCCAAACTCTAGAAGAATAGAAGCTTGGGAACGTCTTGTAACTGATATTCCAGATTCAGCATTAGCTAAAATTAATAAGGTTATAAAATTGGAGGAAGTACCAAAATACACCAAAGATATTCTTGAAGGAAAAGTTCATGGACATCTTGTTGTTGATGTAAACGCGTCATAGTAATTATTAATTTTTTTGCACAATATAAACCCCCTATGTATAGGACAAATAATTTATAAGTAATTAATTTGGGAGGGATTAGGAATGAGTAATGGGAATGTTGTAGCTGGTACAAAAATACCTTGTAGGGTTAATCGTACTCTTGATGTGGGAGACTTTTCACTTTTGCACTCACTCACTTGGTTTAATATGGGAGTTCACAGCGATTCGGAGTATGCGAAAGGCACTTGGTTTAAGGAGCGCTCACTTGCTGCTCCAATAATATTTGTTATTGCAGATGGCCTAGTACATCATGCAGACACAGTTTCTGAACTGTTAGGAAAAGATGGGTATTCAATCTATGCTTATGTTGGGGTTGATAATGTAAAAATCACTACACCAGTACTTTTTGGTGATACACTCAGAGCAGATGCAGAAGTAGTAGATTTTCGTTCTACCAAAAATCCAAAGATGAACTTATTAATATATAACAATAAGACATATAATCAACGTGATGACTTAGTAATTGAATATACCAGCACCATGTTGTGCTTGAAAAATGACTAATAATTAATAGCTTAATTAATCAAATATTAATAAAAAATAACTACACAATCTTAGTTCGGTATTAGACTGGACTAAGATTGTTTTAATTTTAAAGCCTTATATAAACATTAGTTGTTTAAACATTTTTCTAAGCAATAACAATTAGCTATCTTATTGGCATATATTACATTTTAGCAGAATTTAATTAAATTATAATAGAAATTATATTAGGATTATAATTGTAATATAATTACATTATGATTCTGCTGCAAAAAGTAAATACAACAAACTTAAGGCTGAGCAAACATGTTTATCTAAGTCCCGAATAGCAAGGCGTGGTGCATAGATCACGGCTAAGTATAAATAAAAAATCATTTTAGATAATAAGTGCTAAGCTAAAATGAAGGTAAAGACCGATGAGTGGCGTGATAAACATGTTTGCTCAGCCGATTCCATACTCTAAGTTTAGCTTTTTGCAGTGGAATCATTATTACTTTTTGAGAAAGGAGAAAAGCACATGAACATTAGCAATAAAGCTATAATAACAGGAATAAGTGAGCTTAAACCTTTAAAAGAAGCGGGGGGTAAAAGGACTTTAGATTTGCTGGCTGAATCTGCATTACTTGCTCTAGAGGATGCTAATTTAGAAAAAGGTGAAATTGATGGATTAATAGTTACTCCACCCACTGAGGATAGTTATTTCATGTGGCCTTCACAGGTTGCTGAGTATTTGCAATTATCTCCAAATTTTCTAGATATGATTGAGTTAGGAGGTGCAAGTGCAGCAGCTAGTGTAGCTAGAGCTGTACTAATGATTGATGCTGGTATTTGCAATAACTGCCTGTGCTTAAGTGGTGGAGTGTGGGATAGCCAAGTTTTTAATAGCTTAGATGGGAAAAAAGCAGTAATGTCTCAAGCTGAAATTGACCATGAACTTCCATATGGACCAATGGGCTTTAATTCTGCTTATGCCATGATTACCCGTCGTCACATGTGTGAATATGGTACTCGGTCAGAACAATTAGCTAAAATACCTGTTGCTCAAAGGGTTAATGCATTACTCAATCCTAATGCACTATATAATGATAAAAAAATAACTGTAGAAGATGTATTATCATCTCCATTGATTGTTGACCCAATTCATTTATTGGAAATAGTAAGACCGTGCAGTGGAGCTGCTGCTGTAATAGTAAGCAAACAGCCCAATAACAAATCTCGAACTTCTGTTTCTATTTTAGGCTTTGGTGAATCCTATACACACAATTCAATAGTATATGCTCCCAGTATTACAGATAGTCCAGTAAAGTTTGCAGCTGCCAAAGCTTTTTCAATGGCAAATCTTCTTCCTCAAGATATTAACTTTGTTTCAATATATGATTGTTATCCAATTGCTGTATTGATAACTTTAGAGGATGCTGGCTTCTGTCCAAAAGGTGAGGGAGGAAATTTTCTAGAAAATAACGATTTAACCTATAATGGTAACCTACCCTGTAACACCCATGGAGGTCAACTTTCTTTTGGACAAGCATCTTTTGCTGGCGGAATGTCACATATAATTGAAGCAGTACGACAATTGCGAGGAGAAGCAGGCAAGCGCCAGGTGAAAAATAACAATTTGGCTTTTATAAATGGAAATGGCGGAGTACTCAGTACACAATGTAGTTTAATCATGGGGAGGGTTTAATTTGTTTAATTATAATGAATTTTACTGGCAAAAAATAAATAAAAATGAGCTTTTTATGCAATACTGTTCACCTTGTAAATGTTTCGTTTTTTACCCCCGTGAACGTTGTCCACATTGCTTAAAATCAACATTGGAATGGAAAAAAATGAGCGGAAAAGGAAGAATCTATTCATATACTACTGTACACGTAAGTTCATTGCCTGATTTTGACAATAAGACTCCTTATATTTATGCAATTGTTGAACTGGATGAAGGACCAAGAATGCCTACAAATATTTATAACTGTTCCCCTGAAACAGTTAGTGTCGATATGCCGGTAAAACTAGACTTTATCGAAAGAAATGATAAAAAACTACCTATTTTTGTCCCATTTTTTGAATTAGAAAAATGAAATTATGTTCAGCCGATTCCATACTCTAAGTTTAGCTTTTTGCAGTGGAATCATAATTATGAAATACATCTTGATTTATATTTAGAAAATTTGAAAATTTATCCCAAGGGTGTTGGTTTTCAATATAACTAGTAAATGTTATTACTTCTTTTAATGTTGGATGCCTAAAAGTTATTTTATAGGAATTGAGAGCTATTTGCTTTCTCCGATTATTATTTTTCACCCCATATTTTTGATCTCCATATAAAGGATACCCTATTGTAGCAAATTGGACACGAATTTGATGTGGTCTTCCAGTATGTAAATTTATTTTGACTAAACTAAAATCTTGTTTTTTATCTATTACCTCATATTCAAGTATAGCTTCCTTAGCTTGTCTTACACTCTTACTAACAGCACTTACTGTATTTGTTTTCTTATCTTTTAATAAATAATGTGTTAATATGTCCTTACTCTTTAAGGTGTTACCATGAACAATTGCAATATAGGTTTTTTGAAATTCTCTATTTCTTATTTGATTTGACAATCGTGAGGCAGCTTTTGATGTTTTGGCTAATACCATAACACCCCCAACAGGTCTGTCTAATCGATGAATTAATCCTAAATAAACATTACCTAGTTTATTATATCGTTTTTTAAGATCTTGTTTTAGTAAACTTAAAATATCTGCATCTCCAGTTTTATCACCTTGTGATAGGATATTAGGAGGTTTATTTATTACCAATAAATGATTATCTTCAAAAATAATTGGTATTTTGATCATAGAAAACACTCCTCTTCTTAACACATAGAACTTTCTTTAATACGGGATATTAACTTAATAGACATGTACTATTTTATTATTTAACATAGCACTTCATAAAAAATTATGCAAAAAATCATAAAATTCTTATTTGCTTACCTTATAAAAATCTATCATATTGTTTTAAAGTAATAAAAGTTTTAACAAAACTAATTGTTTATCATAACCAATTAGAAAAGAATATTATTAATAAACTACAGTTTAACAATTCCAATAAAAATATATCAAGTACCGCAAAAAGTTCTATAAGGACGGTTTGATGGTTCAGGCAATGAAGAATAATCAGCCTGTTTTGGAGAGTGGGCGTAGGGTTTTAAAAGCACTTCAAGAAACCTCTCCATTACACTGTAGTCACCATCTTTTTCTGCTGCCTCTATTGCTTCTTCTACTCTGTGGTTTCGAGGAATTATCGCAGGATTGCTATTTCTCATTAATTGATGAGAGTCAGTTTTAGTTTCCTGTTGTCTATCTAGTCTAGATTGCCACAACTCATACCAATTAGTGAATTCTGTAGTGCCAAAAAGGTCTGTATCCTCTAGATTATCAAAAGTTAATGCAAGAAAGGTATTAGTATAGTCGGCACTATACTTTTCCATCATAATAAGAAGTTCTTCAATTAAGGATTCATCATGTTCTTCTTCGTTAAATAATCCTAGTTTCGCTCCCATTCCACTAAGCCAATCACTATGATATAATTTGGGGAAAATCGAAAGTGCATCTTGAGCTATTTTAATAGCTTGCTCCTGATTATCATGTAACAATGGCAATAAGGTCTCAGCAAATCGTGCAAGATTCCATGCGGCAATATTAGGTTGATTACCATAGGCATAGCGACCATGCTTATCAATAAAACTAAAAACCGTTGCTGGGTCATAAGCATTCATGAAAGCACAAGGACCATAATCAATTGTTTCCCCACTAATGGTCATATTGTCTGTATTCATAACACCGTGGATAAAACCAACCAATTGCCATTTAGCAATTAACATAGCTTGACGTTTGATAACTTCCTGGAGTAAAAAAAGATATGGATCATCTACAGTTTTGGCTTCCGGAAAATGTCTTTGTAGAGTATAATCAGCTAGTATTTTAAGGTCCTCAAAAGTACCCCAATGTGAAATATATTGGAAGGTACCTACACGCAAGTGACTAGCTGCTACTCTAGTTAGAATTGCACCAGGTTGTTGGGTTTCACGGATTACATGCTCACCAGTTGTCACCACCGCTAGGCTACGGTTAGTAGGAATTCCAAGTGCATGCATAGCTTCACTGATAATAAATTCGCGTATCATTGGTCCAAGTACTGCTCGACCATCACCACCACGGGAGTATGGTGTTCTTCCTGAACCCTTTAGTTGAATATCAAAACGCTCACCGTGTGGAGTAATCTGTTCACCAAGAAGCAAAGCTCGGCCATCCCCTAACATTGTGAAATGCCCAAATTGATGTCCAGCGTAAGCTTGAGCAAGAGGTAATGCACCATCAGGAATCAAATTACCAGCAAACACCGCTACACCATCATTAGTTTGCAGTGCTTCTACGTTTAAACCTAGGGATGTTGCCAATGTTTTATTTAAAATAATCAACTCTGGAGAACGTACAGGAATTGGGTTAATAATAGTAAATAATGATTGTGGTAAACAAGCATAACTATTATCAAAATTCCATCCTATTTTATTAATTTCTTTTATCTCTGTCATCATATCGCCTCTTTTTTATCTTTTTGTGTTTAGTTTTATCATTATAAGTAAAAATAAATCATTGATTCTGCTGCAAAAAGTAACTACAAAGAACTTAAGGCTGAGCAAACATGTTTGTCTAAGTCCCGAATAGCAAGGCGTGGTGCATAGATCACGGCTAAGTATAAATAAATTTTACTTTAGATAATAAGTGCTAAGCAAAAATGAAGATAAAGACCGATGAGCGGCGTGATAAACATGTTTGCTCAGCCGATTCCATAGCCTAAGTTTAACTTTTCGCAGTGAAACCAATCATTGAATTATTATTTTTTAAAATATAAAAAATGACTGCTCTATGCTTTAGAGAACAGTCATTAATTATTTGTTAAAAAGCTAGTATTGTTCTATACTCAAATGAACATACCACTATGCTTTCAACAAACTTTAAAATTTGTTGAAATGTAGCTTATCGTAAAGCAAATCACTTTCATCATATGGTTTTTTATGTTCTGCAGGGTAACCTATAGCGATTATACATTCAACATGATACTTTTCAGGAATTTCTAATATATTTTTGATATAATCCTCGGCCATTTGATTTTCGGGGTGTTCTCTCATTCGAACCTGTATCCAACAAGAGCCAAGTTCTAATGAGTGAGCAACCAATTGCATAATAATAGCTGTAATAGAACAATCCTCTATCCAAACATCACACTTTTCAGGATCTGCAATTATAACAATTCCTAAAGGTGCTCCCGCTAAAAAACTAGAACTGTGTTCCCTACAATTTGATAGCTTTTCAAGTAATTCTTTATCAGATACAACAATAAACTCCCATGGTCTCCTTGAACGTGAAGATGGGGAAAGCAAAGCACTTTTTAAAATTATGTCAAGCTTCTCCTTCTCTACTTCTTTATCTGTATATTTTCTAATACTTCTTCTAGTTTTCAACAAGTCAAATAGCATCAAAACAACCTCCTTTTTTCTTAGTCAAAAGGACAATCAGGCTTTAAATCCAAATTTTTTTGCAATCATTTCATAAGTCGGTACATTAACACCATATTGTTTTCCCAAAAGCACTACCTCAAAAATGAGACCTTGTATCTCGGAATTCTTACCTTGTTTTATATCTCTCTGCATCGAAGTAGTAGCTGTGGGTGATAAATTAGCGAGAATCTCCAGATTGGTTTCCACTATATCTACCGTGAAATGTATGCCCATAGCTTTTGCCAGTGTATCAATCTCACGCATCAACGCAATAAAAGTATCTCTTACTTCCCCTTCCTGTTGTGCTGCTCCAGCATTAATATCATAATATATGCCACAGGCAGCCATAGGGGATACATAAGAGAATTTCTGGAGTGCATCTCTTTTAATATTATCAGATACAATGCCCATTATACCACTATCCTCCAGATCTTTAGCGACTTGTTCAAGGACAATTCGATACTCATCTGGTTTTCTCACACCATATACAATCCTAAATATATCTCCTAATTGAAGAATGGTACCAGGTTCTTTAATTTCTGCAGATACATAAATACATCCATCTGTCACTAATATATCCGGTAACAGTTCCTGCATCCTGCCCCCAGTACCATATATATTTAGTACAGGAATTACAACAGTATCTTTATGAGCTACTCTTTTAATAAAGGGAATCGTTTCATCAATGGAATAACCTTTCACACAATTAAATATCACATCAGGTTGATCGTTATAATCAGCCATATTATAAGCTTTCATGGGAAAGACAGTATAATTCCCTTTACTTGTAGTCTCCATTTTTAAGCCATTTTTTTGAATTGCCTCTAAATGTGCTCCTTTGTCAATTACTGTAACATCTTTACCTGCCTCTGCCATAAATGCCCCAATACTTCCACCTGTACCACCAGCTCCAATTATTAAATATTTCATTTTATTACCTCCGCTATTTAAAAATAATTCACTTAAGCCAATTTTTCTGTGGCACATATTACAGTTTAATAATTATCTGGTACTAATAATGTATTTTCCTTTTAATGTTATTTTACAATATTATATATAATTGCCCATTATCCTCTTTTGTTTCCTTCATTATTATAATTTTTTCCTGTAGCACAGAGGGTAGGACTGGGGATGCTTCTCCTGTCCTACACAGATTCGATATTAATATTATGGTTAAGGCAAGCTAACCTCCAGGATAAAAGTTTTTACGCATAGTTGCACGCAGCTCACCTCTTAAATCTAGATGAGTAATTGCTATCAATTCATTTGCCCGTTCTTTCCTTGTCCTATATTTTAAATCAGCAACACAGTATTGAAACAAGCACATATGGACCTTTCTCTCCCGACAGTTCCAACGCCTTTCGTGTTTCTTCAAGCATGGTATCTATATCCCTTGGACTATTTGATGTCTCACTCCAGCTGTAACCTGATTTTTCTACTACTGCAATCCTGTATTTATCTATCATCCTCATCCATATTTGTTGGGATTAGGTCTACTTTTGAAATCCAAATACTGTCGTAATGAAAAATCGGTTTATAATGATTCCCCCACATTTGTAGGGTTTTTTTAACTATTTCTTCTAATTGATGATTACATTCTTGTGCATAGTGATGGGTGACATTTTTGTTATGTCTAATCTGATTGTAAAAGAGCTTATCAATCCAAATAAAATCAAATTTATCTATAAGCGATACCATTACAGCATAATCATCGGGTAAAAGTCTTTCGTTTTCAATTATATCTTTTGGCCAACCTCCTATATAATCTAAGGCTTCTTTTCTAAAAAATCGGGGACAATGTGTTTGCATCAAGGCTAACATTTCATATTTATCTTTATATTGAATGCCTTTATATATAGGACCTTCGTGCAATATACCTTCTTTATCTATCCATATTTTGCGATTACCATAAGCTAATGCAAAGTTATTAGCTAGTTTATCCATTTCCTTTACTAAAACTTCTAGAGTATCTGGCTCTACCCAGTCGTCACCATCTAATTCCATTACATATTGACCTAAAGCATATTGCAAACCAATATTTAAACATTCAACTTTACCGCGGTTTAAAGTTAGATGTACAGGAATTATTCTTGAATCATAAACGGCATTAATCTTTGTCCATGTATTATCAGTTGAGGCATCATCTATTATTATTAAATGAAAATTTGTATAGGTTTGATTTAAAACACTATATATAGTATTAGTTATGAATTTACTTACATTATATGCAGGTATAATTACCGAAACTTTTGGTATATCGCCACATTTTTTTCGATGATATACACTTGCATACGCACTTTTCATAGAGATTTTTTCTTCTTTATTTTTGTATGTTACAGAATACTCATTATTTATTCGATATTCCATAAGTATTTCTTCAATAAACACCTTATCTCCAACTTCTAGTAATCTCATCCAAAATTCATAGTCTTCTACATTCTCAAACCTACTATCATAATTACCTGCTTTATCATATGCATCTTTTTTAAACAAAAATGATGCACCGATAAAACAATTTTGGACAATTTGATCTTTTGGCCTATTCATAAACTTAACCATAAATTCTTGGTCTTGATTTAATTGTTTTCCTTGTTCATTAATTATCTCAAATAACGAATATGCTAAAACAATATTCTCATTTTTTTGTTCTAAATGCCTAACTAAAGTTGATAAAAAGTATGGATAGTGTTTATTGTCACTTGATATCTATGTGAGGTAGTCACAATTGGAAAGACATGAGAAGCCTTCATTTAATGAATAAGCTATTCCTTTATTAGTAGATCGTTCTAAAATTTTAAAAGGCTTTGGGAATTTTCTTAAAGCATTAAATAAAGCCTGTTTAGTACTTTTATTAGCTCCATCAATTACTATAACTAATTCAAAATTATTATAATCCTGAAGCTTCATTGAATAAATACATTCATATACGTATTCCGGTTTTTGGTCATATATTGGCAAAACAACTCCAACCTTTTTTATCTTATCGTGGATTAACAAATCAATCACCCCGGACACTTTTATAATAATTTATGAGTTTTACAGATATTAAGTGTATAAATTATGAACATTTATTAGTCACAAACCATGTACTTAACACATTTAATATATAAAAAGTACTGGGGGGATTATATGCAAAACGCTACTGCTTCCATAACTTTTCGGCCATCTCAAGATGCCTATATTACTCAGTTTTATCCTGAAATAAATTTTGGAAATGAACCATATTTATACACTGGACCTTATCAAGATTTAAATGATTGTTATAGGTGTTTACTTAAATTTGACATGACAAATGTAGGCTCAAATTATTTACCACCTAATAGTACCATTTGTTCTGCCTACCTAATACTAAAGATTTATCGCAATGAATTACCTTATGAAATACCATTATATGCTTATCGTATTTATGAGCAGTGGGATGAAGCCAATATTATGTGGGCAAATCAACGCGAAAAGTCCATAGAATTCTATGGTAAATCTTTGATAACTCCAGAAAATAATGATTATATTACAATTAATATTACAGATCTTGTTAAAGGGTGGTATACAGGATGGTATGTTAATAATGGCTTAATATTATCATTTGAGGAAAGTGTAAAAGGGTTAATTGGGTTTTATAGTAAGGAGTGTCCTAATACGAAATATTGGCCTAAGTTATTAGTTTATTACTATCAGAATTGTTGCATAACAAATTCTAATAAAACCTGTTATCCTGGTATAGTTTTAGAGTAAATTAAAAAATAAAATATATTATTAGCAATACTAATAAGTTTATTAAAATGCTATTTAGCTAAGAACAGAGAACCGTCAGTGGGTGTGAAAACTATTTTCCGATGCATATTTATTTAAATTAGCGCATATTATGCATTTGCACTTTCATTTTTCAGGCTAACATAAATGTCGCTTGTATAATTATGCAATACCCAAAGGGTTTTCACACAGTCTGCCGTCCCCTGTTC
Organism: Candidatus Syntrophocurvum alkaliphilum; assembly: GCF_009734445.1. NCBI lineage: Bacteria > Bacillati > Bacillota > Clostridia > Eubacteriales > Syntrophomonadaceae > Candidatus Syntrophocurvum > Candidatus Syntrophocurvum alkaliphilum. The sequence goes on from NZ_CP046457.1 coordinate 872,343, forward strand.
TGTTCTAAAATATAAAAAATGACTGCTCTATGATTTAGAGGACAGTCATTAATTATTTATTAAAAAGCTAGTATTGTTCTATACTCAAATAAACATACCACTATGCTTTCAACAAACTTTAAAACTTGTTGAAATGAAGCTTATCGTAAAGTAAATCACTTTCATCATATGGTTTATTATGTTCTGCAGGGTAACAGGAGAAACATCCCCTGTCCTACACAGATTTGATATTAATATTATGGTTAAGGCAAGCTAACCTCCAGGATAAAAGTTTTTACGCATAGTTGCACGCAGCTCACCTCTTAAATCTGGATGAGCAATTGCTATCAATTCATTTGCCCGTTCTTTCCTTGTCTTATATTTTAAATCAGCAACACCGTATTCAGTAATGACATATTGTGCATAGGTTCTGGGTACTGTTACCGGACTTCCAGTCGGTAACTCAGGTACTATTGAAGATACAAGACTACCATCTTTCATCTTTCTAGCTGAATTCAATAATGTAATTCCTTTACCGCCTTTAGCCCAATAGGAACCAATCATAAAGTCCAATTGTCCACCAGATCCACTTATTTGTTGATGTTCTATTCCCTCTGCGTTGATTTGCCCACTTAAATCAACCATTAGGGCCATATTCATTGTAACCATATTCGGATGTTGAGCAACTATAGCAGGATTGTTTGTATACGATGCAGGGTAAAATTCACAAGACGGATTTTCACTAACATAGTCATACATATCTTTATCTCCCATACAAAACGTAGCAACTGTTACTCCTTTATGTATTGGTTTTCTTTTGTTAGTTACAATACCCTTTTCTACTAACTTTTGCAATCCTATAGGAAACATTTCAGTTATAACTCCTAAGTCATGTTTTCCTTCTAAGCCACTAACTACCGCCTCTGGTATACCACCTATTCCCATTTGTATTGTATCTCCATCGTTAATTAACTCTAAAACATATTGGGCAATTGTTTTTTCAATATCTGTTGGCTCTCCCCGACCGAAAGATGGAATTATGGTTGAATTTTCTACGAAATAATCAAACTCAGAAATATGCATCCAGTTATCTCCGTAAATAATTGGCATTTGTTCATTAACTTCAGCGATTGTTACACGCTGTTTCCCAGATTCCCTACCTTGTCTTATTGCTTCCATGGTATAAAAATTTGTTAATCCCAAATTAACATAACCATGCTTATTAGGTGGTGTTACCATAGTTATAAATACATCTGACTTTTCCGAGTATTTGTAAGCTAAATCAAGAGTGGTACTCGGGTAAAAATCTGCCTGTCTAGTTTTTCCCATATTTCTTATAGTAGCTACTCCAAAAGTTGGAGCATAGTTAATATGTCCATCAATTTTTCTCATATATTGCGGGTCATAAAGTTTGGAAGGACGTAGTTGTACTGAATCACTAATTCTAACCTCTCGTAGTTCTTCGTAACGTTCCAAAATTGCATCATACATATCTGCGGAACACGCTCCAGCTGCCAATCCTACTCCAACGAAATCCCCAGATTCTATTGTGGCTGCTGCTTCTTGTAAAGAGACTGACTTTTTATTATATTCCTGCTTCCAATTCGACATATCTTATCCTCCTTATATGTAATGTTAGCAAATCGAACAACTCTTTTTGCCATTAATTAACAACGATTAAATTATTGAATGCTTTTAATGACAATTAACCCGATATTTCTTTTTAGTTATTCATTTAATCTAACAATAATACAAAATTCATTTTCTGCAAAGTTATTAGTACTATTTTTTGCAAAAATAATATTATTAAATCTTTATATTCCATCTTACTTTAAACATATTTTTATTTAGAATAAACGCATTTACTTATCATCACTAAAACCGCAATGCCTCGACCAACTATTTTAAACCCCTTCGTTTGTTCCTTGATATTTAATAAGCTATTAATGATAAAAATTAGGAACAATGAAAACAACTTATGATATTGAATCATTTTCTGCAATTTGACTAATTATAGATGAATTGTAGATATAGGCACCACTTTTTTCTTTTTTAGCTACTTTATACATTGTACAGGCAACCTTTTTACCCTCTATGGGTTTGTATGATTTCATTGGCCCTTTAAATATAAAAGGTATAAATCTTGTAATTTTAGCTGCTGTATATTCACCTAATCTTAACTCGTTTCTATCACCTAAAAGTAGAGATGGTCTAAAAATTTGTAGCCCATTTAATTCTAAGCTACATAGGGCTTCTTCAAGTTGTCCTTTTACGCTATTATAAAATATCATTGAATTAGCATTTGCACCGATAGTTGTCACAACCAAAAACTGTGATACTCCTTTATTTTTTGCCCATCTTGCTAATGCAAGTGGATAATGTAAGTCAACCTTTGTAAAAGCATCTTTAGATTTTGCCTTTTTCATAGTAGTTCCTAAGCAACAATAAACATGATCAACTTTATTATCTATTTTATAAGATTCTATTTCTTCAAAATCAATTACTTTCTCCTCTAATTTTTTATTAGAAATGTTAGTGTGTTGCCTAACCCAGATAATCACCTTGTTATATTCATTTGATTGTAAAAGTATTATTAAAAGTTCACTCCCCACTAATCCTGTTGCACCAACTATTAATGCAGTTTTGCCTTCATTGCTAATACTTTTCACCTCCAAAATTGTTTAAAAAAAAGTAGAACAGGGGACCGTCCCCTGTTCTATCCTATTCTACTAAGCCTAGATATAGCCTATCCCCTCTCTATCAACACGACACACTCGACGTGTGATTTGATAAAAAAATGATACAAAAACGCGTCACTGTGGGATTTTGCGTAAATATATACCCACCAAAGATGTTTTTTCCTATGGGGGTTCCGTTAACTAGCATAATAAAAACAGTAAGCGGCATTTGTTAATTGTATTATGGCAAAACTGATTCTTAAAATCTTTAATATAACCCATTATTTAATACTAATTAAGTGTTTTGCTCAATTGCGTGATACTTAGCAAGCGAACCCTTGCGCTTATAAAATATAACAGCATACCCCCATTTTTTTAGTAATCCTTTAGATATGAAAGCAATAATTCTTCTAGCCACTTGGGTATAAACTCAACACTTTTTCGCTTTAAGATTTTACCTAATATTTCAGCTCCATCTTCTTCTTTAAAGAACCTATTTCTAACATAACAATCGTTACTACAAAATTTACTGTTATTGCTTTGCGATATATATTGTTTTCTACAGTATTGACACCATAATTTATATACTTTTCGATTATTCTTTTCCCAATCTCTTTTGCAATCAATGGAACAGTATTTTTTCTTTTTACCTCTTTTAGATTGGACCAGTTTTGAATCACATTGCAAACAGTATACATATGTCTTTTCATTTATCAAATTCAAATTATGTTGTTCTGCCAAGTCAGCTCCAAAGCCATTTATTCCATTCCTTTTACAATAACCTCTGACAACATCACGTGATAAACAAAGATTTGCCGCTATTTTTTTGTATCCTTGACCTTGGTTTCGCATAACCCTGATTTGATATTTTTGTTCTTCTGTCATTATCACATCAACTCCTTGACTCGTATTCATCGCTTCATAATAATTACTTGTCAAGGAGTTTAATGAGCAATACTTATTAAATTAAAATTATTACTATATAACTAGATATTGCTTTTTGCCTTGTATTTAACTGCCAAAAACAATATTTTTAATATACTCTTCAGCCTTGTATTTTTCCCTACTAGGTAAATCAATAAATTCAGCTACTTGGTGTAATGAAACTGGTTGAATCATAACCTCTGCATATTTATTTCCATTAACAGGGTTCTTAATATCAATTTTCTGTAATTTCGCTGCTTTAGACATTGACGGATATAGTATTTTAGAATTATTATTTCCAATTCCACTTACAGCATATATTGATAGCTGATATAGCCAACCGCTCGGAAGCTTTGTCTCCCATAGATCTCTGTATTTTGCATCGAGTAAACATACTACTTTGCTTCCCTTTATAACTGCATAATCTGGACGTGGTTTTGGTGCAGTATTGCTTTTTGGGTTGTATCCCGGAGTATAAGAAAATAATTCATGTAGTGTATATTCATCTCTTATTATGTAGCCGTTTAAAAACTCTTTCATAAGTTTTGACAATAAAGATTGGAAGAACATGTTCATATCAAAAAAGAAGCCATTTAATTTCATATAAGAAGTTCCATCTTCAAGTTGAATACCTTTTGATTCAAATAAAATATTTATTAGTTCTAGTGCAGGCCTATAATGCTCACTTAACCGATTAATACTTTTTATTGTTTTATTTAATATAGTTCTGTTTAATTCTATATGGGTAATTTCATCACCCATGATTTTACAAAGTCTGTGAAGTTGCATTTTAATGTTTAAATCCTCTGTTAAATCAAGAGCTAAATGCAGACCTGCTAAAAGCACCTGGTTTAAATCATTGTTTTCACTTCTTGCAAAATAGGTACAAGGAAGTGTTGCACTAATAGAAGCAGAACGCATAGTTAACTTATTAAAATTTATTCGCCCCCTTGGCGATTCTAAATCCGCCTCATTTTTCTTATACTTTTTATTAAGCCCCCTATATACTAGTTCATTAATTTCTGCATATAGCTGATAGATAAGAAGATCATAAAATGGGAATGAATCTATATCGTGTATAGCACTTTCAAATATATTAAAATCTCGAAGCCCATAAGCATACTTAAGTAATTTGTAAAGGGGCATACCATCAATTTTGGGATGAATGTTTATTTGAAGTTCTCCAATATTAATTTTACCAACATAAGAATTTGATAAAATCTTAATACCATTTTTCAATTCAACGATGTTCAAGATTCCTTTATTATTCAAAATTTCTACAGTACGTCTAGAAGGCTCATCTTCTAAAAATCTGTTATATAAGAGGTTTCCCTTTTCCGGTAAGATTTCTTCCCACTCTTTTATATTTATGGTTAATCTATTCATGATTCCTGCACTCCACCAATGTCTTCATTGTCTATTTCGTAATCATCTTCATCATTTTCTTCTTGCTTTACAGATGATGATGTAGCTATTTCAGGTTTCGGTTCTAGAAGAGCTGATATTAATTCCGATTTATTTGTAAACTTAAATAAATCATGATTGATTTCTTGAGTTGATGTGTTAACAAATCGACTACCAATTATCTTAGATATCGTATGGTAATCTCCATAGCAGTATTCCTCAATTAATGGAATTACATCTTCTTGAATAACTTTCCGAAGTTTATCAAAATCCTTAATAGGATGGTCTTTTTCCATAAAGTATGAGTGCCCAATTTGGAGATTACGAGCATCACGCCCAACGTGCTCAACTACTCTTTTATTTAATTCTGAAAGCCATAGTCCCATTGGCAGGTTTTCGATTGTTATTTCTGATAATAGACTATAATCTGGCATAAGTTCAAAAAAGCCAAATCTTCTTCGCAATGCAACATCTAATAAAGCTATGGATCTATCTGCAGTATTCATAGTACCAACAATAAAAACATTTTCAGGAACACTAAATGAATCACCAGATAAAGGTAATATCATTTCCTTTCCTCTTTTACCTGTTTCAATAATAGTAATCAACTCTCCAAATATTCTTGATATGTCACCCCTATTTATCTCATCTATGATTAGGTAGTAATTTTTATCACTGTTGTTTACGGCCTCTTGACAGATATTTTTGAATATACCATCCTTCAAACTAAAAACAGTTTGACCATTTGATATACTTGGTTTAATTCCTTCAATAAAATCTTCGTAACCATATGACGGATGAAAACAACAGAATCTAACAACTCCTTTTGATTTTCCATCACCTAGTAAATACGCTTTTTCATCATCATTTGTCTCCGCATAAGTTTTTCTAAAAGCTTTTCTAGCTGCAAGTTCAAGACATGCTTTTTCCGCCCAATATGTTTTTCCCGTTCCAGGAGGCCCATAAATAATAACTTGATTTTTTCTTTGAAGTATTTCTTCAATTCTTTTGATGATTCCACTCAAACTTTCAAGTGTTCTCTGAGGTTGTTGTGGGAATTCTTTAATAGGTTCTGCACTATTCATTAGCCCTTCAATTGCTATAAGATTGTCATAATTTTTATATTGATTAACGGTTGTCATAAGACCTTCACTAGGATTTGGCAGTTTTTCATTAACATTTATAAACCACCTAACATTTAGACAGTGTGGAAATGATAGCCCCTCTTTATATTCATAATCTCCTATTACTCTTCCTATACCTAGTATTTTTTGCCCTTCAGCTGCTATAACTATATCTTCTTTTTTTATATCTTTATAAAATGATAGTATCTGATTTGCTGTTCTACCGATAGCTTGTGGAGTATTGGGATACTTTTCTGAAAGTTGATTTTTCAGATATTCCTTTGCTTCTTTATTACTCATATTTTCAAGATTATTAAGATCTCCTAGTTTAGGCCACCCTATTGATACATAACCATCTTTAAGCATTTGTGCCCAATAGCTTTGACTATCGTCAGTTGTGCCTATTCTCCAATAATTATGAGGTGAACCAAATAACTTCATTAAAACTCCGGTAAAATAATTTATTGGCATATTTAGTTGAGTTGCTAATCTCATATATTGCCCAGCTAAGGCATATCTACCATATGGTTTTAAAGGTTTTTCATGCATCTTAATTAAATAAAAATTTTGCCACTCAACAGAATGGAAGTCATCTATTTTATCTGGGTAAATCATATGATAATATTTATGTACCCAACCTAAATTTCCTAAATTATCTAATTCTTTATCGATTTTCTCTTGTAATTTTAGATATGTTTCATCTTCATAATTATCCCCTATTAAACTAATAAGTTCTGCTCCTTTTACCAATAAATCACGTCGTTCCCTTGCAACAATGATTGCTTCTTCTAGGTCAAGTTCTCGCATATCTTTTGAGCTACCTGTTATCCATTTTCCGTCCTCTTTTCTTTTATAAATACCAAATTTTAAGGCACTCCCGCCACCAATTCCTCCATATCTATTTGTTTGAAGTTCATCATCATTTTTAAATTCTAGCCAATACACTAGACTATCTCTATTTCCGTGATTAAAGATTGTTTCAAGTAATATTTCTCCATCTAAATTTTTTAATTTAGCAGGAGCAAATTTGTCCTTAAATATTTCATAGCCTTCTTTTAGTCTGTCTTCTGGAAGAAATTTGTCTTCCGCTAACATCTTTTGATAAATTTCAATTATTTTATTTTTAAAATCCATATTAGTAAACCCCTCCCATAGAATTTAATTACTCATTTTTATTTGCTAAAGTTTAACGTTCTTTAGACATTTTTATAGATTTAATTATGATAAAACCTTTACCTATTAAAAAACTTCATAAAACTATTCTTTTTAAAGTCAATATTGAAAAAATCTACCGCTTTATCTAAGTTCATTATTACTAATGTGTTTGATTTACGTGCCTCTAAATCCTCAGGAAGTTCTTTAATAATGCGGTCAGCTTCCCATGTTGCCCCTGCATTAAAAGTTAATTGAGAATATTTCTTGTTTACTTCAAAAGCCTTTCTATTTAACTGCCACGCTGTTCGAATATTCTTAAGCGCTTGAGATGCAGTTACTTTTTCACTAAAATAATCATCTAGTGATAACAAGCGAATATAATCAGGTAGCTCTCTTGTAGCATATTCTGAAATAATCTCATAAACAATTTTTGAGGATATATGTAAGATATCTGGTGCCCCTTCACCCTCCTCCTCCTTGAGAACATCAATTAAATTTGGCATTTCGGACATCATTCTTCGGAGATACTCGCGATAAAATGCTGTACCGATATTCTTTTGGATTCTTCTCACAACACCGGTTTTCATTAATTCTGTATTCTTTAATCCTGCTTGAACATGACAAAGTATTGTTCTCCTTGTTACTTCTGGTGCTACTGCCTTAACATCTTCATTAGCACTTATAACAACCGCTGGATACGTATTAATATTATCAACAATACCAAAATCATCGTTTTTTATTGTTTCTATAGCATGTTGGCTAAACCTTGCCTGAGTTAGGTCATCCACAATAATAGGAGCACCTTTAACTGATCTTTTTAATCCATCTATTGTAGAACGTGTAAAATCTGAAGCAGCAATTTTAGTTTTTTGCCCTATCATCATTTTTAATAAAGTTTCTAAAAAGCTTGTCTTACCTGCTTTACTCTTACCATATACTAAGCCAAATACAGGATAAGGAAGTAAGTTGTGGTTATATTTAACAGCCATGTTTCGCATAATAGCCATAAATGGTGTTGTGAAGAACCAATTTGCAAAGGCATAGTAATTTAATTGCATACCTATTACATCACCATGAAATTTTTTATAACCGTCCATATATTCCAAAAATAAATCAACATCATTTCTAATTTCCTCTTTTGTAGGATTCAAATCAACAACATTATCATTTAAACTAACTTGACCAAGAAAAATATCTATAACTAATTGTGGGTATTCATTACGTAATTCTTTCTCTTTTATATTTGCATCTACAACTCTTTTTCTTGTATGTATTACATTCTCAGGTGTTAATATAATTTTTCCCTTTTTATCAGCTTTGGGCATAAAAGGTGTTAGTTTGTTCACCAAATTATTTACATCTAAAACAAACTTAATTTCATCTTTTAATTCTGGCTTTGGTTCAATTATCATAGCCTTTTTTGTTTTTACTGTTTCCATAACAGGAATTTCATTAAGATTATCTCCATCGTTACCTAATTTCAATGCAGATACAGATATATCATCTGAACTAGTTTCTTTAAAATCATCAAAACTTTCTTTGTACCACTCAAAAGCACGCTCTCCATCTATGTAGCAAATGTTTTCTCGCTGTTGTCCAGAAAAAGCTGCATTAGACATATTTGCCGAACCCATAATTACACGTTTTTTTCCGTTGTCTGATTCCAATAGATATATTTTCTCATGCGATAACTGTTTACGTGCTACAAACATTTTTAATTCTTGATTGTCAATTTTGCTTATTATATCAACCTTTTTTTTATTAGAAGTTGTTCGTATCCTCTCAATTGTTTTAAGTTGATATGCCATTATTTCTTGTAAACTATAGGTCATTACACCTTCAAAACCAAATATTATTTCTGCGTATTTAAAATGCTGAAGCAAATCAGATATAAACCCTATACCAGAGGAATATGTAATTGCATAAAGTCTATCATATCCAGAAAACAGTTCATCCCAATTTAATTGTTTCGCTTCTACAAACTCCATCTGTACCACATCAATTTTTTTAGAATTGGTAGAAGGGTCATCAAATAAATTTTCATCTTGGTTTTCTTCTATATTAAATAATGAAATGTTCTCTTTCATGATTTCTATTCCCCTCCTAAAAATAATTTTTTTAGTTTAGTTTTAAAATAAGGTTACACTAGACTCTTTAATCTTAAACAATAGCTATTTTAATAACCTTTATTAATTTAAACTAATCTAAATCCCGCTTCCTTTAAGTCATCTACTATTGATATAAGGTCTTCACTACCGCTATTAACTTCTGGCACAAAGTAACGATGCACATCATCAAATGTATCAAACATACTGTTTAAAAAGCTTTTCTTAAAATCCTTATCTCCCATAAATAACTATGCAAATCGCCAATATGAGATATTCGCCTTTCATTGACACTTGTTTTTTTAATGGGGCACTTTATAAATTTGTTACTTAATTATAGTAATACCCCTCGTTACCATCGTAATCAACTGGTACTGCTAATTCTAACTAACAAAGAATAGAGATACAGCTACTACCCTGATCAATCATTTCACCATTTACTAAAAAAATAGCTAGTGCAATGGTAAGCATAAATAATTTTCTATTAGTATAACCTGAATCTGTCTAGTGTCTGGGAGGTAGAGTGCATGTTCTCGTAATTTGCTAAATCCAAAGAAATATTTAATTGTTTTTCAATTCTCAATTTTATCTTAATAACTATACTAATCTGTTTATCTGTAAGCATCTTACCTTTTTGAAAAAGTTTTAACTGATTTCTAAGAAAATTTAATTCCCATTCATTAACTAACTCTTGTTTTTGTTCTATTAAATAAACCAAATAGGGCAAAAACTTAATGTTATTTTTAGTCTCTTCTATTATTTTTGTAGATTTTAGAGATTTTTGTCTTAAAAGTTCATTAAAGTTCTCCAATGAATTATAGGATTCATCATCAGCATACTCTGATAATGCTTTACTAAGTATCGCATTGTCCTCCAAATCATTGTAAATAGGCAGCTCATCACAAATTATTCTGTGGTACTTACTATCATAAAAACTAATTTGCTGTGTTACTCCAATTTCGGAAAGATGTTCAAAAAAATTATAAATTGCAAATGAGTAATGCCTATTCTCATTTCTAGATACATACTTAACTCTGAATATGCCCTTATTAACCATAGATTTAAATTCTTCATAAACTTTAGGTACCCAAACTTTTTCTTGCTTGGATATTTTTTTATATATAAAATTATCATAAATCCAGAGTTGCCATAAATAAGGCGGTGTAGCAATTAAATCTGAACATTCAGTATCAATGTGTAAAATCGGTGGAAAGTTATTTTCATTAAACCTCAGTTTATTGCAGATAACTTTAAATTGTTTTTTTTCCTTTTCAGTCATTAATTTTGTAGCTTGTAACCGTTCCTCCTTAATATCATGAATGTAAGTTTTTGCTTTTTTCTCTTTTTCCATTTGTTTGCGTTTCTGCTCTTGTTCATAACGAAGTTGTTCTTCTTTTGCTTTAGCCTTTTCTTTTTCTAACTCAATTAACTTTGTATGTTTCTCTTTGGTTATTAGCATATCTTTAAAAATGTATACATCTTTAAATTCACAGATAATTTCATCACAGATAATAACAGTATCAGAGTGGTAATAAGATTCTTTTTTATATAAAATCCTTATTATTTCAGTATCAGGGTTGAGGTAATAAATACCTTCATATGCAGAATAAACTTCCTTTTCAAAAGAGCATAATTTATGTTTTTCGTAATCATTTTGATTTTCTGTTCTACCATAGGAGTGCATAGAACCGCCAAAAATCCATATGTCCTTAACTCCCGCTTTTTCATATAACAAATGTCTATCCAACCATACTTGATTAGAAATCTTAGAACATTGAATTTCAACTGCCCAAATTTCTCCATTTGAATGAATAATAGCAATATCTGAACGCTGGTTTGTTTGCTTTATACTATATTCTAATTCAACTTGTGCTTCAGGATATAGTTTTTCAAAGTGTTGCTTGATCAACAACTTCCCTTTTTGATGTTCTAGTGTTTCTGGCTCATGATATAGGTAACTACATTCGGATTTATGCGCAAAGTGTTTAATCTTTTTTTCCCCAGCTCGAAAAATCATACTGCTATTACATTCAGGACAAAAAAGTTCTCCATTCTTAGACATAGTCTTAAGCTTACTAACATTATCGTCCAAAGCTGATATTCTGGTTCCATATTTATCTTGGACTATAAACAATATAATTCACCCCGCAGCATCTAGTTTAATAAGCTTGCTTATGTGTATGGCTCAACATTAACTTTACTATTACTAATTATTACAAAGAGTAAAGTGTAAAATTTCTTGTTTAAATTAACTTCCTTTATTTAATAAATAAATGTTTGTCTTTATTTTAGTATTGCAACATAGACAATACATGTCCATGTTGTATATTATCTATAGTTTTTTCTAAACTATTTATAAAGTTGTTTCATCTTGAAAGTTGTCTCCTTCATTTCCTCCCTAAACTCCTTTGGTTCTAATACCTCTAAACAGTCACCCTGGCTTAAAAACCACATCTTAATTCCCTGCCCAAAAACCTCTGCTTCCAAAATGTATTTACCTTCTTCATACTGTTCAATTACTTTAGCCGTAGGAAGCCGGTCTAAAATAGCTTCTATTGATTTTCCCCAGTACTTAAATTTAATTTTAAGAAGTTTACCGGTCTGCATAAACTGAACTCTTTTTCTAAATTCACCTTCTTCAAAGCGATCACAATATGGTATATGAAAATGTTCATCCTTTATCGTATAATCTTTAATCCTGTCTATCCTATAAATTGTTGGAAATTCGTATATATGTTCATCAAAATATGCTATTAGATAAAAGTAATATTCTGAAAATACTATCCCTACTGGTTGCAAATTGCGTTTAGCTGCGGTTGTACTTGCTAAACTTGAATATTCTATACTAATAGCTTTTTGTTTTTTTATAGCAATACTTATATCCCATAGAATATTAAAAATAGATTTGCCGTGTTTAACTGGTATGTAGTGAAATAATTCATTTGATATAATTTCTGTGATTTGTTTTCTTTTGGTAGGTTCACATTGAATAATTATTTTGTTCACTATATCTTCTAAATCTTGTTTGGGGAAAGCTCTACTTTCAAGTAAAATCCTGCTCATAGCTAAAATCTCATCTGGTAATAGCCAGTAGTTGTCATGCTTATCTAAAATATAACCTTTCTTACTATTGCTATATATAAGTTCAACTGGTTTATCGCTAATATAGTTCTCACTAAAATAAGCCCTTAATTCTTCTAAATCTCTTTGAATAGTTCTCTCGTTTACTTGATACTTAATAGCTGTTTCCTTTTTATTAATTACTTCTCCCTGACATAGCTTTTCAAACAAAGATATGATTCTAAAAGACTTATTAGCTGAGCTTTCTTTAAAATCTCGCATATTTTATACCTCATGTCATAATATGTATTATTCTCTAATATTTGATGTAAAGGTTTTATTTTCCTGTTTATTGTAAGTGAATATTTCCTAATTTTTTATTTGTTGTTTGTTCTGATACATCCTTCTATCTGCAAAACTAATTAATTCTTCAATATCATAAGTATCTTCTGGATAGTTGGCTATTCCAATACCTAAACTAACACCATATACAGATAATTCAGAGTTATTTAGAGCAGTAACTATTCTTTCTTCAATTTCTTTAGCGTCTATGATATTTGTATCAGGTAAGATTAGTATAAATTCATCTCCTCCATATCTAATAAATAAATCTCTTTTTCTTATATTACTTTTAATTGTTTTAACTAACTTTTGTAAAAACTTATCCCCTATCTCATGACCAAGGTTATCGTTAACATTTTTAAAGTTATTAATATCCATGAAAATCACTGATAAAGATGAATTATCTTTTTTGGCTTTTTTAACACATTTCTTTAAGATTCTTTTCAAGTTGTTTTTGTTGTAAATACCAGTTAATGAATCATAGGTTGCAATATAAGCTAGTTTTTTTAATGCTTTGTTAACTGAAATAGCTAAAAGAATAATACCACTAGCTAGAAGAAATTCTAATACATTTTTATAACTTACTCCCTCCATAACCTGACTAGATAATATAGAAATAGTAATTAATAAAAACCCAACAATAAATAACATCATTAATTGTTTATCCCAGTTTATTAACTCTATCTTCATAAAAGTTATTAAGATACTTATAAGGCCTAATATAATAGCAGTTCTTGTGAAAACAAATATAGTTCTATCTAAAAGTAAAAAATCAAACATTGTATCACTTCCTAATGTTGTTAATACAATAATACCTAATACTCTTAGACATATAGTGTCTATGTATAAAAATAAACCACTATTGCATTAAACAATTGTGGCTTTGAGTTAAGTATATAATTGTCGACTACTTATTATTTTTGTATGTCTTGTAATGCTCAATCAATTACCTTGTTCTGTTTATCTAATATTTCATCATAAATTCTCTTTGCATATATCTCAGAGAGTATATTTGAACTTTTATCTTGTATATATGGAATGCTAGGTATTATTGAAAAACATTTCATTCTTCTTTTATTTTTACCTCTACCCGTAAAAGTAGGTTCAGATGTATCCTCAGATATTTGAATTTTTATAATATTAATTGCTTCTAAATAATTTCCTTGAATTGTTGCATTATAAATTTCAATACCATTATTATTAAGAACCTGCTCTAATTCTTTTAACTGAAAACTTAATAATTCATTAATTATATCTTTTTTCTTGTTTTTATTAGTATTACTCTTAATAGGCACAACAAAGTCCTCAAACCTTTGATCGTGCAACAAATCTACATGAAAGCTCACTGTCAACTTATATACCATTCCATTAACAAAACTATCTTTACGTGTTTCTATCACATTGTTTAATTCTTGACTTAAATTTTTATCAAATATATCAGTGTTTAATGTATATTTCATATCAGCATCTCTCCTAGGTGTTTTATATACATTTATTTGCTTTTAACCAAACTAATATACGTTTATTTCCTACAATAACAACAAACAAACTGATTGAGCTATACTTTACAACTCAATCAGTTTGTTTTACTAATAATTAACTTTTTATTATGTTTACTTTATTACTATACTATATTTGGTTTATCAAATCGCTATACGTACATGGCCAAACCATTATTTGTCAAAACGTGTCTTGATACCCTCCCACTACCTTCTATTAAATATAGAAAAATGACTACCTTGTTTTAAATATATCATTCTATATGGATTACTACTTGGGAAATCAACATTTGCTTGATTAATATATACAAAATCACCAATCTTAAAGTTTTCATTATTTTTCCATTCTCTTAAATAATGATGGTTAATAAAATAGTATTGTAATTCATCATTTTCAAAATAATAATATCCTATAATTTGATGAGGGAAAAGTGCATATTTAACCATAACTTCATTATGAATATTTCGGTACCAATTTACTCCCATCCTTTTTAGTTCGTTTCTTACATAATCTGCATTTCTATAAGTATGGTTTTCTTCAGAAACAAGCTCCCAATAATCTAAAATAACAAATGCTTTATTCTGTATTTTATTTATAGACTCTGGAAATCTTAGGTTCCCAACGCCATAAAGATATGCATTCTTATATCTGTTATTCCCCATAGATGTTGAAACCCATGGACTTATTGCACTAAACTTCTTATTACCACCTGTATGTAAAGCAAAACCTAACCACTCTTTAATAAGAAGTAAATCATCATACAAATCAGTATCTATAATTTTTTCTCTAATTTTATCTATAACTTCTTGTGATTCTGCCTTATTATTTTTTAAATATTTTCTGCAATGATATGAAATTTCTTCTTCATACAAATTAAGCAGTCTAAATAGCATTTCTTTATTTACTACGTCCGGTTCCAAAAATTCTCTAACTTCAGAGCTTTCAAAAAAAGCGTGCATGGATTTTTGTCCCCAATCAAAAATTATTTCAGGAGAATTAATTATTGATTTGAGAATTAATCTTCTACCCTCGCCGCGAGCTAATTTTATAATATTATTATTATCTTCAGATATTAGTAATTGATTTTTTAAATATTCATTATCTAGATTAAGCAAATCAGGGTATTGGGATTTAAAACACGGTATGGAATTTATAAGATTCTTTGGTTGTAGATTCTCAAATATATTCACACTAATCATCCTCATCTCGTGAACAGTTTATATTCCATTCAAATTAGCAAACTATTAATTTTACACTATTAGGTAGTTAATTATTTTTTTTCTTCAAAAACTAAAAAATCCCTTCTTTTCCATTATTATAATTTCACTAATAGCTTTAAGACATAATTAATCATTCAACTGATTTCTATATTATTCAACCTCGCACTCAACTTCACTTCCATCAAGCAAACTAAAAACAACTATTCCCCCTGTTGTTTTGCACAATAAACTAACCACACTTTAGCACATTAAAAATAAATAAAATCCGTTTTAATCTGCAAAATTAGCAGATTAAAATTCTTTAAAAACCAAAGTTTTGCAAATTAAAACAATTAAAAAAGCCGGTACAAAGACCGGCAAAAAAATATATTACATACCTAAATCTATTGCAGCTAATCGAACTGCCTCGTCATCAATATACTTTAGTCCCTTTTGACAACCAAAAACTAGACTATTAGTCGCTAGGCTATTAATCAAACGTGGCCATCCACGACTTACAGAAGTAATTGCTTCAATTGCTGCATCTGAAAATATAGGATAACTAGATCCAGCTAAAGTCATTTGGTGTTCAATATAAGCTTTAATTTCTTCTCTAGACAAAGCTTGCATTTTGTATCGCATAATAAGCCTTTGGTTTAATGGTTGATGATGTCCTAGTGATAACTTCATACTTAAAGATGGCATACCACACAGTATAAGAATAAAAGGATTTTCTGCATCCATAGAGAAATTAAATAGCATATGTAAATCACTTAAAAAGCTTGAAGTTGCAAATTGTAATTCATCTAAAACAATAAAAGGTGTAATCTTTTTATTATGGTAAAAGCTTAAAATAGCCTCTTGAATTTGTTTAAAAAGATCAATTTTTCTAGAAGCAGGTTCTAAATCAAGACTATAAGCTAAGCCTCTATAAAAATCATTAACAGTAACAGTAGATAAAGGGAAATATACAGTCTTGTATAAAGCAGGATTAAGAGAAGTGGTAAAAGATCTTAATCCTGATGTTTTCCCTGAACCTGCTTCACCTACTATCATGCCAATTCCACGATTATCTTTTAAATAATTAAGTCTAGCAGTTAATTCATTGTAAGAATTAGAAGTAAACATATTCTTAGAATTAATTTCTTTACTAAAAGGTTTAGAAGATAAAGAATAAAAACTTTTAAACATAATTAACTATCCCCCTTTTGCGTTGAAGCCTGATGAAAAGAAAGCTTCTGTTCTGGGTTATCTAGAGAATAGTCACGTTTAATAATAGCATTATCAGCTAAAGATACTAACTTACCATATTCTAAAAACTCATCATTTTCATATACCATTACCTTATCCATATTTTTAGGATCAAATCTTACTTCAACACGTTTACCTATAAAAATAGAAGAGACCTCATAAAACTGATTGTAAAGAGAAATAGTAGAATCATTATTCACCTTGCGTTTCTCTCTTTTTAAAAATAGATTATTAACCCATAAAGGGTCATCAACCACCTTGATTTTGCTTGCCTGGGACATATACTTATCAAGAGGTGAAATTTTCAAAGCAGAATGTATGCGCCTGTGATAATCCTCTTCTAACCATCTTAAAAAAGCGTTATTAAGTTCTTCTAAAGAAGACGGCTTTTTAGGGATTAACGGTAAAAACCTATCTCTTACAGTGCGAAAAAATCTTTCTATTTTCCCTTTACTAGCAGCATCATACGGCTCGGTATGTGAAATAGCAGTTCCCATTCTAGCGCATGCTTCATGAAATAGAGTAGAGCGATAAACCTTAGCATTATCAAGATAAACTACTTGAGGAATACCCCTTCTAAGTAAAGCCTCAACATATATACTCTTCATACTCTCAAAATTTTGCTCTACATCAAATCTAGCAAAAGTAACAAGTCTTGAACAATCATCAATAAATGCAAAAAGATAAGTAGGTTTTCTTTTTCCATTAACATAAAGATAAGGTCCAACCATCATATCGCCTTGCCATAGGTGATTAACTTCATCATAAGCAAATTTTTTTCTAACCTTAGAAGATGATTGTTCTACTAAAGGTTTAGCTAAATTTCTTTTAGCAAGAAAACGGTAAACTGAATGATAAGATATCTGTGAACGTAAAAACAAGCCATCTTTAACCATCTGTTCATAAAGTAGCATTACACTAATACTAGGGTTTTCTTGTCTATAGGATATTATCTTTTCACCTAAAGATGAAGAAATAACTCTAGAAGAGCCCTTGTCTTTTCTGCCTTTAGGTTTCAGTGCATCTAAGCCGCCTTTTTTGTAATCATAAAACCAGATCCGAATTGTTTTAGCATTATACTCTCTTTTACCGTAATAAGGGACATCATGGACTTGTGATGCTAATGTCTCTAAATACTCACTAATATCTTCAATTTGATTATTAAGAATTGGAGCAACAAGAGAAAAGCGAAATAGAGCTATTTGTAGTTTTTGTTCTTCTGTAATAGCCATTTAAACACCTCCAGTTATTATTGGAGGTTAACCGGTTAACCTAATTAAATATATTTTATTAGTAAATACCTATATAAAGCTAGGCAAAAGGTTTGTGGAATAAAAAAATTGTTTAAAAACTTCTTAAAAATGTTAAAATGAAAGTGCCATAAAGTTATTAATTATTTGATCATAATGACCTTTTAAGGTTGTTTCTCTTGGCGGAGGGGTTAAATATTTTAATAACTGAATGGCTTTTTTATTTTCATCTCTAGAAATGCCATACAATTGCTGCTTCTCTCTTAATGCAACTATTAAAGCATTCATATTCCTTAAAAATCTAGCTTTATAAAAGGCTGCTTGTTGCCTTGATAATCTTGTGGGAAGTTTACTAAAAATTTTATTAAGTTCTTTTAATATAAGTGGGCGAGAATGCTGAAAATATGGTAGTAGGAAACTTGGGATTAAAGAAGTGGTTTTCTTGCAAGAGCGACAATAGTACCTACAGATTTTTATCTGGTATTCCTTCTTATAATAAATGACATTTCTATAGTAATACCCATGCCTATATAACTTAATCCTAGCTTTACAGCAAGGACATTCTAAAATATGAGGAAAAGTATTATTTACTGTAGTTTTTATATACTTTGAAATTTTATTTGCCTTTGTCCATATAATTTGCAATATTATTACCTCCATAATAATCTGCAAAAAGTTTAGCAAATTATTATGGCTTTAACATCACTTTTATTAGTTGTAATTTGCAAATAAAGTAAGGGGTTTTGTATAGTTTAATGTGCTAAATAACACCCCCATCATAAACTGTTATCTTTTCAACCAGTTTAAAGTACAAATCAATATCAAACTGCTTAATTATTTCTGCCTTAGAAAAAGTCTTAATAAATCTTTTAGCTACAATAACCTTTAAAACATCATCACAATTAAGTAACTCCTCCCACTTTTCAATAAATTCATCCTTATTTTCAACTATCACATTAAAAACACTTACAAAAGCTTCATATAAAACTTTATCATCTATATGCTTGCTCACGCAGCCCTTTTGGCCTTTTGCTAAATACCTAACATTACAACGCCATATAAACCTACGCAATTGCTGGTTAGTAGAGTTCCATACTTTCCTGCCATATGTCTTGCCACAATTACCACATATAACCCTGCCTGCAAATGGATTATCTATGGTTGCATAATCAACTTTTTGTATTCCATGCAAAGCTGCAAATGCCTTTCTCCTATCCATTTCAAGCTGTACTGCTTCCCAAGTATCCTTATCAATAATTACTGGGTGGCTATCCTCAACATAATACTGTGGAACTTGACCATTGTTATTCATTCGCTTCTTACTTAAAAAATCTACTGTATAGGTCTTTTGAAGCAGAGCATCACCTTTATATTTCTCATTACTAAGCATTTTTCTGATACTACTTTCATACCACTTAGTCGAACCATTCCAATTTAAAACTCCATCAGTTTCAAGATCCTTAGCTATACGGTTAGCACCTTTTCCCTCTAGAAACTCAGTATAAATCCGCCTAACTATTTTAGCTTGTTCTGCATTAATAATAAGATCACCATTTTCATCTTTATCGTAACCTAGAAACTTGTTGTGATTAACAGTTACTCTTCCTTGCTCAAATCGTCTGCGAATTCCCCAAGTTGAATTTTCTGATATAGATCTGCTTTCATCTTGAGCAAGTGAACTTAAAATGCTTAAAAGCACCTCACCCTTGCTATCTAATGTATTTATATTCTCTTTTTCAAATATAACTCCAACACCTAAATCCTTAAGTAACCTTACATAGTTAAGACAATCTAATGTATTTCTTGCAAACCTAGATATAGATTTGGTTATTATCATATCTATTTTTCCTTGCTTACAATCCTCAATCATTTTATTAAACTGTTCTCGCTTTTTAGTGTTAGTTGCTGAAATACCTTCATCAGCATATATACTTGCTAGTTCATAATCTGGGTGGCCATCTATGTATGTGGTATAGTAATTAACCTGAGCTTCATAGCTTGATAACTGTTCTAATTGGTCGGTTGATACCCTGCAGTAAGCTGCCATTTTCTTTTTCTGTGTTGTTAATTCCTGAGCTAGATTTGTCCTGTTCGCCTTTGCGGGTATAACTGTAATGTTTTTTGCCATTCTTGATTACCTCCTCAACAAAAGTAGGTTCTTGTATATTAACTTTAGAGATTGTTTCATCATCAATACTGATACCAGTACAAGCATCTTTGCCATTCTTTATATAATTGCTGCATTGCCATACGATTTTTCTACATGCATGTTTGCTATTCCAGGTTCTACGTCTTAATGTAGCTTTACATTTATTACAATAAAGCAATCCAGTTAATTGATACCTGTTTTGATACTTGTTTGTACCTGCATAAATACCTTTAGCTTCAGCTCTATTTTTAATCTCATTCTGAACTTTATCCCACATTTCTTTTGGAATAATAACTGGATGGTTTTCTTCTATATAATAACTATCTAGTTGACCAATGTTTTTCTTTTTAAGTTTATTTAAGTGGTTCATAATAAAGGTTTTTTGTAAAATAGCATCACCTTTATACTTTTCGTTTTTTAAAACTGCAAGAATAGTTGTCTCATTCCACTTTGAGCCTGTAACTGTAGGTATCCCCTCTTGATTAAATAGTTTTGCTATTTTAAATGTTCCTTTTCCTGATAAATATTCTTGAAATATACGTCTTACTATAGAAGCTTCTTTTTCATTTATAATTAAATCTCCATTTTCATCTTTGTCATAACCAAGAAAGCGATTTGTATTAATAACTAATTCACCATTTTTAAACTTTTTATGATAGCGCCATTTTATATTTTCACTTACACTCCGGCTTTCTTCTTCTGCAAATGAAGAAAGGACGGTAAGCATCAACTCACCGTCCCCTGATAATGTATTTATATTTTCTTTTTCAAACCTTACTTCAACCCCGATTTCTTTTAGTTCTCTTACTGTTTGAAGCATTACCGTTGTATTTCTAGCAAACCTTGATATTGATTTAGTTATAATTAAATCGATTTTACCTTGCCTACAAAACTCAAGCATTTTTTGAAACTCTGGTCTGTTTTCAGTTGTACCTGTTATTCCTTGATCAGCAAATACTCCAATAAACTCATATTTGGGATTACTTGTAATTAGGTTTTCATAATAACTTACTTGATTTTCTAGGGATTCACCTTGTTTTTCGCTATCAGTAGATACCCTAGCATAAGCACATGTTTTTCTTTTTTTTAAAGTTTTCTCTTTAGGCTCAATTACTCTAACCCTCAAGAAACCACCACCTTCTATTATATTGGTAGTAACATATATCACTCTGGATTTAATAGAAGTCAAGCTATGTATTGCTTAATAAAGCTATCCTTTTTATAAGAATTGCAGCATATTCTCCTTTGACTGTTTTATCTTTTCTTGCATTATCAATCCAATATTGAGGGGAGTTAATAATATTTTTATCAACTAATATATTTACAGCATCTATTAATTCTTTATCTTCCTCTACATATGTTATTCCTAGTTGATCTAATATAGCTTTAGTAATACCTGTTGTTATTTCTTCTCTCCTACTGTCAAAAAGGTAATTATCATTTTTATTATCAAGAAAACCTATTTCTATTAAAACTGCAGGTGCTTTTGTTTCTCTTAATACATGAAAGTTTGCTGTATTAACTCCGCGATTTATAAAACCTATATCTGTTAATGCATTTTGAATTTTAGCTGCTAGTTCTTTTGACTCTTTACTAGCTCTATTAAATATATAAGTCTCAACTCCTGAAGCTACTTCAGGTTTAAAGGCATTTCTATGTATTGATATAAAGTAGTCATAATTACCCTTATTGGAAAAACTACTTCTTTTATTTAAAGAAACTGTAGTATCTGATGTTCTAGTTTCACCTACTTTAATACCATGACGTCTTAACTCTTTTGCTATTTCTCTTCCTATATATAAGTTGTCATCTGATTCTTTTCTTCCTTTATATTTAGCACCGGGATCATTTCCACCATGACCATAATCTAAACAGACTTTATACATTTTTACTTACCCCCCTTGTTATTTAGTTGTGCTAGAACATCTTTTAGTTTTTGTGGAATTGGTAAACCAATATTTGATGTATTTTCAATAATACTTATACCTTCATTTGAAATATAAAAAAAGATGACTGCTGTGCGAATTGCACTTCCGTCACCAATTATATAAGTATCTATTATATGGGCTAAACCTACTAAAATAAATATAAGTATCTTTTTTAATATACCTCTTGCTCCTATATCACTAGATAATTCTTTATTAATTATGGCTAACATTACACCGGTAATGTAGTCAACAATCACAAATACTATAAGTGTATATAAAAAGCCATCATAACCTCCAAGAAACCAACCCAACCATCCCCCAACGGCAGCAAAAATAACTTGTGTATATGTCCATAATTCTTTTAGTTCCATATTTATCCCCCATTTAAAAAAGCCGCCTAAGTGGCGACCTCTTTGTAATTGCTATATTTTTTTTACTCTTCATCATAAATTCTATTACTTGATTTTTCTTGTGTAATTTTCCCTATATAATCTGTTAATCTTCCTTGGCCAATTCTTCCTCCACTATCCACTGTAAATTCAGTGTAAAAGCCACCCTTTCCAAATCTGTGTCTAATCTGAGTAATTAATCCAAGGTTTTTCCCTCCTCTATCATCGATAATAACAGCTTCATCCCCAACTAATAAATATGGTCTAAATGGGCCTGTAAAACTTTCTACTTTCCCAACATATTCAAGCTGCTTTACAATATTTTCAGCATAAGTATTAGCATCACTTTCACTTGTTCCTTCAGGGATAGGAATATATATAGTTTTATTTCCTCTTAAGTTCCAACCTTGATAGGTTTGGACTTCTTTGTAAACATGGACTTTGAAATCTCTATCATGAACACAAACCCTTCGATATGACTCCATATCGTCTCTAACTATATTTCTTGAGAAAATATCTTTATTTCTTCTAAATTGATATATACCTCGCGTCTCAAAAACACCATAGTCAATACTTCCCACAATAATAGTTCCATCTACCTTCTCTTCAATTTTCCAATTGCTTTCACTCTTCAAAATGTCCTCTATTCCACAAAGATAATCCATACTAGGATTAAATTTATATCCTGCTTGAACACTTGAAGCTTGAATGGAAATACTGTAGGGACTTACTCCTGCTTTAATTAGAATTTCTCTAATATGTTCATGTATATTGTTATAATTTAGTAGATGTCCTTCATCAAAGGATTGATCCTTTAAGGCTTTTCCTATTAAATTTCTACCACTGCAATTTGCAGTATGACTTAGTACTCTATAATTTGAACGATCAATATAAAATCCACCTAAATCATAATCTTCACTGTCTCCCATTCTTAATTTAAAGTTTATTTTTGCTCCTGGAATAAGGTAAGATTCATGTTCAGATATTCCAATATTGCCTTTCTTTTCTGGGTCTGGGTTTTCAATATTTTCTATAGTTAACTCAAAATTAGATACTGGACTATTAATGTCATATTGGATACTTGCATTGTCCAAATAGGGGCTAATATCTATCTGTAATTCATAAATTAAAAGTCTATGAATATTACCAGTTTTATAAGCACCTATGGCTCCAAATCCACTCATGGATTCTATCCCAAAATACTTAATATTTTGATCTATAGATATATCTTTCTTTTCCTCAAAGTTGCGATTATCCCATTCACCATAAGGAACTTCAGTTATTTTTCCGTATAACCTCCCATCTTTAATAAAAAATACTTGGGCTTCATTATTAAAAAAATGAAGAAGATCAGGATACTCACCCTGATCAATTTCTTGTATTTCTATAAAGTTTAATTTCATGTAAACACCTGCTTAACTTCTTCACTTAGCCTATCTTTCTCCGAATTGAATCTCAAAATCAACATCTAATACGTAATCCTCTGTCTTAGGAATAAACGGAACACTGTAATCCGCTGTAATAATAGCATCTTCTTCTGGTGGCGTATCAAAGGTAACTGTCGGTCTATTGTTTACATTATTTAATATGCTTACAGAGTGAATACGTCCTGTTGTATTACCGTAACCAGTAAATCTAAATCTTAAGTATTCATAAGGTTCTTCAATTGTATAAAAGTACGATTCAGCACCATTACCACTATTCCAATCTGTATATATTTCAGTAAAATCCTCCCCGTCATTTGAAACATCTAAATAGACCCTAGCAGATCTCGGACTCATAAAATACTGCCCTTCTAATACAAACTCTAGGGTTTTTCCTACTAAAAAGGCAGGATCCACTTTGGTAATTACTGAAGGCATACTTTGAGCATATATTGACATTCCAATAAACGGTCCAGAAAATATATTAAGATCTTTTATCTCAGAAGTTAAGTCCACCGCCTTCCAAAAAGGAAACTTCTCTCGATTAAGATCTTTTTCTATGTTATTTAGTGTGTATTCATTTGTAAGCTGTCCATTTATTTTTATACTTACATTGTTAACATCATACCACTTTAAATCAAATTCTGTGGTTTCTCCGTCTCCTGTTCCAATATCTACGTCCTCAAGCATATAGGGATTCCATATCAAAGAATTTACTATATTTGCTCTGCAAATATCCGATAATGCAACTTCATAAATATCGTGATTTCCTTCTTCCGTCCCTAATCTTGTTGAAAAAGTAACCTTTCTATTTTCTACGTCTGCACTTCTATTAATAGATTTAGAATATATTAAATTGCCAATACCCTTAGCCGCATTTTCTTCACCAACATCTCCTGTAAGTACATTTGGATTAGAAAAGCTACTTCCAGTTAAATATGAAATTAACCGATTGTCTATTGCATTTTCGTAAAATTTCACATCGGGATGTTCATTATCTAACTCTATAAAAACTGTTGCATATATAATGATAATATCAATGTCTGTTTTTGTAATGTTCAAAAGGTTACCCTCTGCATCGCGAATTAAGGCATGGGTGTTTATGTTTGTACTATGATCACTAATTCCAACCTCAGTAATTACCTCTCCTACAAACTCATCAGGTTCTAGCCTTATTTTCCTTGTCCATGAGCTTATGGGAAACTCTTTAATAACTTCTTCTGTTGTAGCATTCTTGTTTCCAATCCTATCAAATAATGTTATTCTGGATGGGTCAAGGGAACCTGTCCCGCGTCCAAAGACGATGTTATTAAAATAATTATTAAAATTAACAAGTCTTTGATACATTCTATCTAAAATAATATTCTCAGCTTGTCCCTTGTTTTTTAACATATTTGACTTTGCATCCCTAACTTCAATATCAAATCGGTTATGTATTTTAGTTCGTGTTTGAATCTTCATATTAATTCACCTCTATGGATTAATTATATCGGCGTGGATAAGATCTAAATTTACATTTAATACTCTTGCTGTTATTATCCCTTGGTCTAAAGGACTTAGATAGTGTAAATTAACTTTAGCAAAATGTATTTTTACTGTTGCTAATATCTTCAGATTTTCGGACACATAAGGGTTTGGGGTTGGGTTTAAATCTTCTGGTGTAAATGAAACTTCAAAGCTTTCTACACTTCCTCCTGCCCCCCTTAGATTTCCCTTTGATGCATCGTATTTTATCGCTAGCTCACCTTCCACATTATGAAATCTCTCTAATGAATCTGTTATTAGTTGCATATATTTCATATCATTAGAAGTCATGATTTTAAAATCCATCTGATTTATAGATGGTGATATTTTAGGGTTGGATGTCTCTAATTCTACCTTGATAAATAGATTTTTATTTGATAGATTTGCTCCTTCTTCTACTGATAAAATCTGTGTGCTTCCAAAAGGTTGATAAATCCAATCTTCACTTTCTGGAGTGTTTCCTTTATCAATAACTGCAGTTGATACTATTACTTGTGTTCCTTCAGGAGTTTCTTGCATCCAAGAAATCTCACTACTTAATACTTGCTCTACATTTGATACATCTTTGTTATATGTAAACATTCCATAAGTTTTGTACTCTTTCCCTAAATTTATAATTACTTCTGTTCTTTCACTATCACTAAATAAATTTGCTAAATGATATTGATTATATAGTGTTGTATTAGTAGAATCATTTCCTTCAAATACATTAAGATATAATTGATGACTTGTTCCATTGATCTTTTGAAAAAAGAATTTAACTTCCTTTTCTGTAACTTGTATTGCCAGGGCAAATTTATCTGTGCTGCTATTATATCTTCTGTGCTCTGCATAAATACAAAATCCTTTTTCATTCTCATTCCATTTTGTGTTTTCACTTCTTAAATCTTGAGATGGCGGTCTAAATGTAAAAAATATTAGTGGTAAGTTAAAAGTTGTGTACATTCTACTTACATTAGGAATAGAACTTGCTATAGACCTTCTTGATATATTAGAAGGTGTAGTATTATAAAATCCTAAACCTGCTTCAGATGAATAGTTAAACCCTGTGGAAAATTCAATTTCTCCTTTGATTGATGATAAAGTTTCAATAAACCAACTACTATCGTCAGCATTAAAACTACCTTTAGATATGTTTTCATTAATTCCTAGTTCACCACAATAATTTTCATACATGTCCAATGCTGTTAAATTAGTTTCATCTTTTTTTACTAAAACTTGAGTCTTTGCTATTAATAGATCCTCTTTTCCTGTTATTTCTAACTCCATCATTCTCCATCACCCTCAGCAAATTCTAAGATTAGTCTGTCACCTATAATTTCAAGATCTATCACTTCTCCTTCTTCAAACTTTATTTCGCTACTAGCAACTGGAGGTCTATATTTTACTTCTGAAATTGTATATTTCTTTTCTATCTCCTCACCATTCACATGTTTAAACTCTTCACCTTCAACATTAAAAGCTTGTTTATTTTGATTTATATCATCTGTTGTATTTGTTAATAATTGTGTAAATTTAATTCCTATCTTTTGACCTTGCCCCTTACTCATTCCAAATCGCCTCCACTTCAGGTAGCGGTAATCCTACTGGTTCTAAGTTTTGGGGATAAAATATTTGTTCAAAAGGAGTATATACTTCCCCTACTCCATTTTTAGTTTCCATTCCTAGAAACTTTAATGTCCCCTCTTTATCTACATCATTGAAATTTGCAAATGTAAGCTTATACTCTTTATAACCTAACCTTTCAATACTTTCTGGATAATATAAACGACTAAATTTATCTTGAATTTCAAAGTCTATTGTTGAATAATTGTATAACTCATTTTGAGTTCTTAAGATTAGAATTTTCCCCCAGTCCCCTTCTTCATCAGGTGTATTTTCAATATAAGTAAATTTATTGTCTGTTTTGCTGTATAAAAACGCTATATTTAGCTCCTTTATATTTAAAGTTATGCTTCCATGAATTGACATTAAATCTTGTTTAACTGTGTTTATAAAGTCAAGCTTTGCTCCTTGTCTTACATATATTCTTTCAGGGGATATAGCCATACCAGCCCAATTTCTAGATGTTATTACCCAGCTTGTAATTCCCAAAACATTTTCTATCATAAAGCCTACTCGGTAATCATTTGTAATAAATAAGTTAATATTTTGAGCTATGCCAGTAAACTCTTCTACAACACGCTCATTTTCCCATCGATAATTTCCATCTTCTTGTTCTGAATAATTTTTATAATAAACTTTTCCATCCTCTTTAATGTATGCTGCAATTACTCCATGGTCATGTGTTGGTATCCCTACACTTTTCCAACCCCTTATGGCCTTTACTTTACTCACATTGACTGCTAATTCTTTTCTTGTTTCTTCTTCATCCCATAACTGTGTAAATAAGTTCCCATCTTCTTCAACCCAAAATATGTACGGTTTTAAAAATGTTCTAATACTCCACTGATTAATTCGGTTTAACTCCCATCTCCCATCAAAGGCAATGGCAACAGATTTTGCAGGTCCTATTTCAAATTGATTAATAAACCCCTCTGCATATTTATCGGGATACTCTCTTTTGGAGGTCTTTGCTATTCCATTATCTATATGGATGTCATAAATTCCTGTAGGACTTCCATGAGGAAGAAGTCTTTGTATAGCTACAGCCACTTCTGAAATCCCTACTTTTTCCCTTATGGTTTCAATATTAAAATAATTGGTATCTTGAATAGAAGATCTGGCTCTAGCAATAGTTACTTCAATTTGAGGTTCACTGTTTTGATATTTTGTATATTCTTGTTTGGATAGTTTTTCTTTTAAAGAGGGTGGAATTCTCCTCATTAAACCTCACCTTCTTCAACAATATTTAAAATGCAATCTCCCTCATAAAGCCTACGATTTCTTTCTTTATAACCGATAGTCAATCGTTCCCAGGAGATAGGGTTTCCAATTTCTCCAATATAGGTTCTATCATATTCAATAAGCTTTATATTTTCTCCATTCGTTTCTAATCTATTAATTTTTTCCACTTGATCTTGGTTAGCAATAACCTTGAAATTAATGCTTTTAAGAGGTTCTCCTATTATTTGTGTATGATAACTTCCGTCTAACAGTTGATTCCTAATCTTTATACTCTTATATTGTATTGGCGAGACATGCTTTACAATTTCACTTAGACGTTCTTGATTTATATTTTCAATTCTAATGTTATTGAACATTACATCCTCGCCTCCTGCCTTAATCGATCCATGATAATTTCAACTGTTCCCTGAAGTTCGTTTTTATTATTAACCCCAATTACTGTTATACTTCCAGAGTGTTCAACCTTTCTTTTAAAACCTTCTCCTATAATTTGATTGGTTTGATAGTCATTATATATCTTACTTGCTCTAGGCAATTCCACAAGTTCTGGTCCAAGTTCTCCTACCATGGTAAGTCCTCCTTGGAAATATGAGGTTCCTGAAAAATTCTTTTTTATAGGCGATGTTACCGTACTTACAATGTTTTCGGTAATGTTTCTAATTCTATTTGTAAAGGTAGCCTCTTTATTTTCTACCCTTTGACTATTCCATTCTAGTAGCTTGTTAATCCCACTTTGAATGGACTCTCTAACCCTAGAAAAAGCTCTAGAAACTTTATCGGACATAGCACTAAACTTTGATCCAGTTACACTATCCATGGTGGATAGAGCTGTACTCCAAACATATCTATACCCTTCAGTGTAAGTTGTGATTACTCCACTAATGCCTCCACCATTTTCTTCAATAGTTCCTTTAATATTTGCCCATGCTGAAGATGTATTGGTTTTTAAAAACTCCCATGTTTCATTAGTTCTTCCTCTTACTTTTTCCCAGCTAACACTTACATTTTCTCTAATACTACTTAATGACTCAGATGTACTAAGCTTTATACCTTCCCACTTATCTACTATTCCAGCCTGAATTAATTCCCATCGTTCATTAGTTGAGGTTTTAATATTTTCCCATCCAGTGGTGATGTTTTCATTTATATTAGTTAAAGTATCGGCAGTATTTTCTTTTATACTTTCCCATCTATCACTAATTCCTGTTTTAACATTTTCCCAAGCTTCAGTTGTGTTTTCTCTAATGGAGTTCCATCTTTCACTGATTGATTCTCCTAGTTCTGCAGCTTTTTCCTTGATGGTGTCCCAATTTTTCCATAAGGTAATCCCTACTGCCGTTATTGCTGTTATAGCTAAAACGGCTAACCCTATCGGACCAGTTAAAGCTGTAAACGCAGCAGCTAACACCCCTTTTATAGCAACTAGTCCTCCTGCAGCAGTTGTTGCTGTACCTATTGCTGCTGTTTTACCTGCAAGAGCAATTGATATTTTAGATAATGCTCCAATTACAGTTCCAGCACCTATTACTATCTTTCCACCTATTATTAATACAGGTCCTAATGCAGCAGCTAAAGCAGCTATTTTTACAATAGTTTCTTGAGTAGCTGGGTTTAGATTAGAAAACCAAGTTACAGCTCTTTGTAGGTTCGTAACTAGTGTTTTTAAGTGTGGTACTAAAATTTCAAATATCTCTATTGCTACACCTTCGAGTTGTGATTTTAAAATAGTTAGCTGACCTTGAAGGTTATCCTGCATTATATCTGCCATTTCACCTGCTGCACCACTATATTCTCTAGTAGCTGCAGTTAAGTTTTGATAATCCTCCTCTGATGCATTAATTATTGCTAACATACCACTCATAGCTTGCTGTCCAAATAAAGTTGATGCATATTGGGCTTGTTGCTCCTGAGTTAGATTGGCAAAGGATACTCTTAACTGATCCATTACATCTTTAAAAGGCAACATATTACCACTAGCATCAGTCATGTTTAGACCTAGCTGAGATATAACATCTGCAGCTTGTGATGTAGGCTGGGCCAGTCTTGTTATAGATCCTCTTAATGTTGTTCCAGCTTGAGACCCTTTTATTCCAGCATTAGCCATTAAACCTAAAGCTAGGGCTGCATCTTCTGCACTATAGCCCATTGAACCAAATATAGGAGCTACATATTTAAAGGACTCCCCTAGCATCCCAATATTTGTATTAGCATTACTTGATGCACTAGCTAAAAGGTCAGCAAAACCTCCCGCATCACTAGCTTGCATCCCAAAGGCGGTTAAGGCATCTGTTACTATGTCAGATACAGTAGCTAAGTTTTCACCTGAAGCAGCAGCTAGCATCATTACGCCATCTAAACCATCTAGCATTTGGTTTGTATCCCAACCAGCCATAGCCATGTAGTTTAAGGCTTGAGCTGATTGACTTGCACTAAACTTAGTAGAAGAACCCATTTCTTTAGCTTTTTCACCTAGTTTTTCTAGTTCATCACCTGTTGCTCCAGATATAGCTTGAACTTTACTCATTTCTGCTTGAAAGTCTGAGCCAATTTTAACTGCAGCAGCCCCTATCCCTACTAGTGGTAAGGTAACTTTTTTAGTAAGGTCTTTACCCACACTTTCCATCTTCATTCCGATATCCTGCATGGATTTTCCTACTGGTTCTAGGCTTTTACCTAACTGATACCAACCAGATGATTGAACTTGAATCTCTCTATTTATACTTACTAAATCTTGCTCCATCTGAACAAGCTGGGTTCTTGCTTGATTAAGTTTAACTTCTAAATCTGCTGTTGCTTTAGCATCTTTACCTTTGGTTTCTACTGCATTTTTATGAGCTTTTTCTAATGCTTCTACCCTTTGTTTTTGTATCTCTTTTTGTTTGGTTAAAGAATCTGATCTAACTTTTAGTTTATCTAGTTCACTACCATGCTTTCCTAGTTCAGTACTTGCTAGTTTAAATTCAGACTGAACTTTTCGCATTTCTTGATTAAGTTTACTAATCCCATTTTGAAAGCCACTACTATCAAGTCCAACCTTAACATTTAGTTGCCCTATGTCTGACATATCCCTCACCTCCTTTTGGGCATAAAAAAACACCTATCTATAGGTGCTACAAGATTTCATCTATATATGATTGGTGTGTTTGCAGTTTCTTTTTTAGTAGTTTTAGATAATAAATGATATCCATAGTATCAATATCATTTAAGGTCCATCCTTGTTCTAAGAGGTTAAGGTAAAGTTTATCAATAAAGTCTTGGGGACTCATTATGTTCCCCTCTAGGCGTTTTTTTCATCACCTGTAGTCACACTACCCATTTCTCCTACTACTTCATTAATACAACTTATTAATGTTGGTACTAATTCTTTAGATGGAAGTCCATCATATACATCATCTAGAGTAAACTGTTTATTAAAAAGCTGTACTAGAAATTCAACCATTAGGTCTAGCTCATCTACACTTATTTGTTCAAAGTTAATACTCTGAGATATTTCTATAGTTCTTCTCATCATACGAGCACTAATGAAGTCTGAAACAAAGGTTTTTTCTTTCCCATCAATTAATAAAGTTATTTGCAAATGTTTCACCTCCATTAATCTTCAAAGCCTTCTTCTTCATCATCTCCTGGAACCTTATCAAACCAAGTATCAGCTCCGGTAAAAGAAGTACTATCTTCATCAGCAGTATGTTTCCACTCACCATCATGAGTTCTTGGCATAAAGGTTAATTTAAGTTGAGGGGTTTTGTGTTCAACATTATCTTTTTTGGTAGAGTAATCCTCGGCCATAGGTTGAGCTATTCCTTTTAAAAGCCATATATATCTGTACTTACCATTGGATTTTTGGCTTTTAAAACCTAGGGCAATATGGGGTGCTACATCACTAGATTTTTCAATCAAGACTCCTTCTTCTATGGTATTTCCACCTAGTTCGGCTCTAATGTTTAATGGTAAATCTGCAGTTTCAATTTCTACATCAATTTTTCCTAAAGCTGAAACAGACTCCCAAAGTTGATCATCAGCATATAATTCTTGGGTGTTTACTGTGGGGCTTATAGTAGCATTAATTGCTCCAATTAACGGTGTTGGTGTTTCATATATAAGTGAGTCTTTACTATCTTCAGTTAAAATTGCATAATGTAAATTTTTTAATCCAACTTGAGCCATTACTATTCCTCCTTTTCAATTCTATATCTCATCACTTTGTGATAGATTTTTAAGTCGTTTTCATATAGGTCGTTAAAACTTATCTTAATAAATCCAGCTTGTTGCATAAGGTTATGAACATTATCTACTAGGTCTGTATAATCTGAATTAGACCAGATATCTAACTGGATATACTGACCGGTAATTCTTTCTTCATCATCAGCATGTTGTTCTGCTTTATCTAGATAGGTAAAAAATGTGATATAGGTATTAGCTTTTCCTTTGTATGTTTGGAAAGTTACTGGTACTTCTAAATTAGAAAGGGCTGTTAGGATAGTTTTATTAATACTCATATCCCTAAGCCTCTTTTTAGTTCATATTTTATTGTGTTAACAGCATCTCTTTTGGATTTTTCATAACCTCTACCCATAAAGGGGTTAGCTTTCATTTTTACTGTGCCATATTCTATGAATTTGCTATAAAATACTTTATTGCCTGGCCCAACTAACACATGTTTTGCACCATCTTTAGTTCTAATACCTGAGGTAGAAATACTTCTTTTAAGTGTTCCTGTTCTAGTGGGTGCTTCACTTTTTATCGCCTCTTCTACAACATTACCAGCTTTTCTTAAGGCTGAATTTTCAATTCTCTTAGCTTTATCTCCTAACTTTTGCACTTCATCTAGTAGTTCTTGCATACCTACTAGCTCCATCTTAACCACTTACACCCACCTCCTGTGCTCTAATCTCTATATACTTGTTTTGATATTTGATATTATCAATTGCTATTATGTTGTACTGTTTATCTTTAAAGATAATTCTCATACTGTTATCTATTCCAGTAATATAGCGGATAGTAAATTCAACTGTATTTTCAGCTTGAACTGCTGCAGCCGCATAGTATTCTCTACCCCTAAGATTTGAAACTGCTGCCCATACTGTTTTGAAGTCTTTTAAAGTTTCTTCCTCAAAGCCATTAAGATTGGTGGTTATGATAGGTTTTTGCAAAGTAATCCGGTGTCTTAGTTCTCCTATCTCCATTTAATCACCAGCTTTCCTTACGAAAAGGGTTTAATAATCTTTTGATAGTATCTAAGGTTTCTTTTAATCCTTCTCCTTCTCTTTTTTCATACATTGAAGCAATACTAAATAAAACAGCGCTTTTGATTAACTGTGGTACTTCTTCAAATTCGGATACAGGATATCTTAATATTCCTTCACATAGTTCAATTGAGGATTCTATTAAAGAGGTGATAAGAGCATCTTCCTCATCACCTTCCATTCTTAAATACAGTTTTACTTCTTCAAGTGAGACTATCAGTTTCCCTCACCCCTATCTAGTTTAGTTTAGTCCCCTTCAACCGTTACACTTGCTACTTCTGATGTTACATCAGGAGCTTCTTCTGCAGTAATAACACAGTAGTAATAAATTGTTCCTTCGGTTAAATTAGTAGGTAAATCAAACACTGCTTCTGTAGCTCCTTCAATTAATGTTCCATCTTCATTAGACTCTGTGTTATTGCTATACCACTGATAAGATAATTCACTACCATTACTTACTGTTGCATCTACTGTAAGACTCTCCTCAATGCTTCCTTCTGTAACTATTACATCTTCTGGTTCTATTAGTATTGTAATTACCGGTGCTTTAGAAAACATAACTCCTGCTGATCTAAGTTTTACTAAAAGTTTATTAAAATCAGCTACTAGTCCGGCAATTGTAGTGGCCTGACTATTAGATTGATAGAGTGCTTGTGATAACTCCTCTCCATTAAACATTAGTTTACCTTGCTCTATAATGTTTAGTTCCCCACTGATGATGGTTTTTTCTCCACCTTGTTCGGTATAATTTTTCGTGTTGTATGTCATGTTAGTTCCTCCTTAAAAATATAGAAGGCAGACTATTAAGACTGCCTACCAATATTTAATTTACGCTTTTTGTTGTAATACCTTAACTGCTTCAGAAAGTATTAGTTTTCCATCAAGGCGCTGCCAAGCTAGGAAACCTACTTGTCCATTAGCTGCATATAGCTCATTAAGTCTTTTAAATGTTCTACCCTGACGATCTGCAATCCAATAATAACTTAAATCACCAAAAAGAATAGTTTTCTCACCTGCTGCCAGTGTTGGCATGTACTGTGACGTTACTACTGGGCGGTTTAAAATAGTATCTGATGTTCCAGCTACTACTGAAGGCTGCCAGATATAATTCCCTTGTCCATCTTTTAGTTTTCTAATAGCCTTAATAGTAGCATCATTAACAACAAAGGTAGCATTTTTTCTATATGGTGCTTTAAGGCTATGATATAGATCAATTACTTCATCCATTGTTATAGCTGTAGCACTTGCTGCTGTTACTCCAACATCTGCACCACCAGCACTATTTAAAAGTCCTGTAGGTTTACTACTTCCATCACCTAATAGAAAAGCTTCTTCTTCTGCAGCACCTATTCTTCTAGCAAACTCGGTAGCTACATAAGATTCTAAGTTAAAGAAAGCATCATGTAAGAGTTCATCAGATATCTTTAACATAGTCCCTAATTTATAGGCAGATAAGCTTACTTGAGTAAAACTATCATCACTTTCTTCAAAAGCTCCTGCTTCATCCATCCAAGCTGCACTACCATGACTTGCTACTACAGGAATTTTACGATCACCATGACTAGTATTTATAACATGGCATAGATTTCTCATTAAATTAACGTCTTCTAAAGCTTTTATTAGCTGTTGTTCATATTCATCAGGAACTAGGTAACCCCCTTCAGAATCTTCTCCGGTCTGTAAGGCGTTTTGCACAGTTGGATTAACCTTATTTCTCATAGCACCCCAAAATGCACTCTTGTATGCATCAGTTGCTCTACCGGTTTTTTCTTCTATGTTTGTATTCGGGTTGTTTCTAATAGGGTTACTAGTGGCCTTTGATAGTTCTAATTCTATTGATGCTTGTCTTTCTAAACGCTCTATTTCTTTACCTAAACTGATTACTTCTGCTTCCATTTTTTCATAAGTTGCAGTATCTTCTGCTGATAAGAGTTCATTCTCATTTCTTCTGGAATCTAAAAAAGCTTTGGTTTCTTCCCAAAGCTTCGCACGTTTTTCTCTTAGTTCTAATATTTTATTCATTTATAAATCCTCCATTTATTTAAGTATTTCTAGCCTTTTAGCTAGGTGGTTGTAAGGCGTTCCTGTTTCTTTTGGTTCACTGGTTTTAGGTAATTTACCCATAAAGTTATTGGTTACAGTAACCTTATCAAACATAAAGCCATTCATGATTGCTTCAGGGATAGCTTGTTCTGTGTATAAAACCTGATCACAGAATCCTAGTTCATGAGCCTTTTTAGCGCTCATCCAAGTTTCTCTATCCATCATATTTGAGATTTTATTTCTTAAAAGACCTGTTTTTTGTTCATAGGCATTGATAATACTTTCTTTTACTTCAGATAACATTTCGATCCCTTTTTTAATGTCAGCCTCCTCTCCCCAAACTATTGTGGCCGGGTTATGAAGCATCATCATTGCAGTTGGGGACATTAAGACTTCATCTCCTGACATAGCAATTACTGAAGCAGCACTAGCAGCAATTCCATCAATCTTGACAGTAATTTTTCCTTGGTATTCTTTTAGCATAGTGTAAATCTGACTTGCTGCAAAAACATCGCCACCAGGGGAATTAATCCAAAGGGTAATATCACCATCTGCTTCTTCAAGTTCTGCTTTAAATTCTCTAGGGGATACATCATCATCAAACCAGCTTTCCTGGGCGATATATCCATCAAGATAAAGGGTTCTACCATCTTCATTTTTAACCCAATTCCAAAACTTCAATTATTCTTCACCTCCATTTTGTTTGTTCGCATAAGCTCCAATATCCTCAAGCTTAAGCATATTACCATTAACTGCGTAGACATCTCCGTGTTCTATGGTGTTCATGTTTTCTAGCTCTCTTACATCGTTAGGTGATAGAAAGCCATTTTGAATGCCAATGCTGTAACCTTCCATGCGAGTTTTATAGTCACCACGCAGTAAACCTTCAACATTCAGCTTAAAGAAGTAGTCTTTCTTTTCATTTGGTGATAAAAGAGCTTTGTTTAGGACCATTTCCCATCTAGATAGCCAAGGGGTTAAGGTGTATTTCACAAACTCAATACTTTGGTTTTCTATATTGGAAAATGTAGCTCTCTCTAAGTCACCAATTAAATGTGGTGGTATCCTAAATATCCTAGCTATTTCATTAAGCTGAAATTTTCTAGTTTGTAAAAACTGAGCCTGTTCTGGTGGTATTCCAATAGGTTTAAAACTCATACCTTCTTCTAATACTGCAACTTTATGAGCATTTCCACTACCACCATAGACACTGTTCCAACTATCTCTTACTTTGGCCGGGTCTTTTAAAATGGCTGGATGTTCTAATACTCCACCGGGATTAGCTCCATTATTAAAAAATTTAGCTCCATATTCTTCAGTTGCTATTGCCATACCAATAGCATTTTTGGCCATAGCTATCGGAGAATAACCTACTAGCCCATCAAAACCTAGTCCTGGAATGTGTAGTACTTCGTAGTTTCTTAGAAGGTATTCCTGGCCTTCTTTCTTATAGCTATAGTAAATCTCACCTTTGTCACTTCTATTAACAGACATGTTATCTGGCATTAATGGGTATAGCGCAGTTATTTTTCCTCTACCATCTCTTATTATTTGGCTGTATGCATTTCCCCATAATAAAAGATGACCCATCAGTGTTTCGCGAAACACAAATGAAGTCATCTCGGGATTAGGCTCATCATGTAAAAGATAATATAGTGGATGGTCTAGTGCTTTTTCCTTACCTTTATCAGTTCTTTTGTAAGTATGTAAGGGTAAGGAAGCTAAGGTTTCAGCTAAGATTCTTACACAGGCATAAACTGCAGTAGTTTGCATTGCTGTTCTTTCATTAACTAACTTACCACTTGATGTTGAACCAAATAAAAAGTTATATGTGTTGTTAAACATATTATTCTTGGGACTAGCTCGGGGGTTTAGTAATTTTGATAAAAACGGTATTATGATTATGATCACCTCCTAAAAATAGGCATAAAAAAAGCACCTCATTCGAGATGCTTAATTACGAGCTAACATTCATAAAGGAGCAAAACATATAGATCTACTCCTCCCGTAAATGGAATATTTGGATTAAGGCATTACCCATGCCTTCCTACGGTAAAAATCTTTATCTAACTTCTTATTTTAAAGTTATATTTTAGCTACTCATTGTTATTTGTTTTGTATTAATAGAAAGTTCTAATTTAACCCTTATACACTCTTGGCATTGCATATCTTTATTTAACTCAACTACTTTCACTTCGTATGTTGCTCCGTTTTTGAGAAATCTAATAACACCTTTACTATAGTATCTCGGTATATATCCAACATGGCTTCCCTGCTTATCAAGTATTTTGATTGCATTTTCATCATATTCATTTGTCGGTTCTAATTCTAAGCTTAATTGGTCGCCTAAATTTAAATAATTATTTTTTTCACAATTATAACCATCACAGCCTATACAATGTCTTACACCCGCAATATAAAAAACTCTTTTAACTTTACCGTTAGGTTTTTCAGGAATCGGATCAATAAATTCTAGGGTATCGATTGGTAATTTTGCACCACTTTTTTTTAATAGCTTATACTCATCAAAGTTTGTCAGGTCATATTTTGCTAAAATTTTTTCGATTCCTCTCCTTTTGCTATCAGGTAATCTACTTGAAAAGGTCGGAAATAAAGTGTCACTTTTATAAACTTTATCAATATCATCAAAAGGTATTAATAGTTCAAACCCTTTTTCAATTGCCTTTTTCACCTCATGACCATAGGAAAATTCATATTGACTATTTTTGGATAGCTGACCCACGATAAAATTTCGTCTTGAAATAGGATCCTTCCATATTAAATAAAGGTAATCCTTTTCATTTTTCCTTGACACTGTTATTCCTCCTTTCTAAGATTAAACTGATGTGCCATTAAGTTAACTTTTTCAATTAAAAACTTTTTTATTAAAATTTTTCTACGTTTACTCACTATGTCAGCTGTGTATTGTTCTAATATTTCATCTAAACTATTTTCATTAATATGATAATTTATTGTTTGTACAATATCAATAACATCATTATAGTAATTATCTCTTAAAAACCTTAGTACTTCTAGATGCGTCGGTTCCTTTTTTATATTCTTATTTATTCTAATTCTCGACGTGGATTTGGTGTCAACTAAAGACAGGAATCTTACTTTATCATTCCCAAGATAACCATCTATTTTCGATTCTTGTATATAACAACAAAGAGACGAAGCATTATCATACAAAGGACATAAAGTATAACTTTTTCCTTTTTGTAAAATCGCCCAGTTGTTTTGATGTCTATCAGTATTACCTATCAAAAAATCAAATATAGGTATTTTAAGAAACTCCTTTTGAAAATCAAATTCTTTTAGAGAGTGTAGTATCATATCTAATGAATAGTACTCCATTTGTTCGTTATCATATAAAAGATTTGGATCATAACTGGGATAATACTTGTTAATAAATTGTATTCCTTCTCTTAAATTTTCGTTATCATTATTTATTTTATAACTTATACAGCCTATTCTAGAATTATATGAACCTAAATCCACTTTCATACATTCAATATTAATTAACTTGGCAATTTCAGAAGCTATTTTCTCAGATAAATGCTCTGTTGTATATTCTGATTTTCTAAACTTAAACAAACCTACCTC
Organism: Candidatus Syntrophocurvum alkaliphilum; assembly: GCF_009734445.1. Lineage (NCBI taxonomy): Bacteria > Bacillati > Bacillota > Clostridia > Eubacteriales > Syntrophomonadaceae > Candidatus Syntrophocurvum > Candidatus Syntrophocurvum alkaliphilum. Next base: position 911,467 of record NZ_CP046457.1, read on the forward strand.
ACTATTATTTGGATCGACTAACCAAATCTTTTCACTACGACCACTACCTTCAGAAGCTCCCTCGTATTCCATCCACGAACTAAAATCTTTTATCATAACACCCAACCCCAACTCAAATACGTACTTTGAATTAGTTTAATGTAAATATTTGTATAATGTCTAGAATAACATAAATGTATGATATTTTACAACATAATTAGCCCCTCTAACTATAAACACTTCCTTAATTTCCGCCTTCATTTCTTACAGTATCATGTGCCATAATAAGAGAACTACACCATCTATCTTTTAAGTTTACTTTTACTTAAAAAGGGTATTTTAATTATGATCACCTCCTGAAAATGGGCATAAAAAAAGCACCTCTAAGTTCTTATGAGATGCTTTATATATTTTATCTATTAATTAAAGTTCTTATTTTTGGCTTAAAGTCTAGTAATCTTCTACTTTTTACCGCATAACCAAGATTAATCATTAGGTTAGTTCTTGCAGTTGGAATAACAGATGTTGGAATAGTTGCAGTATGAATTTCTCCTACTGCAGTCATCTGCGGTCCAGCATAAAGAATACCTAAGAAAAGCAGTCTAGTACCTATACTTATACCATTTGTAGTTGGATATGAACCTTGATTATATATAAATATCGGTGAACCACTGGAACCCGGAAAACATGCCATATCAACTACAATGTCGGTTTTATTATTGTAATCAAATCTTGGATGAATAGCAGTAACCCCTCTTCTAATTATTGGTAAGTTATTCGTTTGATCCCATAAACCGTTCGGATAGCCTACCATAATAACATCTTCCAGAACAGATAATGTCTCTATTTGTTCAGAAGTTGGAATTAATGATTCGTCTAATGACATAGTAAACAAACTCTTATTATATTTCGCAATTGCATCTTCATAAATTGGTTGCATAAACATAATACATAGGTCAACGTTTATATCAGGATGAAAAGTAAATGCTTTCTCAAAATCGTAAATTACATATGAAAATTTCTCTCCATAATCTGGGTTATTTTGAGAATCCGCGACTGTAAATACAAGCCTCCCGATTTTTGCACCTTTGACTACGTGTTTGTTTGTCACAAGTATTGGGACGTACTTATCTTCATCAAATATGTATCTAAAAGAGAACCCTGTTCCGGTACTTAGTATAATTCCTTCTTTATTTATTACTTCAATTCTAACCGTACTATGCATTAACCTTTCAGAAATTGTAAGTTTCATGTATTACTCCTTTAAGATGTTAATTTTTCTGAATATATCTAATAATGATTATAACAAAACTATACTTAGATAACTTAAGGTATACTATAAAAATTACTATTCCTATCTACCATAACACTCCCTGTCTAATGCAATAATTAGTGCTAAGGAAACGTTAATGCACTCGATATTTCTTTGTCATTTAATTATGTAGGTATTATAATCTCACCATTTCTTATTCTTCGAGATAATTTTTCAGCTTCATAAACTGCTTCTGGAAATTGTTTGTTTAATTTAGAGTTGACTACAACTTCTAATGCTTCTATCGCTCTTCCTGATTCTATTATTCTTAACAAGCAATTTACTCTTGTTCTTGTTGCACTAATTTCTTTATCAAATTCATTATCTCCATCGTTGTAGATTTCTTCAATAAATTTAGTTTTTGATACACTATCTTTTAGTTCATTAATTCTTAAAATAAATGCTTCCATATAAAGTGCAACAAACCATAGACCTGCTGATCGATAACAATTAATAAATTGCTTATCCGAAATCTGTTTTTTATCCATTAATTCGCCCCCTCGATTTTTGCTATTTATAGTATAACAATTATTCGAGCAGCCTGATTTAGCAATTTTACAGCTAACAACCATCATTAATCACCTATGATTATATACGGTTACAATATCAATATCCCTCTATCATCATATACACTTCCACCACTTCTACCTTCATTCCTGATAGCTCTATCCAGTGCCATAATTAAGGCAACTGCACCATCTATCTTTTCAGTACTTTTATCCTTATCCGGTTTGATATTGCCAGCTGGATCAGTTTTGATGTAGATATTATCCATCATCCACCTTAAGACAGGATTACCACCATGGGCTATCTTTTTTTCAAGTGTTAGCTTCATAAGTTCCTTTGAAGATGGTGACATGTCCTTATACCCTTGCCCGAATGGTATAACTGTAAACCCCATATCATCAAGATTTTGGGCCATTTGAATAGCACCCCATCTATCAAAAGCTATTTCTTTTATGTTATAAATCTTACCTAACTCTTCAATGGTTTTTTCAATAAAAGCATAATGGACTACATTTCCTTCTGTAGTTTTAATATATCCTTGCTTTTCCCAAACATCATATGGAACATGATCACGTCTAACTCTTACTTTTAAGTTTTCATCTGGTATCCAAAAGTAAGGTAAAATAATATAATTCTCCTGCTCTGTTCTTGGTGGAAATACTAAAACGAAAGCAGTAATATCTGTTGTACTAGATAAATCTAATCCTGCGTAACATTCTCTTCCCCTTAAAGAATCTAAATCTATATTTTCATCACAAGAATCCCATTTCTCCATTGGCATCCACCGGACTGATTGTTTTACCCACTGGTTAAGTCTTAATTGCCTAAATAAATTTTCTTCCGCAGGATTATCTACTGCACTGTTATATGCATTTCTAACTTTCTCTACATCAATTGTATAACCTAAAGATGGATTAGCTTTATACCAGTTTTCTTCTAAGCTCCAATCATCATTGTCATTAATACCATATATTACGGGATAAAAAGTAGGATCATTTTTTCTACCTTCAAGTATATCTACTGCTTTTTGATGTACTTCATAACAGATTGAATTTCTATCTGTACCTGCTGTTGTTATTAAAAAATATAGTGGTTGAAGCCTTGCATCACCAGAACCTTTTGTCATAACATCGAATAAATCTCTGTTTGGTTGAGCGTGAAGCTCGTCAAATACAACTGCATGGACATTAAGCCCGTGTTTTGTGTAGGCTTCAGCTGATAATACCTGATAAAAACTGTTAGTTGGTTTATATATTAAGCGTTTTATAGACATAACTGGCTTAATTCTCTTTTTTAAAGCAGGAGATTGATCTACCATATCTACTGCAACATCAAATACAATGGATGCTTGTTGACGATCTGAAGCACAACCATAAACCTCAGCGCCCCATTCATTATCCCCACAAGTCATAAGTAATGCTACTGCTGCAGCTAGTTCACTTTTGCCATTTTTCTTAGGCACCTCAATATAGGCTGTATTATATTGCCTATAACCATTTTCTTTAACTGTACCAAAAATATCTCTTATAATTTTGTCTTGCCAAGGTAATAAATCAAAAGGTACGCCTCTCCACTGTCCTTTAGTATGTTTTAAGCAGTTAATAAAATTTACAGCATGTTGAGCTCTCTTTTCATCATACACTTTTAACCACCACCCTTAAAAAGAACAAGTTCCATAGGGTCTTCAGTTATGTCAGGTGTATCTGCTACAATTCTACTTCTAGATGAAGGTGTTAGCCCAAACTGCTCACAGAATCTATTCATTAGTTTTAAATAGGTCTGGGCAATTGATACTTGTGGCACTTGCTGCCAATATCCTGAAGGAGTTTTAACAATTGTGCCATGTTTAGTTATAAATTCTTCTGCTTCTTTCCACCTAGCGTAAGCTTGACAATATCCAGCGAAAGCGGCCATATCTATTTCTGTTAATAAACCTAGCTGTTCTAGTTGCTTGACCATTCTTCGCCATTCCTTTTTGGCTTCTGGTTCAAGCCAAGTAGGACATCTTGGTGCTTGCTTTTTTGGTTTGGGCTCATGTTTATTTATATCCCGCTTACCTGGATTACCTTCCAGCACTTTTATTGCTGTTGGCTTTGGTTTACGTCCACGTTGGGCCACAGGTATCACCTCCTTTATTTAATTTATATATAACAAAAAAGAGCCTTAATGGCCCTTTGTCAAAACACTGTTATTATATTTCATTCTTACGGGGTAATGGCTTATTAGACCAAGTGCATATGTTTAAAGCCTTATCGAGAATGATTAAGGTTATTTTTTTCTATAGGTTCAATTACTAGTTTACCTTCTTCTTCTTTTACAATGATGTTATCACCAATTTCATAACCTAATCTTTTAAGCCACTGCCCTTGCAATCTTATACATGGGATGTTTTTAGATTTACTATTTGAGCTTTCATAAACCTTTAATATTCTTTGATTCATGACTACTTGCCCCCTTGTCTAAAAGCTGCGTTCCCACTTAAGTTTTTAAGTAGAACTTTTCTCGCCTCTTTATATTCATCACCTATCATCCCAAGTCTAAGTAGCCATGTTCTAAATGTGTACTTTTCATTATCAGTAGGCTTTGCATTAAATACTACATGTTTCTGGTTTTTAGATTTTGCATCGATTAGGTTAAATAACTGGATAGCTACTCCTTCATCTTTTGGTGTTTGTGGTAAATTAAAGGTTATACTTTCATCGTCTATTTCTATGTTGGTTTCAAGTGGCTTAATATCTAATTTAAATTCTTGTATGGTTTCAGCTTTAGCTATATTAATGTCTGCAACTAAATCATCCTCTACTATGTTGTCTATTAAACCTATTGATTTTTTAATTAAGTCCTGTTTGCTGTATATCATGTTTATTAGATTTCTTAGGGTTCTGCCACTATGACCTTCTAAAGAAATATCAATTTTAAAACCTAAATTTTCTTTGGTTTCATCAACTGCTAAGGTTTTTAATGCTGTCGTTTCTATAGTTTCTTCAAACGGTTCTGTAACAGCTTTATTTAATACTTCTTCCAGTTTCATTTCTAAACCAGCTGCTGTTACTATTTTTCCTTCCTTGCTAATAGTGTAGGTTTCATCATCTGTTGTAATTTCATAAGCATATGTAGGTAGGTATAAGTATTTTGCCTTTACTTTAAAATGATCTTCCATTCTTTTTACTATTTGTTTTCTATCCATAAAATCCCTCCTGTGCTTTTGGTATGTCTATATATCACTCAAAAACACAGGGATAGCAAGGGGTTTATGCTGCATTGTTAATGTTTTTAAAAGGTATTTTCTCACCTTCTCTTATTAGAAAAACTTCTTCATCAGAGCCTACTTGTTCGATATATCGTTTAATTCCTACATCCACAAACTTTTCTTCTAGCTCTATTGCATAACAAACCCTATCCAATTGCTCACAGGCTATTAGTGTAGATGCACTACCTGAGAAGGGGTCAACTACAATAGCATTAGTAGTTGTACTATTTTTAATCGGGTAAGCAATTAATGGAATAGGTTTCATAGTGCTGTGAAGTTTACTACTAGAGGGTTTATCAAATTCCCATACAGTAGTTTCTTTTCTTCCTGCATACCATTTATGTTTGCCTTTTTTCTTCCAGCCAAATAAGCAAGGTTCATTTTTCCACTGATATGGAGACCTTCCTAATACCAGTGATTGTTTAACCCACTGACACACCCCTGATAAATAAAAGCCAGCATCTTCAAAAGCCCGTCTAAAAATTAACCCTTTGGTATCTGCATGAAAAACATAGATAGATGCGTCATCAGCCATTACAGCCTCCATGTTTTCGAAAGCACTAAGTAAAAATTGATAAAACTCTTGGTCTTTTAAGTTATCATTCTTGATTGTTCCTTGGCTCCCATCATAAGACACACCATACGGGGGATCGGTAACTACTAGATTAGCTTTCTTGCCATCCATCAGTTTTTCATATATTTCAGTTTTGGTGCTATCACCACAAATAAGTTTGTGTCTGCCTAGAAGCCATATATCTCCTTGTTTTGATATAGGTTCTTCTTCTAGAGCAGCATCTACATCAAAGTCATCATCTGTAACATCTTTATCATGAATATTACTAAATAACTCATCTATTTCTGGAGGTTCAAAACCAGTAAATTTAATATCAAAATCCTGCGACTGTAGATCCATAATAAGTTCACCAAGCAATTCTCTATTCCATTCACCACTAATTTTATTAAGAGCAATATTTAACGCTTTTTCCTTGGTCTTATCAATATCTATAACCACACAGTCAATCTCGGTATAACCTAATGACTTCAATACAGATATTCTTTGGTGTCCACCAATTACCGTTAGGTCTTTATTAACTATAATCGGCTCAACATAACCAAACTCGGTTATGCTATTTTTTATTTTCTCAAATTCACTATCACCGGGTTTTAACTTTTTTCTTGGGTTATAACTGGCTGGTATTAGTTTATCTATTTCCAGTTTCATAAACTTCATCTTCATCACTCCAAAATCTTGATTTTATATAGCAGTCATGGCCGCAGTATTTTCTTTTTTTGTTACCATAACTACTAAACTCTTTACCACAATGTGGACAAGTATAATGATATATAGCTGTTTCACTTTTACTTCGTGCCTGCGGATTTTCCTTCCACCATTTCCGCCGACATTCTGTAGAACAAAATTTTCTTGTTCTACCACGCCCTGTTTGTTTAATTGGTTTTGCACAGCAAAAACACAGTAAATGGTTATTTATTTTTTCTTTGACATTTAAAGAAACTACTTTTGAATCTCCATCTAAACCGTTTCTTTTACATAACCCTCGAACACTATCCCGCGATATACCAAGTAATGCACCTATGGCTTTATATCCAACTCCTTTAAGTCGTAGCTCATATATTTTTTGCTTTTCTAATTCTGTCATCTCGCACACTCCTTTTGCGTGAAAATAAAAAACGCCCTTATATAGCTATCTGCCAAGCTTTAAAAGGCGTTTATATATTATTAATTTGCAGTTTATTGATTATAGTAAACTTTTGGCTGTTAATCCTAACGTTATCGCAATTGTAAAAGCGTTAAAGGGCCATATTAATTCTTATGTCTAAGTCATTTTATCTATAAAATGGATAACCCCCCTTATTTAATTCCGCGAAAATTCACGCATGAGAGGGCGGCGGTCCCGGTGCTATAAGGGTTTAGAGATTATGACTCCCCTCCCCCCTAGCAGGGCTTATGGAATTTTATGTTAATAGCTGTACTCTTGATACTGATCTTTTGTCCTAGTCTTCCTATCATGGCACCTCTTACATAATGGCTGCCAGTTACCCTCATCCCAGAATAGTTTTTCATCACCTCGATGTGGAACTATATGATCCACTACTGTAGCAGGTGTAATCCTACCTTCTTTTTCACAGTACCTGCATAATGGATTAGCTTTTAAGAATCTCTTTCTTGCTTTTCTCCACCTACTGTCATAACCACGACTTGCAGCACTAGGTCTATCATTAGTATGAAACTTACAATAAGTATTAGTTGTTAGTTCTGGACACCCAGGATAACGACATGGTGTTTTTGGTTTGTAAGGCATTTTCTTTCACCTCTTTAAAACAACTAGGGAACATGCAATACACCTTCTTTGTCGTATACCATGTTCCCCATACACATTTTTTGCATTTCATTTTTCTCAACTCCTGTTTAATGGGCATAGAAAAAGCCCTCGGGAGTTTACTCCTTTGGGCTTTAATACTGCGTTTCCCGGGAGTCGTAACGATCTATCCCTTAGGCATATCCAAACAGCATGTGATTCTCTTGATTATTTCTATACCTTTACATCTTATATAATATCAACATTGCATAGTGGTTTAAAGTCGCTTTTAGTTGCTTTTAGTTGCTTTTAGTCGCTTTTAATTTTTGTTCTATGACTTTTAATGCTTTTCCATGTACACGAAACACCCAACTACGTTCATAACCTAAATCTGCTGATATCTCTTCCCACGACTTTCCACTAATGTAGCGCATCTCAAGGAGCAATCTATAGTTTAAGTCATTAACCTTATTAATCGTTTCTAGGATTTCCCTTTTTAAATCTACTAGTCTATCTATATCTGCATTGATTTCATTTTCTAAATCTATAACTTTTACAATAGCATTTTCTGCGGGGCTTCTTACATCATTACCTCCTGAAACTTTTGTATGGGTAAATGTTGCAGTAACTTTTGTAGCTAAACTCTTTAATGATTCCAATTGCTCTAACTTACTATCAATTATCTGATCAAGCCAAATCCCCTGTGATAAGTATTCTTTAGCTTTCAAAACCCATCCCCCCCTAATTATTTGACTTCGAGTTTACCCTTGTAGTAAGTATCGATAATAAACTTTTGTGTTTCTCTATCTAGTGAACGTATTCTTTCAATAATCTTTTCTTGTTCTTCTTTCGCCTGTTCTTTAGTTTTTAAGAATGAACAATCTGGCCCTTTGCATTTATTAATTGTTAAAATAGTGCACTTCTTATTTTTATAAGCAAAACAGTCTTTTTCATTTTTCATCTCTTTGCAACTGGTACTAAAATATTTAATCGGCATCATAAGCTTTTTTGCCTGATTAATCTCAATACTCATACCAGGGGAGATATACTCACCAAAAACCCATAACTCTTGACATTTAGCTAATATATTTAATCCTAAATTAATTCCTAAGTTTCTCTCTTCTGGATCATGCTCATTTAAAATTTGTGGGTATAAAAGATGCGGCACAAATGGCACTGCGCCTTTACTTACAGCAAATCTCCCATACCTTCTTGCACGTTGTGAATTACCTTTGATATCACCGGCGAATGGTGAACATATGAATACTATTTTTTTATCTATATCTGCCACTTTAAAAACCCTCCTTCAGTCTAGCTTTGACAGCTTCAATTAAAGCCGTCTGGCTAGTATCTTTATCTTCAATTGCTTTCATAACCCGTTCATCGATAGTGTCTTTAGCAATAGTGTGGTGAATTACAACCGTATTCTTTTGTCCTTGTCTCCATAGTCTTGCATTGGCTTGGCTGTATAGTTCTAAACTCCAAGTAAGTCCAAACCAGATAATAGTACAACCACCATCTTGTAAATTAAGACCATGACCTGCTGATGCTGGATGGCACAGAGCTATATTAATATTTCCCGCATTCCACTTTGCTATATCTTCTGAGGTGTTAATCTCTTTTGCATCAAAACGTTTCTTGATTCGATCCTTATCATGTTTAAAGCTATAATAAATAAGAACAGGTTTTCCATTAGCTGATTCTATTAAATCTTCTAGGGCATCTAGTTTATTATCATGAATATACTTAACATCACCATGCTCATCATAGACCGCACCATTTGCCATTTGTAGGAGTTTGTTAGATAAGACTGCTGCATTGGCAGCATCTACATCACTATCCTCAAAAGGTAGTAATAGATCTTTTTCTAACTGACGGTATAGTTTCATTTCTTTATCTGATAAGCTAACTTCAACTTTATTTAATATACAGTCAGGCATTTTGATATACTCCAAAGCCTTCATGCTAATACAAATATCAGTTATTTTTTCATAGATTTTATCTTCAGCATCTTCGTTAAGAACATAATCAGTAGGAATAATACCATTAACAAACTTCTGTGGATGAAAATACCTGCTGCGGTAGCCTGTAAAAGTTCTACCTAACCTTTGACCGCCATCTAAGAGATAGACTTGACTCCAAATATCTAAAAGATTATTAGGTGCAGGAGTACCTGTTAACCCTACTATACGTTTGATTTTATGACGCACTTTCTTTAATGCCTTAAACCTTTTGGCTGATGGAGATTTAAAACTAGATAGTTCATCAATAATAACCATGTCAAATGGCCAATCATTTTTATAAAGCTCGACTAGCCAAGGAACATTTTCTCTATTAATTACATAAATATCAGCTTTTTTATAAAGGGCCATTTTCCTTTCTTTTTCACTGCCTAGTACATTAGAGATAGTCAAACCATTAAGATGCTCCCATTTTTCACATTCTCGAATCCAAGTATCTCTAGCTACTCTTAAAGGTGCAATAACTAATACTTTAGTAGCATCAAAATAATCATAAAGTAAGCTAAAGATAGCTGTTAAGGTGATTACTGTTTTACCAAGCCCTGGTTCAAGAAAAAGTCCTGCAACATTATGTTTTAAAATAAAATCAGTTGAGTAAGTTTGATAATCATGTGGCTGATATTTCATTTAACACACCCCTAATATCTTCTGGGTCATCTAAGCAATAAACTAAAAACCCTAGTGACTCTAACTGTGCTTTTCGCTTTATCTGAATAGGTCTCATTTTCTTGCCAGGTGCTTTTACTTCTATAAAACCTATTTTTCCGTTAGGCAAAAGTACCAGCCGGTCAGGCACTCCATTTATACCTGGGGATATTAACTTAAAAGCACGTCCACCTCTTCTTTTCACTTCTTTTACTAGCATCTGCTCTATATTTTTTTCTGTCATTTTACCTCCTTTAACATCAGTGATAACTAAGTGGTGATGGTCGGTGATGGTTATTTCCTTAACTTTATATATAGGCTATTTTTTTAACCCTATAGAAAAGTTATATAAATGACTATCATCGACCATCACCTTTATAGAAAATAGGCTTATTCCATAAATTCAGATTTCAGCCTAAACCCTTTAATAACCGCACCTTTTTTGGTCTTATGCCTTTCAAACCCTTCTGAGTCTAGTACAGTATAAAAATCAGCTGTACTTCGTGCGAACTCACCTGTTCGAAAACAAAAAGCACGATATTCGTTATACACTTCACCAGACTTTGCTGTAAATGTTTTATCAATCTCACAGCACTCTGTAAGAAAATGTGAAAGCCAGTCATTGTTTTCCTTATATGCCTGCATCGCATCTTTAACTTTCTGTGGAGGTTCTATTCTATATGCATCTTTAATTGCTTTTTTTGCCCCCTCAATAATCCAAGCTAATATCGCACCGCCAGCGTTCTCGAAAAGATAATCTGCATAATTTTTTATATCCTGATTTCCTTGAATCTTTGCTGCAAAAGGAATAAGAATCAACCTTCGCCATGTACCTTCATCAATCGCCCCAACTTTTGGAAGGTGATTGGTATACAGCACTAAAGTATGACTTGGGATATAGCTAAAAGGGTCTTTATATTTCTTTTCCGCATATATTTCATCTGTGGAGCAAAGCTGTTTAACGTTAGAGGTATTAAGACGCATACCCTCTTCCATTTCTGCTGCAATCAATAGTCTTTTTCCCTTAGCTTCGGCTAGCTCCGGTTTTACATTTCTGCGACAGCCTACTGTCAGCATATCTGCTGAGATATTACCACTATATGAACCAAGTACCCTTGATACCGTATTCCAAAAAGTCGATTTGCCGTTACGACCTTCGCCATAAGCAATAATTAAAGCCTCCACATAAACTTTACCAATAGCACAAAGCCCCACGATTTTTTGTACATAGTCAATAAGATCTGCGTCACTTAAGAAAAATATATTTAGTGCGTCCTCCCATTTGCTTGCTCCTACATCATTTGGGTCTACCTCTGTTTGCTTTGTAATAAAATTAGAAGAATCCTGCTCTAGTTTAGTCCCCTTACGCAAGTCATATGTAGCAGAAGGGGTATTTAGCAAGAACTCATCTGCATCAAGTGTTCTTTGTTCAATTTCAAGCATAGGGCGGGCCTCTTTTAATACTGATGTAATATATTTTGAATCTCTGCGTTTAATAGCGTAGTTCCTGTATAAAGTAGCTGCTTCATACATATTAAAAAAATGAGCCTGTTCTTTGTTAAAAGAGTTTATGGCTTTTTTAGCTCCCATTGATGCCATTATTTCTGCAGCACCGTTTTTAACCATTTTGGCCATCGCTTTTTTCATCTCTGATTCAGCTTCATCTAGCTGTCTAGTGGTAAGTTCTTGTGCGACCGCCTGTGCCTTTGACTTTGACTCCTCCCAAAAGCTACCGTTGTATACGATATAATCTGTGGCCGAAGAGTATCTAAGGGTAGCTGCATATTCTCTTGATAGAACAACTGCCTGTCCAACATCAGAAAAATCATCAGGCTTTAATAATATATCTGAGTTGTAAGCCTCAGGTGGTATATATCCTTTCTGTACTGACACCCGTTTTCCAAAATTAGCTGCACTTTTCCATATCAGTTTAAGTTCACTCTCTTCAAGTGGTGGATTGCAATTCTCTGCCTTTTTCAGGAATAAATCATATGCCTGATCTGTATCCCCATAACGCTTGATGATTTTTCCTGCGTAATTTGACATTGTACTATTACGTTTTCCCTCAGGTATCTCTTCTTGTTCGTTATCCCAGTTAATAAAAGCAACATCTTCTAAAAATTCAGTAATACTTTTATCACCTTCATAGATTTCTACATCTGCATTATCGGTGCCAAATATAAGCCTCGCACTATCAATAGCATTTACGTCAAAGTAGGGAAATGCCGATACAATCTGCTGCTTTAATGTGGCATATTCAATTTGGTCTGTTGTTATTGGAATCATAAAATATACATGAAACCTTGGACGTGCAGACTTATTGCCTTTCTGCTTCATATGATTTCTGCTATATGCCACTGCAAAAGGAATACCTGAAAATACCCTTGCAACATCAGATGAAGTAACCCACTCTTTAGGATCCTCCGAGTGGTCATTATCACAATCAAGTGCTACATTATCAGCCTGAATAAAATTATCCTTGCTGCGGTAGTTGTCTTTATATTCTGCTGTAACATGGTCAAACTTAATTGCTTTAAGAAAGGTTTCCTTATCCTCAATTACAGCCTTTTGGGAATAAATGCAGTTTGAAAGATTTCCTGCGCAATCTGCTGTATGTAAAGTAAACTTCATTCTAAGGCCTTCCCTCCTTAAACTTCATTGCTTCAAGAGGTTTGAAGGCAGGCTTTCTTTCTGCCTTCTCCTCTTTGCAAAATATTTCACTGTAAATTATTTTATATAGCCTTTTCCTTCATCTTAGTTACGTACCACTCCAAATAACGCTTTCGTTGTTGATAATCTGGGACTGCCACAAGCAAACCTACATCAATTTTTTGTAAGGTTTCAAGCATACTGATTTGTTCATCACTAAGATAAGGTCTAATACTTTTTCCTTTTTCTATGTTATTTGTCAATCTAAACTGCTTTGCTGACATCCCAATAACAATGCGATTAAGCATATCGCACTCATTGCTGAAGTGATATGGCTTAGGATTATCGTGTAGTAGCTTAATATTTTCGGTAAGTAAAGGGAATTCCTCACGAGCTGACACAAGAGTATTAATAAACTGCTCCATCTTGTTAAAGCGACGAATATACTTTTCCTTGAATCTCATTGCTTTCTGACCCGTGTAGCCCATGACCAACATTGTAAACCCATCGCGTGTCATAAAATAACACGGTAGTCTTCTCCCTGTACTATCCTTATAAAAACTAGATTTAAAGTTTGAACTAACAAAATCTTCACTCAATCCAGATTTGGAGTCAGTGATTCTTGCTATATCGCGAAGAACATGAAAATGTTCTTTCTCAAAATATTGGGCGATATAAAGGCTGTCTACTCTTGCAGTGTTCTCTCTGTCAGCGAAAACACCATATTTGTCTTTAGGTATCAATTCTTTCATATGCCGCCCTCCATTCCGCTCTTACTACATTTAAGGCAGTAAACTGCTGTGCCATTTAGATCTCCGTATTTAGAATTTAAAATTTCTACAAGGTCAACATTAACTTCACACCCGCAATCAGGACAGATACCAAACACATTGTCATCATGGATTTCTGTGGTAATCTCGACAACATCGTTAAATCTTGCTTTAACATAAAACATAAAAATTTTACCTCCTGTAATTTACTAAGGGTTTAAGCTCCTTATTATTCACAGGACAGAAATTATTATTTTGAGTACCTTTTATTAATCTTTTTTATAGAATTCTGTTTCAAAACCATCTGCTTGCATCGGCAACCCTGGTGCCCATTTGATGGGCTGACACATAATAGTATTAACCTTATCTAGTGAACCTTTTTTTTGAGGAACATCTAACACCACCTCATCGTGGCAATGCATTACCACCTTATAACCTGCTTCATCAAGCCTAAGAAGTGCTTCAGCTAAGCAGTCTCTTGCAATTGCTTGAACACAATTCTCCACCAGCCGGCCTCCGTATGTGCTTATGCGCCCCCAGTTTTTTGTGGTTTGATCCACCCCTTCATAGGTAAGTTTTTCTTTATTAAACCGAGTATCTATTTCAATCCTAGGTCGTACATAGGCTAAACTTCTACCCGAGGGCAATCTGATAAATAGCATGCCACTTTTGTAGTAAAATTTAAGACCATACTGCATAGTGACTGCTGTTTTTTCTTTTACTGATTTGATTGCTGCTTTTTCAATATTCCACCAAAGCTTGACTATGTTAGGGTTAGAATTTCGCCATGCAGCTACAATCTCTGGCAGTTCTTCTTCCTTTAAACCCATCTTTAATGCTCCCATGGCAATAAGTGCACCTACACTCCCTTGGTAACCACATGCCAAAGTTGCTATCTTCCCTTTTGCTCTTAGCTCATACTCAGGATTGCCCTTAACAATTTTCTCAAGGGGTACGCCAAACATACGGCTTGCTGCCATTTCATAAATCTTCCCATGCCCTTTAAAAGTTTCTACAACCCATTTTTCTCCGGCTAGCCATGCAATAATCCGGGCTTCAATAGAGCTAAAATCCGATACAATAAACCGACAACCGGGGGATGGGATGAAAGCTGTTCTTATAAGTTGGGATAAGGTGTCCGGTACTGAGTCAAAAAGTAGCTCCATGGTTTCATAGTTTCCAGCTTTTAAAATCTCTCTTGCAATGTGTAAATCCTCCATGGAGTTTCTAGGCAGGTTTTGAATTTGAATTAGCCTACCTGCCCATCGCCCTGTTCGACTTGCTCCATAATATTTCAATAATCCACCGGCTCTTTCGTCTTTTCTTATAACCCGCTTCATAGCCTCATACTTTTTCACTGAGGTTTTTGACATATCTTGCCTAAGTTTTAATAAATGCTTAACGTCTTCAATATGGGTTTCTTTTAGCAGTTCTGATACTACATCTTTAGATAAACTCTCCACTTTAATTTCGTGTATATCATTTAGCCAAGTTTTTAGCTGGGCAGGGCTGTTTGGGTTATCAAGCCCAGTTAAATCCTTGGCTTCTTTTATTAATTTCTTCTGATAGGCTTCATTGAAATAAATGGCGTTTTGTACAAACTTCATATCAACTCTTACGCCTAAGTCATTTGTTTTTTGGTCTAAACACCACAGCCTTATTTCTTTTTCCGGCATAGGGTAGCGTTCTAGTTTTTTCCTTATAGCCTGCTCCACTTCTACATCTTGCTTGCAGTACGTCTTAAATTGCTCCCACTTTACAAGGTCATGCTTGGGTAAGTTTCTGGTTCTCCCATTATTGGCTTTAGTCGGCTTGCAGGGCGTGGAAAAATATCTTATTAAGCCTTTACCTTCACTTATTTTTTGCTGCGATAAATTCATGCATTTAGCAACTCCTTCCAAACTAGCTGGTAGACCTAGCGTTAGGGAATGGGCTTGGCTACACCGCCATTGTTCTGGTGGCATTAATGTTCTAAAGTATCTAGCAAGACAGGTTCTTTCAAAATTAGCATTAAAAGCTGTTTTAATAATTTCAGGGTTTGTTAATGCGCTATGAAGCTCACTAGGAATCTGTTCTCCACTAGCTATGTCGATTATTTCTACCTCGCCATCATCAAATGCGTAAGCTAAAAGTAGAATTTCAAAATCAGAAGAACTACTATAGGCATAAACCCCACACTCGGTGAGGTTTATGCTTGAATAGGTTTCCAAATCTAGGGTTAAGGTTCTCATGAGAGAAAGTCCTCATCAATTTCGGTAGCAAAATCATCCTCCGGTCTGCTTTTAGCACCTAAGGCTTCGCCGTCACGAATTTTTTGCAAGTTATTTAGCCCACAGGCAATGCCTTTATTACCATTGCTATTAAAGGCATAGAAGTTGATGCTTACCCTGCCATATACTCCGCTGTAAACTTCAGATCTCTCAAGAATAGGCTGACGATCAGCATCTACAATGCCAGGTGCGCTTGTAGAATTAGCGTTAATGAAATAGGCATTAGCATAAGCTGCATCATCAGGTCTCTCAGTATCACCACAACGTAAAGGTTCTTTAATAGCTGAAAGAGGTGGTACAGTTTTACCATTTCCTTTTAGCTTACCTTCTCCCTCACGGTATGCAGCTTCAATGGCAGCCTTGATTTTTTCTACATTTTTGGTATCAGATTTGGGGATAATAAGCGATACTGAAAACTTTGGAGTACCACCATTAATTGATTTTGCTTCCCAAATATTGGCATAAGACCAACGAGTATCAGGACCAGTTATAACTTTTGTAGGGTTGTTTGACATATTGTTTTCCTCCTTATAATTCACTAAAATCTTGTTGTACAGTATTAATAGTAGGGCGTTTATCGCTATGCAAAACTAGTGTAGGTTTGCCTTGAGGTTTTTCTACAAGATTACCTAGTAGTTCAGCAAATTTACTTTTACCAAGTTTTTTTTCCATAGCACTAATTCCAATGACCTTGTGTTCAAAGGGATCGTAGCCTGCTGCCTGTACTACCTTTGCTACTGCATCTTCATTAATGTATTTACGGTTGCTTTTGCCTTCCACAAGCTTCCAGCCACTCCAATGCTTTCCGCTTAGAGCGCTTCGCAATGCATAATCCTTGATGTCATTAGCCCATGATACAAGGGCGTCAATTTTTTCAAGAATATTATCTACCTCATCATCTTCCAATAAAGGAGGAAGCTTAAAGTCATAGCGGGCAAGTTCCAGATTGTGTTCGGCTCTAGCTCGGCACTCATTTTTCGCTTTGCAAAACCGGCACCATTCACCGCATTGGTAATTACCTTCCCCGGCATAGGCTAATTCTGCAGCAGGTTTTATTATTTCTTCAGCCCACTGATACAGATTTTCTTTTGATACTATGTAGGTAGAAACATTATCCCTGCGTGGCTGATAAACAGTCATGGAAACATTATCAATGTCGTAGATGTCATCGAATAATTCCAATGCGCCTAAACTATAAAGCTTCATTTGTGGGTTGTCTTGGGATTCTACCAAAATACCTGCTCCGTGTTTATAATCTGCTACGTGGATAGTTCCATCTGCAATAAGCAGTGCATCTACTGTGCCAAAACCTTCTTTAACATATTTTGAAAAGTCGAGACGCTGTTCAATAAGAATAATTGGATCTTTGCAGGATTCCTTTGCTTTTTCTAGCAGTCCCAGGATAAATTCGGTATAACCGTCTGCACATTTTTCCATCTCCTCGTTATAAAAGGTAAGATCTGCTGTAGGTTCTTTAGCATCTAAACCTAATGCTTTTTTTAATTTATACTCGCAAAGTAAATGTGCAGATGTACCTTCAGCAGCATAATCGCTACCCTTGTCCTCATAGTTTTCGCCAAGCCTAGCTGATGGTGGGCAGCTTATCCACCTACTAGAAGATGAGGCTGAAAGCAATGCGTGTTTACCCATTGCCTAGCACCTCTGCTTCCTTAAGCAGTGCGGGATACTTCGCAGGATAGATTTCAGATAGTTTCTCAGCACCATGTTTTTCTAATAGTGCTCGAACCTCAGATGTATACCCAGCTAATGCTTTATCAGCAAGAACTGCTCTAACTGCTTCAAGAGTAATGGGGTTTTCCTCTGTTTCTTGCGAAGATGTTATCTGGATACCACCACTGCTATTAAAAAATTTAGTAAGTAAATCTGCTGCGCTGTTAAGTGATTGAACAGCGTTTCGCAGTTCTGTTACAACTTGAGATAGATCACTCATCTTTTGCTCTCCCCCGTTCCTCTTCTTGCTGCTTAAGGGTTAATAATTTTTTCGCAAGTCGCTTTGACACTACGCTGATGGCTGTGAGAACATCCGCCAATTTCTCATCCATCTCAGAGTCACGGCTATTAGTGTCAGTTTGGTTTGCTTGTTTCTGCATTGTTTAACCTCCGTTCCGAGGGCTGTTTTTTTTCCCTCAACCTCCAAAGGACAAAAGGTAGAAGTTTGAGTAATGACTTTGAAAAATAGTTTTGATTATACCCTCTGATATCCACAGGACCCCAGAGGGTATTGTGAGTAATTAATTACTCACAATCCTTCAAAAGTTCTTTTAGATAGGCAAAAATCTTTAGTTTACGATTGTTGATTGTCTTTTGAGACCGACCGATACAATCTGATATTTCACGTTCAGTTTTCCCCATGCTGAAGAGTTCAGCGATACGGCGATTCTCCGGGTCAAGCTCATCAAGGGCTGCATAGAGTTCCTCAAGAAGTAGCTTGTCCTCTAGAAGTTCATCAATATTTACTGAATCAGGAACGTCGAAACCATCAGCACTAAACTTGTCCAGCGATAGGACGTTTCTTGTTCTTTGATTATCACATGTACTACAATCATCCATGCAACGTTTGGTTCCACCTCTTCCATTACTAATGATGCAACGCTTCTCTCTTTCCTTGCGCTTGTTTTCGGCCCAGAGTGGTTGCTTGTAGGCCCGATAGACTTCTTCTGTGACTTCTATCACTTGGTTGTCGATTGTTAAGTGCCATGCACCGTTGTAGAAATCCTTGTTCTTTGGTTGACCATGATTGTCATTGATTGACATTTTTTTGCACCCTTTCCGCCGGACTGCACTGGCGGCAAAGAATACAAAAATAGGTCTGTGCCTAGAAGTACACAGACCCTTTTATCTTAAAAATGAGCGCAATAAGGGAAGGTACTTCTATTGCACCGCCACAGTCATTTAGGACTGGAGCGAAACAACTTATGTATCCTTTGCCCTTATTGCAAATCAGGCATTAAATATTTTTGTAGAAAGAAAGTCTACTGTCGGATTTCCATTAATTAAACTTTTATTAAGCCATATGGTGGAATTTACCACGCAGCTTTGATATGATTAATTTGACAGCTTTTATTCCACAATAAAAAACCTTAAGTAACTCTCCCTCTAAGAATTAGCTTATAGTTTATTGGGTTTCCCGTAACAGTTACTAAGGTTTATTTAGTTACTATTTTGCTTTGGGGGTCTATTCATGGATAATATTAATCACCCATACCTTTCCGGTGGGATCTTTTTTACATTACTCTTACAGGCAAGAAAACAGCGTGGTAATGCACGAGGTAGATTGCAAGGTGGGAACGACAGTTTTTCTGATACCGAGGTCTTAAAAGGTCTTATTTATGTAACAAATCGTAAAAAAGAGATTTCTTATCTTACTACTTTTAAGAAAAACACTTCCGAATATAAATCTTGTCAGTTTTCAGGTGGTACTTATATTCCCTTTAATGAAAAACATGTTATTGATAGTTTCGATGATGCTATAAAAAACAACTATTCTGACACCCTTGGGAGAATGTCAGATTTTGTGGATAGCTATTTAGATATAGAAAACACCTCTAAAGTTGAATGGCTTATAAAGGCACTACTTGAGGTTGTAGAGTTGGATGCTGCTATTAAAGATTCAGATCTATTTTACATTCAAAGTACTGGACAGGCTTTAAGCAAAAAGGCACTAACATCATTAGTCAATATTGATTTTCAGCCCTTTCTTTTGGGAGTTTTACACTATATTATTTTAAATCGGCAGGACAACACTCTCGGCCGTGCTACCTATGAAGCTTGGCATGAAAGGTCTACTAAGCATTCAGGATGGAAATTTACTAGCGATATTGGTAGCGGCATTAATCGACATGTAAATGTTGCTGTATTGCGCACGAAAGAGAAATCTACATCTGAATTCACTTCTAGTCAAAATTTTTCAGTACAGACGAAAATGACAAACATCCAGCCCGACAACCATCTACAATTTGATTTTTGCATCTCTTTTGCCGAGCAAAACATCAAACTAGATGTAACTTCGGAAGACGGTGCGCAAAAGGTTTTCTCCACAAACTATACAGATTGCAAAGCCGATGATTTTTCAATCGAAGTTAAGAACCGCATAATGAGGTGGTATGTGGGTGGCGGGAACCAACCTTTTACTGTGACCATAACAGATAAGCGGATCGACCTTGCCAAGTCCCAATTTGCTGATATTGAGGTCAAACTTTTTGCAGGAGATGAACTCAGCTTAGAAGAAGAATTACGATATAACCACTTAGGACTGCTTATTAAAAGGTTTGAACATGAACGTTGTGTTAAAGAGAAAGCTGTAACAGCTTATCTCAAGGATAAAATGTTCCAAACCTATAGTCATGTGGGTTTTTATACACATTTGCTTGAATTTATAAAGGAAATCCTTGACTTTCCATATCGCCGGGGTGCATTTCAAGATGCCGAATACAGAGAAAAGTTTGTACAATTTGACGTGTATACAACCACTGTTTCGAAGCATTGCGGAGGGTATTTTGTTGTCGATTTGCCAAGGCAAGATGTTGAGGAAGCATTTAAAAAAGATGGGCTACTACAATTTCAAGGTAATTCAGTTTGCGACTGGGGTGTTGAGATGGCCAAGAAAATAGCCGTTCAATACTATGTACGATATATTGGAAGGCAAATTATTGATCATGAACATATTGTATTAGATAGTGATGAATATTGGAATACTCAAAAAACTAGCGTTCATATATGGAACATTGGCCCTCATTGAATACACCAGAAACCACCCACTCCTCAAGGCAGTTAGCCTCGAAAGGTGCAAAAGTGAAAACCTTCTTGACGATAGATTGTTTTTTGTTTATTCGATCAATATATTCTATTAGCTTAGTTATATTAAAAACAAATATAACTTTTTTGAAGTATTCATGCAATAACCTTGCTACTGCTAGTCTTATGTATGCATGTTCTAAAAAAATACATGAAATTGATGAAGAAATTACATACCAAGGTCAAAAGGATTTTGAGGTATAGTGAATAAGTAAAAGTGGTTTGAAAATTGTTGTAAAAATTCAATATTATTATATTAAATAAAGCTGTTAGCTAAAGAATTTTTTACTTTTAATTATATATTGCTAGTTAAATAGATTTACTTAAAAATCATAAGAATAACTTTTTTTTGAAATGGGCAGCTAAACTTGCTCTTTTCAAATTTTTATATGGCTTATTTAATTTATCTTTGTAATTAAGGTCACATATAATGCTGCTGTAGTTTGAAAAATACCTACTATTGCACCTAGTTTAATTTGAAAATCTACAGTGTATGGTTTTGGAGGTTTTAGGAATCACCCCCGCATGTGCGGGGAATATCATAAAGTCTGTTTCGTCTTTCTTCCTCCTGTTTAATCACCCCCGCATGTGCGGGGAATATCCTTTTTCTTTCATATAATCCCTGCCTATGATGGGATCACCCCCGCATGTGCGGGGAATATTTTAAAAAACATCTCAAATCTCTTAGCTTGTTAGGATCACCCCCGCATGTGCGGGGAATATATAGCTATTTTATAAGCCATAATAGCATCAATAGGATCACCCCCGCATGTGCGGGGAATATCTATATATCTTTCCTCTAATCATCATATATTCAGGATCACCCCCGCA
Source organism: Candidatus Syntrophocurvum alkaliphilum (assembly GCF_009734445.1). Lineage (NCBI taxonomy): Bacteria > Bacillati > Bacillota > Clostridia > Eubacteriales > Syntrophomonadaceae > Candidatus Syntrophocurvum > Candidatus Syntrophocurvum alkaliphilum. The sequence goes on from NZ_CP046457.1 coordinate 932,834, forward strand.
TGTGCGGGGAATATTCACCGTGTATAATTTTATTTATAAATTCGTTAGGATCACCCCCGCATGTGCGGGGAATATGGGCATTCATCTCCGGTATATGGTTTGAGTTCAGGATCACCCCCGCATGTGCGGGGAATATTTAGTGGTGCAAAGAAAATACTTGATAAAAGAGGGATCACCCCCGCATGTGCGGGGAATATATCTAGTATTTTTGATATTATCTAATAATATCAGGATCACCCCCGCATGTGCGGGGAATATGCTATTTGCAACAATAAATCAGCTGTTATTACAGGATCACCCCCGCATGTGCGGGGAATATATTTTAGAATTTTTGATGATTCTGTTATATAGATAGGATCACCCCCGCATGTGCGGGGAATATTTTCCTTGAAACCTTAATTCACTTACTCCGTCAGGATCACCCCCGCATGTGCGGGGAATATAATTGATAAACTTCAATAAATTCATCTAAATAAGGATCACCCCCGCATGTGCGGGGAATATATATAAGTATCAGTAGTTGGATTTACCCAATTAGGATCACCCCCGCATGTGCGGGGAATATTCCTCCGTTTTTACCTACCATTTTAAAGCCACAGGATCACCCCCGCATGTGCGGGGAATATATTATGAAGAATATCAAGTTAGAACAATTGTTAGGATCACCCCCGCATGTGCGGGGAATATGGTTTACTTTCACCACAATAAGCACATTTATTGGGATCACCCCCGCATGTGCGGGGAATATTATTTCCGTATAGCTCCCAACCTCTTGAACATAGGATCACCCCCGCATGTGCGGGGAATATCGCTTTTTTCTTCCTTGCAACTGTCGGTAAATAGGATCACCCCCGCATGTGCGGGGAATATTATTTCTCTAAATTTATTTGACTATCCTTCGCGGGGATCACCCCCGCATGTGCGGGGAATATATCTTTACTCCTTCACCTAAAACTGGCGTTCTAGGATCACCCCCGCATGTGCGGGGAATATTAATCCGGGTGCTTCTACCATAGCACCATTAAAGGATCACCCCCGCATGTGCGGGGAATATGGTAGTATATCATATCTTTCTATAGTTAAATCAGGATCACCCCCGCATGTGCGGGGAATATCATCTTCGTCAACTTCCCATTTCGGGTTAATTGGGATCACCCCCGCATGTGCGGGGAATATAATCCTGTAGCCTATCCCATCAATCTCAATCCAGGATCACCCCCGCATGTGCGGGGAATATCTTTAATCTTCTTTGCATTGGTCATTTTGTTAAGGATCACCCCCGCATGTGCGGGGAATATATTAGCACTTCTACACTACTGTTTTTACTTTTAGGATCACCCCCGCATGTGCGGGGAATATTCTATATCACATCCTTATCAATTAGCTCCTTCAGGATCACCCCCGCATGTGCGGGGAATATTTAAAAGAAATGGGTTGGAGTAGCGTTGAGGAAGGATCACCCCCGCATGTGCGGGGAATATTTCTTAGGGTAATTCGCGTTAATAACCCTAATAGGATCACCCCCGCATGTGCGGGGAATATTCACGGTTGATGTTTTCACAGAAGATGGGGAAAGGATCACCCCCGCATGTGCGGGGAATATCTGTTCACCCATCTCAGGCTTATCAAACAACATGGATCACCCCCGCATGTGCGGGGAATATTGAGGTGGGAAAGATTCCCCACGCGCTTTGAAAGGATCACCCCCGCATGTGCGGGGGATCACCCCCGCATGTGCGGGGAATATTGGTAGGCTTTTTGTCTTTTTTCATACATACCAGGATCACCCCCGCATGTGCGGGGAATATAGTGACTTCTTGCTATATCGGTAGCCTTACATGGGATCACCCCCGCATGTGCGGGGAATATTTTACAGTAAAATTTTTCGCCTTTCCACTCCCAGGATCACCCCCGCATGTGCGGGGAATATTGCCTGTTTAGCTAACTCAAAATTCACTTGTTGGGATCACCCCCGCATGTGCGGGGAATATTTATATTTTCTGAGGTGAAAGATGAAATATATAGGATCACCCCCGCATGTGCGGGGAATATACTAAAATAACGTTGATAATAAGGCATTTCTACTTTTGTTCTTTCTCTAATTCAATGAGTTTTTCATAGAGTTGAAATGTAATTTTACAGTCTTCAATGCTACGATGCATAGTTTGTACCTCAATCCCAAAGTATTTTAACAGTGTTGATAGCTTATAGTTTTTCACATCATCTACCAAACGTCTTGCAATCTTTAAAGTGTCCAAACATCTGTTGGAAAATAACGGTATATCAAGCTGTTGACAGGCAGCTCTCAAGAAACTGTAATCAAAATCTCCATTATGGGAAACAACTGGCATATTCCCTGCAAATTCTAAAAATTCTGGTAAAACTTCTTCCAATTCTTTGCCTTTCTCTTCAAGCATTATATCAGAAATACCTGTTAATACCTCAATAGATTTTGGCACGCTACCTTTTGACTTTACCAAGGCTTGAAATGTCGCTTCTACTTGTCCATCTTTTATTTTGAGAGCTCCTATTTCAATAATTTCATGTTCTGCCACTGACAAGCCTGTTGTCTCCACGTCCAAAACTAAATATGTTTTGAGAAATTTTTCTCCTTTATTATTTTTCTTCGTCATTTGCTTAGCTTTTCTTATTTTAGCTGCATTGCTGTAACCCATCCGCTGCTCCCCCAGTTTTTGGATACGTGCAGGGCTTGGTCGTAGCATTAATTTTAATCCATCAAAATTAATAGGTTCCCATGTGGTATTATGAACACGAAAATCAAGTCTTTGTTCATTTTTAGCGCTGTAGACCATTGTTGCCCTGCCATTTTTCGTATTTTCTGTTATCCGTGTCCAAAGCTGATCTCTGACTCTGGCACTTACTTTGCCTACATATACGCCTGTGTCTATTTCCTGTAACCACTTGGTTAAATCTCCACGCAGACTAATAGGGCAGTCTGTTAACGTAATAACAATCATGTTTCTTCCTCCAAAATGTTGCCATAACCTTCTTCCAGCAAGTCTTCCTCCAACTCTGATAACTCTTTACCATAGGAGACTGCATTGGGCACTAGACCTTTTTTATCGTCCCACAGATGCAACGTTTTTATTTCCGGCTCGTCTTCAGACGCTAATTCGCCCAAAAGTAGCTCCCTAATATCCTTCACGACTTGTTTTAGAAGATACCCATCAGCAATGGCGTCACGCACCCTGTGTCTTGTGGCAGAGCCAATGTCATCCGGCTGCTCTGCTGCAATTATAAAGGCAATTGGAATTGTAATAGTGCCTTTATAAAGATCTGCTATGTCATAAACGAATGACCGGTCATGACCTGTGTGAACAAATCCCAGACCAGGAGAACAGCCCAATGCCACAATGACACTATGCACAACACCGTAAAGACAAGCATGAGCTGCGGATAATGCCATATTGACCGGATCGCTGGCATTGAAATTATTTGGATCGTACTCTCTGCCATTCCAAGACACGCCTGTCTCTTGGGAAGCTTTACGGTAAATGGCTCTTACCCTAGCTCCTTCTCTTCCTCTCAGCTGCTGCATGGTTAAGGATGAAACATCTTCTCCATGAAAGCGCATCTTATACATGTGTCGAGCAACGGCTACCCTTGTTTGAACATTTGAAACCAGCTTTGCCTGTCGAATCAGCAAGTGGGCAGAATGGGAAAGTGGGTTGCCGTGAGCGTAATACCTCACTCCCTGTTCTCCCACCCATATAATACTAATTCCGGTATTACCCGCCAATTCCATGGCTCTATGAGAAATATTTGTACCCGGACCCAGCAGTAATACACTAAGTGATGCTGCTGGCACATGCACTGTTCCCCTTATATCTGTGACAGTGAGAGCACCATCCTGTCGATTGATCATGCAACGCTCAAGGTATAAGAAAGAGATTCTGTCCTTTGTTTGGGGCAATGTCTGTAAATCTGGCTTTTCGATGCCAAAATGTTCAGCCACCTCACTCACCCCTTCATCGTGCTATGGTAAGCAGTCCACAGCCATAGGCCTTTGCTCTTCCAATTCCTGTGGTCAATGACGCTGTAAAATGTTCAATGTCAGTGATTGTTAATAACCCTTCAAAGGTTGCGGTTCTTATAATCACTTCCCTAGCCCCTTTCCGACTCTTGGGAAATTTTTCCCACTGGGTGTGCGTTACACCAAAATTATCTTCATTCAATTTAAACCCACATTTTTCTGATCGTTTTATTAACCATTGCCGTTGTTGTTCCTGAGTAACATGGGCATGTACTTTTCCTCGCCCTGTTCCTTCGTCCTTCTCTTTAAAACTGCTTTGGGTGGGATTAGCCCGCAGTCGAAATTTCCAAGAGTCCCCTTCTTGCAATTTTGCTAAAAAGGTTCTGTAATCCTTTGTTTCCCATCCTTGTTCATTATCTGTGTACCCAAATTGTCTCACGAGATGGGTGAAATCAGGCTGTTCACCACTGAGCACTAATAAATAACATTTATCGCCCATCCAATCTACACGCCATAGGTTGCGTTGGCGCTCTCCATTAATACTCTGTTCCACAGCTCCATGCATTAATGGAGGTATGACTAAAGCTTGCATGGTTTCTCTACGTTTTGCATTTAATGCAATTCGAGATATATACATGAGCTATTCCCCCCTTAGTTCCTGCATCGGGTCATGGGCTGTTGTATCTCCCTGTACAGTATGACGACTCTCATTATTAATAACCACTTTTGCTTCAATTTCCGTAACAAGACGGAATCCAAATTTCCGATGGTTTTGATCAAAAGAGATAGGGTTGTCGCGAATATAATAAGCTCCCCCTGTTTCTTTTTCTACTTCTACCACAATGGGCAGTTGAACGTATTTGGCCTCCTTACGTCGCAGCCAGTCACTAATAAGCCATTCTTCTTCCTGCAGTGCTTCTACCAAATTTTTATTAGTACGGATTCCTAAAGAAATTTTTCCTTCCGGCGGACAAGAGCGTCTGCCTAAAAACAATGGAAACGTAGGGATGCGTAATGCCGTATCTATTTCTTTAAGAAGGGTTTCTACACCTTGCAGCCCAACTAAAAAGACAGCATCAGAAAGATAATAACGGTTGGTGACATAGGTAGATTTAACACTTTTAGCAGTGTGATAATCCCTTAGTAAGTCACCTGCTTGATCAACTCGAACACCAAAACGCAAAGACTGTAAATCATCAATTCCTTCATCCCGACGACGGCCTAATGCTGCAGCAACAAGTCCAATAACACCACTTTTGGTTGGAATAGACTGGGTACCCCTCCGATCAAATTTTGCGTCAACACCCCATGATTGTAGAGGTGCGGCTAATCGCAATAAAAGTGTGCTCATTGGTTATCCCCACCAGTTCTTAACCGTTCCTGAAGTTCTTCTTTTAATGTATCAAGCACATCCTTCAATGGCTTTGTTTCACCAGCCAGCTCTTTCAGCGACTCTCCTATTACTAATGATAACACAGGTGACCCTAACCAGTTTTTGTGTACATCATTGGCATGTTTTACTAACGCTTTTGCTGATGCTTCCACATATCCTTCATCGTTATTTTTACCTGATTGCACCGGTCGTTCGAAAGCTCCCACCAGATTAATGGGCTGGTCGTTCCGCAGTGTTACAAATACGGCATCTGGCAAGGTGCGGTTGGCAAAGGTGTTTTGCTTACCTGTTGGCATCGAGCACACAAATGCATTAAGAAAGGCTTTCACTGCTTCTGCAGTTTCTTCTTCCAAGTAGCGATGTAGTTCGTGTACTGCAATTGTGGCGTAGCGGTAAAGAGTTGCAGAATTAAACTCAACAGTGCCAATGTGACCTGCACCAGCGTTATCTTCTGGAGACAAGTCGTCTACAGCTGTGAAATAATCGTATTCTCTGTTAACTTTATGGGTGGATATACTGTGAGCTACTTGGGCACAAGCATCGGTGTTCAGCGATGGGTCATCTGCTACCATGCGACCAAATAATGCAATTTCAATGCCTGGTGATTCTTTTAATGCTTGCTTTGCTTTTTTCTTAGCTTCTGTTGACGGCGTGCTTTTTATAGCATCAGGATCCTCTGTCGCTAATTCTGCCAATGCTTTTGCCTGGGCAACGCTCATAAAAAACAATGCATCCGCACCTTTTTCTGCTGACTTGATTTTTAAACCTGCAGCAGTCAGTATATTAATAGCTGCTTCTTCTGTTTTTTCAATACCACCCAACTTTTTAATCTCTTTTTCCACCATACTTACAATCCGTTTAGTTCTTTTTCCAAGGCTATCTTGAGGTATAATCTCTTCAAATATGACTCGCATAGCTCTCTTCCAGCTTTGGGAAGAAACCCTAGCCCGATTGGCACCTCCGTACACGGCTGACTTAGGACTGCCGGTATCATCTCTATTGACGCAGCTAGGAGGTACTGTTTGTAAAACATGCACATCTAAATATAGTCTTTCATTGGTTTTCATTTGTTTACCACCCTTTCTAACTTCTTAGATTACCATCACCTTCAACATTGCTTTTAATGCGATAAAATTCTCGTCCCCAGCGTAATCTCACTGAATCTCTAGCCTCAGGAAACTGAAATAAATATAAATCTTTTGCCAGTTCGGGATAATCCAATGGTATGTCCTGAGATTTTAACAGCTGAATCAAACCTCTTAGATGATGTGAAAACTCTGCCAAGCTGTCTGATGTAGCAGCTGCATCAAACCTTCGTTTGACCCTTATTTCATCTTCTTCATTTTTAATTAATTTACGTAGAGATGTGCCTAGGGTATTTTTATCTTTACTCATGGCGTTCTGTTGCATATCTGCCCCCTGTTGATGTAATGCATAAAGAGTTAAGGCGGTGTGCACCGCCCATTCTCCTCTTGTAGGTGCGCCATCTTTACTGGTTAACGACTCATCCAGCCCATTTAAGGTTATATCCCATAATTCCGGCATACTGCCTGGTTCATTACCAATGCCCCGCCGCAATTTTGCCAATGTTGCGCGAGCTGCTGCTTCGTTGCTACTGCCAGACAACCGGCTGATTTGATATTTTACAAAATTACTTACCTTCTTGACTTCATCAGCCATATTCAGTCCTCCTTCTTGTACAGTCTGTTTAGTGTTTCTCTATTGGAAGTTTGGTAGAGAAAACGGTTATAAGCTTCTGGTGCTGTGTAGCGATATTCCTTTCCGGTTCTTTCGTCTTTTTCAACACGTCCAGCAAATGCCTGGGGGCCAGACTTGTTTACCATTTCTTTGCCCAAATCTTGAATAATTCCTTTTGCCTGTTCCCACCACTGACTGCAAAGTTCATCTTTTTTATCATCGTCTTTATGCGGGTCAATACTTGCCAACCATCGGCGGAAGGGTTGGTTGATTCGGTAATAGGCCTGCTCCTTGGCGGCATTTCTTGGTCCGTTGATTTCAGCATTACCAGATGCCTTGACCAAATTTCGGGCTAACTGTCCTACTTGGTCCACCAGCCTATCCGTTGTTTCTATCTCACCGATGATTCGGTTCACCCAGCTTTCTCCCAAGTCTGTAAGTAATTCTCCGCTAAAAGTAATGGAATCACTAAATACATCGTCAGCAAAGAAATCTTTATCTCCATATTTAACAGCTGCTGTCATAAAGTGAAAGTGTGTACGCGAAATCAATTGCTCTCCCTTTAAACGTGCAAGCCAAGAGATAATCCCGGGTGTACGGTTGCCTTCACTTTGTCCAGTCAACACTGAAAAGTCACGCCATAGTTGCCGTGAAGGATCATGCCGTTTGGGATTATATTCGGGAGGGCCTGTTTTCTTTTTGGATGCATTTCGCCACAAAGTCATTTGCTCCATCAAAGCGTTTTCTTTTGGAAAGAAATCGCCTCCCAATAGTTCACAACCCACAACTTTATCTTCATGACGCTTGAGACACAAACGTCTGGACTGCAATGTCAGAAGAGCAGAAGGATTATCCGGTATAGTTATTTCTCTGCGTTCTTCGCTTTTAACTTTTTCACTTTCCCAAACAGGCGCTTCTTCTCCCCATAATTCATCACCACCATTCTTCAGAAAAACTAGATTTAGAGTAAGTGTTTCAAACAAGTTTTTTCCCACTGCTGTAATTAAACCCAGTTTCCCAAGCCATCCTGCTCCAGGGCTAGGCAAACCCTTTTGCGTCGGTTTTGCAGCTGTGTCATCAAATGCGTTTATGTAAATCAACCACCGGGCTGCTTCTGAATATTGTAAAGCTAGCTTCTGACTTCCTGCTCGCTGTGGAAACAAACGACTTTTATTATTACTCTCAGATAATTCGCCATTTAGTTTTGCAGCTGTATACGAAGTGGCTTTCTCTATGCCAGCCACTTGATAAAATGGGTGTTCTGGATGAAATAGATAAAATCGGTCTTCAAAATGCAACAAATACTTCTCAATGATTTCCATAGGAAAACTACCTTTATCCCAAAGTGCTTTCCACCTTTCCAAAGCTGCATATGGAGACGCTAGAGGTGCAAAATTACCGTTTATGTCGTAGCGACCAAAAACGGCATGGAGTACCGCCAGTAACAGACGCAGTATTGCTACGTCTTGGGTTGGTAGTTCTCCTGCAAGGCTTCGATGTTCCGGTGCCTTTCTAAATAGTTCGAGTATAGATACTTCCTGAGTTTCTCCCCCCTCTTTCATGACCATAATCCATGGTTCATTGAGTAAATTGAATTCTTTTTCAAGCATCCACAGCCTCCTCCTTTTCATAACTTAGTCCTTCCTGCTGATGATAAGTTAAACAATAATTTCCCAGTTTAGCTGTAAATGATTCATTAAGGATCAGAGCCAGTTCACCCTTTAACCAAGGAGATTGTTGCCATTGGGAAATTTTTATGCTGTTGTATTTTTCTAATTCTGATATGGTTTTTTCAATAGACCACGGCATGCATAAAATGTTGGGCAGACGTACTCTTTGTCTGGCTAGGGCACGTGCCAGTTCGTGGCCGGGCACTTCATATAAGGGTATCTCTCGCCCCTCCTCTGTCTCGGACAAAAAATACAAACGACCGCCGTTTTTTTCCTGAATCAGAATTACCTCTATTGACTCATCTGTATCTCTGACAGTTGCCTCACCTTGTTGTTCGGATATATCGGTGTCCATCCAGCCCACCAGGTTTTGCGGAGAATCTTGCCATGCAGGACCTATTCTAAAGTCTTTGGCTCGTTTTTCTTTGTCTGCTATCACTTCTTTCCATTTCTTTTCGGCCTCGTCATAACCATTTGCTTTTTGAGAAAGAGCGACGTTTTCGTCATACACATCCTGCACTAGTTCAGGGATGTCATTGGGAAGCGTTAACTCCTGTGGCAACAGTGCTTTCGTACGCATCAACAAATATTTGCCATAGATTATCTCAGTGGTTGATTCAAAATTTTCACCATCAACTCCCATGATAAAACATTGGGCTTTTTTAAGTTTTGATGGTCGTGCCCTTATGTGTCGATGAAGACGTCCGATGCGCTGTAACAGTAAATCTATTGGACAAAGGTCTGTGATCATCAAATCGAAATCAATATCCAAGGATTGTTCCAATATCTGAGTGCCTACTACAATCCGGAGTGCCGGGCGCTTATTCCCCGTCCCGGGTTTCCCCAGTTCCTGCATTAACACTCGCTCCTTTTCAGCTCTGTCCGGTGCAAGGAACCGGGAATGAAGCAACTTCACGTTTTCTTCTCCAAACCTAATTCTAAGTTCCTCTGCCAAGACTTGCGCTCGTTTAACGGTATTGACCAAAATCCCTACACATCCACCATCAGACAGAAGTTCCTCCAGCTTTTCCAACAATGTTTCTTCTGCGAGAAAACCCAGCTTAACATTTCGTGTTGAGCCATCAGTCGGTAATATTTCCTGCCTCACTTGAACCCCATCGGTATAGGACATTAGGGGATATCCCCTGCTTTGCGCCCATGATGGCGGTTCCTTAAAGAAGGATTTATTACCTGCCAAAGGGTCATTGGACTGTTTGGGAAGGTTATCTTCGTTAAGATAGGCATCAATCACCGACTGTCGTTTTTCTGCAGGCAAGGTGGCTGAAAGAACTATAACCGGAACGCCATAGGCTCCTAGCCAGTTTAGAGCTCTATTCAGATATTGACCCATGTAGGCATCATAAGCGTGACATTCATCAATAACAACCACCTTGTTAGCCAATCCCAAATGTCTAAGCATCAGGTGTTTTTGTTTGAGGGAAGCCAGTAAAAGTTGGTCGATGGTTCCAACAACAAAATCGGCCAACATGGATTTTTTTTGTCCTTCAAACCATTCATGCACAAGTACGCCGCCTTCTTCATCGTAATTTATATTGGTGCTGCCTTCGAATATTTTCAAAGACTGGTATTCTTCATTAAACTGTGCTTTGCCATGAGCCAGACTGATGGTGTAGCCTGCTTCCCGGTCTAGGTAGCTGATCCAACTCTTTAAGCGAGGGAAAATGCCATCAGAGGTTGCTTGGGTAGGAAGGGCAAAAAAAACACCTTGTCTATTTGTTTTTTCAGCAAATACTTCAGCACAAGCCAGAGCCGCTTCTGTTTTTCCGACTCCCATAGGAGCTTCCAATACCAATATGCCTGGAGTATTAATATCACCTGTTGCTTTTATCACAGTTTTTTGCAATCCGGTAGACACAAATCCAAAACGTTCCTGATAGAGATCGCTGTTCATCCATGTGTTATCCGCTTCCCATGGATTGGATAAAGATAGCTGTTTCCACGCCCTCTTAATGCGTTTATCCGTCTGTAAAGAGGCAATAGAATCCTCTAAGCGAATATAGGGGAAATAATCTTCATTGCTGGCAATCCAGTCTGTCATCACTAGCAGACCGCTCAACAATACCTGAGAGATCATGTTAGGATGGGGGATATCTTTCATACTTGGAAACTCAGCCAATTTTAAAGCATATTCCGTCAATTCATTCTGAACACTGGTCCAGGCTTCCTTACCTTCTTTTCCAAGATGATAATTGAACCCATAAGATTCCACACCACACGTATTTAATGTACTATGATTGGTTGGTTTTCCATGATGGGCGCCCAACACAGATGCTACATTCTTATTGCATCCGGCATTTTGTAGCAAGATTTGCGTTGCTAAAGCATGTGGCGTTTTAGCCGCGTAGGAAAACTCATGATAAGGCCTCAAAGGTACACCAGCAATCTTGAGTTTTTCTTCTATCTGTTCATCTAATTCTCGACATAGCGGGTGAGTTAATTTTACTTGAAAAACAGGCGTTGCTTTACCCAAATCATGAATCGCTGCCAAAAACACAAAAAGTTTTTCCGCCTGTTCTTCTCCTCCTGTTCCAGCACTAATTATATTTTTGACTCCTTTGGATAGCCAGCAATTCCATAGTCGTTCTGCTACCACAGCACTGTCTTTCATATGTATCATTAATGGCAACCACAACATCATCCCATCATTGTAGGATTTTTTTGCCCAAAGATTTTGAGCTGCTAAAGAAAGTTTGTTCAAATCAAACATCCCCTTGTATATAGATTTATGTCTATGGAATCAAATAGTAATTTTTAAAGATACAATCATAAATATTGTTTGTACCTTCAACCGTTTCTTTTATCTCCTGTCTAAACTCCTTATATTCTAATACCTCTAAACAATCACTTTGGTTTAAAAACCACATTTTTATTCCTTATCCAAAGAATTCGGACTCTAATATATATTTGTTGTTTTCGTCTTGTCCTATAACTTTCGCTGTTGAAAGTCGATCAAGTATTATTTCTAGTGATTTACCTCAGTATTTAAACTTTATTTTTATTAACTCACCGGTTTGCATAAACTCAACTCTTTTTCTAAATTCACTTTCTTCAAAACATTTCGTATAGGGTAAATGAAAATGCTCATTGTTTACTTTATAATTCTGAACTCTATCTAATCGAAAAATATTTGGAAATTCATAATCACTATTACATATATAAGCTATAAGGTAAAAATAGACAGTTTATTTACAGTATAATCAATGCTTTTAATCATAATCTATATAACCTCATTTATTTAATACATTGTTCTTGATAATTAGACTTCCTTGAAATATTTCCCTCATTATTATACTCTATTTACTTGGACAACAATTGTCTAAGCTTTAATTTAAATTATTTTTTACTGCCAATACTAGCATTTTAAAACTTTAAAAATACAAACCAATTTTCAGTACAGAATGGTAATTAAAAGGGTAATAAAAAAAAATTATATAATCGCAAGATGTAAATTATCAAATTAACCATATAAAAACAGCCCATATTTTATGATTAATTAGATGATAGACACTCCTTAACTGGCAAATCTCTACCTGTTTTCCATTATCCTTCTACACAAATACGCAAAACCCTCCATATATTTCCACATAAATTCCATTTTCGCGTAATTATGTACCCCCGGGGTCTAAAATATGTTCTCTCAAACAAGACTAACTACATAAATTCAGAAAACAAAAAAAGGGGCAAATTGCCCCAAAGCCTAGATATAGCCTACTCCCTCTCTATCAACACGACACACTCAACGTGGTGCGTTTGCGGAAACATATCAATTGGTTGAATAATTTTTGGGTTATAACCATTATTATTAATTACAGCTAAATCCCTAGCAAGTGTTGACGGGTTACAAGATACGTATATGATTTTATTTGGTTGCAACTCACATAATGTGTTAAGCATTTCTTTATCACATCCCGCCCTAGGTGGATCAACGATAACTGTATCATATTTTTCATTTAATTTAGGCAATACCTTTTCTACATCTCCAGCTATGAATGTGCAGTTTTTTATATTGTTTAGCTTAGCATTGTGCCTAGCATCTATTACTGCTTTTTCATATGATTCAATTCCTATTACTTTTTCAACTGAATCGGCTATATATAAAGATATAGCACCTATACCACAGTAAGCATCTAAGACGGTTTCTTCTTTTTTAAACTCACCTAATTCTTTTACTAAAGTAAATAACCTCTCTGTTTGTATATGATTTACTTGGAAGAAAGATAATGGCGATATATCGTAATTAATATTGCTAACCTTTTCTCTAATTGTTTTTTTACCTTCTAATAATTGTTCAGTTTGTTTATTAACCAAATATATTGAATCAGTATAATCTTTAAGGTAAGCAATTAGATCTTTAGGTAAAGTCACTAGTTCTTCTCCATAGAAAATAAGCATTTTGTCACCTAGACTAGTACACCTAACAATTATTTCAGTACAACCTTCTACTATAAATTTATTTAATATCATTTTAGTTTTATTACTTATTGTCTCTATTATTTCTGGTATAAGTTTACAGGTTTGTACAGGAAATAAATGATTATCATCATAACGATAGTATCCAAGCTCATAGTGAGTATTTTTAAATAGATGCCATGTTATTTTGTTTCTGTATCTCCAAGGATTTTCTAAACCTATTATAGGGTTAACAGGTATGTCTAGTTTACCTATTCGTTTAATATTATCTTCTACTACTTTTTGTTTTAGCTTTAGTTCTCTATCATAATTCACATGCTGATAGACACAACCACCACATGTATAAAAATGAGGACATAAAGGTTCTACTCTATCTTCACTGACCTTTTTTATGGTTTTAATTCTTCCTCGAGAAAATCTTTTATTTTCCGATGTTATATGAATATTTATTTCTTCTCCAGGAATTGTAAATGGTACAAAAACTGCTTTTTTATTTATTCTAGCAACCCCTTCTCCTCTATGTGTTATGCCATCAATTACACTATGCAAACAGATTCCTCCTAGAAATAAAATAGGAGCGAAATTTATTTCGCTCCCACAATTATATTATAATTTCCCTTTTTATACCACTTGCCTAGCTGGCATTAGATAATAGTTTACGTCCTTCTTCAAAAGCCTTTAAGTTTACATCTAAAGCTTTTTCAGGTACCATTTTTTTAATAGCTTTTTCAACCTCTTCAGGTGGTAAGCCTATTGCATCACTCAGCATACCTACTAAAACAACATTAGCAGATTTAATATTTCCACATTCTATTGCTAATGATGTAGCATCTACTATTTGGGTATCTGGAACTAATTGACTTATTTTATCGGTTATATTTATAGGATATTTTGCTTTACCACTCATTACTGGCAATGGATCTACTCTATCGTCATTTATTATTACTTTTCCATCTGGTTTTAAAAACCCTAGCCAACGAGCTGCTTCAATTTTTTCAAATGCAAGGATAATATCTGCATCACCTTTTTTTATAATAGGTGAATATACTTTTTCACCATAACGCACTTGAGTAACCACACTTCCGCCTCTTTGGGCCATCCCATGTACTTCTGATACTTTAACATCCTGCCCCATCTGAACAGCAACTTGAGCTAAAATTCTACTTGTTAAAAGAGTACCTTGTCCTCCAACTCCCACAATAAGAATATCTTTTATTTGTTTTTGCATCTATTATCCCTCCACTTTCTTAATGGCATCAAATTTACATACTTGTGGACATAATCCGCAACCTACACAAGTATTGCTTATTGCAGCTTTTTTATCATCTTCTATATAGTAAATTCCTGTACAACCAATTCTAGTACAAACCTTACAACCATTACATTCTTCTATATCTACATAATATTTTTCTTTACTTAGTGTATTATCTATTAATGCACACGGCCTTTTAGTAATAATTACGGAAGGTTCGTCTCGATTTAATTCGTCTTCTAAGGCTTTTTTAAGGTCATCTAGATTAAGTGGATCTACCACTTGAACATTTTCTATTCCGACCGCTTTTACTAGTAGCTCTAAATCAAGCTTTTTAGTCGGCTTGTTTTGGAGTGTTATACCTGTTGCAGGGTGATCCTGGTGTCCAGTCATTGCTGTTGTATCATTATCTAAGATTAGTACTGTAGAACTTCCTTGATTATATACAACATCTACTAATGAAGTAATACCTGAGTGAACAAAGGTTGAATCTCCAATTACAGATACAAGTTTTTTAGTAAAATCTTTTCCTCTCGCTTTTTCCATACCTAATGCAGTACCAATACTTGCACCCATACAAATACAAGCATCCATTCCATCAAGTGGACTTAATGCTCCTAGAGTGTAACAACCAATATCACCCATAACCGTAACTTTCATTCTTTTTAGTGTATAGAATACTCCTCTATGAGGACATCCAGGACACATTAATGGAGGTCTAGGTGGTATTTCATTTTGTAAATTCAAGGTATTATCTAATTCTTTGTTTTTTAATCTTTCTTCAATAAGTTCTGGACTATATTCTCCTAATACTGAAAAGTATTCTTTGCCTTTAACATCAATTCCCCATGATTTAATTTGTTCTTCAAATACAGGTTCTAGTTCTTCAACAACAATTAGAGTTTCAACCTGCTCTGCAAATGTACGAATTAGATCTTTAGGTAATGGATGAACTATACCTAGTTTTAATACTGATGCTTCTGGCATAGCTTCTTTAACATACTGATAAGCTATTCCACTAGTTATTATTCCTATTTCTTTGCTTGCCCACTCAATTTTATTTAATTCAGAGGTTTCAGCATATTCTTTTAACAGCTGCATTCTTTTTTCAACTTCTACGTGTCTTGCACGAGCATAAGCAGGTAGCATTACATATTTAGCTGCATTTTTTTGGTAATCTTTAATTTCAGGTTCAATGCATTCTCCATCTTCTACTAATGTTTGAGAATGAGATAATCTAGTAGTAACCCTAACCATAACAGGAGTATCATATTTTTCACTTATATCAAACGCTAATTTAGTATAATCCTTTGCTTCTTGTCCATCTGAAGGCTCTATTACAGGAAGTTTTGCAAATCTGCCATATCCACGATTGTCCTGCTCGTTTTGAGAGGAATGCATACCCGGATCATCAGCAGATATTAAAACTAGTCCACCAGTTACTCCAGTATATGCAAAAGTATATAAGGGATCTGCAGCCACATTTACTCCAACATGTTTCATTGTGACTAATGTTCTAGCTCCACCGATAGATGCACCACAGCCAACTTCTAAAGCAACTTTTTCATTCGGTGACCATTCAGCATAAACATCTTTATATTTGCCAAATTCTTTTAGTATTTCACTACTAGGTGTCCCAGGATATGCTGCGGCTACACTTACACCTGCTTCATAAGCACCACGAGCTATTGCTTCATTGCCTAACATTAACTTTTTCATTAATTCTCCAAACCCCTTTCGTTTCTGTTACCTGAACTTGATTATAAAAAGTCTCTTATCCGCCTAAGGACAAGAGACCAGCGGTTTTTAAAATAACTTATCTTTGTTTAATTAAAACACTACAATCTCAATTTATTTTTATTATCACACATTTACTATATCACATTGCTCAACTACATGATATATAACATTGGCCATATGATATACATTAGTTAAACTCCCATTACTATAAGGTTTTTTTTGTGTTTTAGATATAACACGTTCAGCTACAGTTCCTGTTATAGCTATATCTCCAACAGTAGGTAATCTTTTAGCTAAAGCTCTACCCGGAAAAAGACTACCTTCTCTAATTTGTATTACACCTATTTCTTCAGATCCACCAACACTAGCGTCAATTGCTATTTCTAAATTATTTTTATGTAGACTTCGTATTTTTTCTAATTCTTCACGAATATTGCCAGCATGAATAGGATGATCTAAGGTTCCATAAACATGTAATTGTGAAAAATCATAGCTTATCATTGTCCCAACCAAGGGTCCAAAGCAATCTAACAAATGTCGGTCTGTACCTATACATATAAAAACAGGTTCCATTTCAGTTTTATTTATTAATGAATTAAATGCAACTGTTAATTCATCTATCGCATTATTATCTTTATAATGTGCTTTAGCTATATACATTTAATCTTAATTATTCCTCCAATATAGCTTTTAGCGCATTTATAAGTCTTTCATTTTCTTGTTTGGTGCCAATAGTTAATCGCATATAAGTTGGGTAACCGAATATATCTCCTGTTCTAATTATAACGCCTAATTGAAGGAGTTTATTAAAAATAAATTGTATATCTTTATGCGTATCAACAAAAATAAAATTGGCTTCGGTTGGAACATAATCAAAGCCTAAATTTTTAAATTCTTTATATAGATATTGTTTGCCCTCTGAGTTTAAATTTTGGCTCTTTTTTACATGTTCATGATCATCAATAGCAGCTAAGGCTGCTACTTGTGCTAACATATTTACATTAAACGGTTCTATAACTCTTTCTATTGCCTGAGCTATTTCTTTAGTAGTAATTGCGTATCCTATCCTAAGTGCTGCAAGTCCATATATTTTAGAAAAAGTTCTTAAAACAAGTGCATTTTTGCCTTGATCTACATATTTTAAACCACTAGCGAAATTTTCTGCTTCAACATATTCTACATATGCTTCATCAAATACTACTAATACATCTTCGGGTACATTATTCATAAAATAATCCATTTCCTGTTCTGTTACTATAGTACCAGTTGGATTGTTTGGATTACATATATATACGATTTTGGTTTTATCCGTAATAGCTTGTAACATTGCTTCTAAGTCATGAGTAAAGTCTTTTAAATTAACTTTAATACACGCTGCTCCCATGATTTTAGCTGTAAATTCATATTCTACGAAAGATGGGTCAGCAAATACAACTTCATCACCTTGATTTATAAATGTTTCTGCTATAAGCTTTAATACTTCATCAGAACCATTTCCTATTATTAAGTTTTCATTCTCATAACCTAATATTTCACTAAGCCTATTTTTTAGATAAAAGCAATTACTATCTGGGTAAAAATGAAGTTGTGCAAGTGCTTTTTCAACTGCTTCAACTCCTTTTGGAGATGGACCAATTGGGTTTTCATTAGAGGCTAATTTAATTATGTCATCAATACCTAGTTCACGTTTTACTTCCTCTATTGGCTTGCCTGGCACATAAGGTTTTAAGTCAAAAATTTCTTTTCTGCCCTTTTTTTTGATAAATTCGTTCACAATTTTTACCTCCTTATTTTCTTAAATCTATTACTCTTTTCGCTTTTCCTGAAGATCTTTCTATACTATTAGGCTCTACTAATTTTATCTTTGGTGTAATTGATAATGTATTATTTAGTTGCTGTTTTAAACTTTCTTCAACTGCTTCAAGCTGTCTATAATTATCACTAAAAATATTTTCAGAAACTTCAACTCTAATCTCTATATCATCTAAAAATCCTTTTTTATAAATTATTATTTGATAATGGGGGGCTAGCCCTTCAATATTTACTAATACACTCTCTATTTGTGATGGAAATACATTTACTCCTCTAATAACTAACATGTCATCAGTTCTCCCTGTAATCTTACTCAATCTAGCTGTTGTCCTTCCACAAGCACACTGTTCATACTTTAAGGAGCTAATATCTTTTGTTCGATATCTAATAACAGGAAGAGCTTCCTTGGTTAATGTCGTAATAACCACCTCACCTTGTTCACCTGGTTTAACCGGTTGTAATGTTTCAGGGTCAATTATTTCAACTATATAATGATCCTCAGCTACATGTTGTCCACATATATGTTCACACTCACCCGAGAAACCAGGACCACCGATTTCACTTAGTCCATAGTTATCTGTAGCTAATATTCCCCAACGATTTTCTATTTCCTTTCTATATTCTTCGGAAAATGCCTCTCCACCAAAAAGACCAACTTTTAAATCTAATTCTGCTTTAGGGTCTATTCCCATTTGTTCAGCTACTTCGGAAAGATGAAGTGCATATGTTGGAGTGCTAACTAAAACTGTAGTTTTAAAGTCCTTCATTAGCATTAATTGTTTTTCAGAATTCCCTCCTGAAATAGGAATAACTGTAGCCCCAACTTTTTCTAGTCCATAATGTAAACCATGAGCACCTGTAAATAATCCGTACCCAAATGCAACTTGTGCAATATCTGATGATTTAACCCCGGCCATTGTAACCATTCTTGCAACAAGTTCAGACCATATTTGTAAATCATTTTTTGTACATCCAATAACAGTAAGTTTACCAGTAGTACCAGATGATGCATGTAGTCTAACAACTTCATTCATTGGTACACAAAACATATTAAATGGATAATTGTCTCTAAAGTCATCTTTTACTGTAAAAGGAAGTTTATTCAAGTCTTCCAAATTACTAATATCTTGTGGTGTGAAACCTACTTGATTAAATTTATCTTTATAAAGTTTAGAATTATTATATGCACGTTGTAATATATTTTTTAATTTTTCTAGCTGGAGCAACTCTAATTCTTCACGTGGCATACATTCAAATTCTCTGTTCCAAATATCCATAAATTAACTCCCCTATCTATTTTACATTATATTTAAAATCCCGAAACATTTTCATAGGCAATTTCTCCATTTTTTCTATTATATACTTCATCTAAGTGTTCCTCTGTATAATCAGGTGTAAAGTAACTTACTAATGGTACTATAGCTAATGGTATAAGCATAGCTAAAGAACCAAAGAATGGGGTTCCCCATTGAGTTAATAAAGTTAGTACTTCACCATTAATAAAAGCAGGTTGATTACTTATTATTAAATATCCCCCAACCGAAATCGCAAGCCCACTAAGCATACCTGCCCATGCTCCAGCTTTGGTTGTTTTTTCCCAAAATAGCCCATATATATATGCTGCCAAAAATGTACCTGCTACTGTCCCCCATGATAAAGCCATTAATGTAAGTATTAATGCAGGTGGATTTAAGGCAATCCAAAGTGAAAGCATTACAAAAACAACACATAACAATCTCATTATAATCATTGTACTCTTTTCGCTCATATCTTTAAATAATGAACCTTTAAGTAAATCAATTGAAACTGATGAACTTGAGGCCAATACTAATGATGATAATGTTGACATTGATGCAGATAAAACTAATATCAAAATTAGCACAGCAACTAGTTCAGGTAAGGTAGTACTTAATATATTAGGTACTAATAAGTCTGTATTTGGTACTCCATTTAATAAAGGAACACTATCAAAAAACAAACGACCTACCGAACCTACAAAATAAGCACCTCCAGTAATAATTAAAGCAAATATTGTTGATACTACTGTTGCTTTTGGTATTACTGCTTCACTTTTAATACCATAAAATTTTTGCACCATTTGTGGTAAACCCCAAGTACCTAGACTCGTTAATATTAATAATGACAATAAACCAATTATTCCTGGGGGTCCTACAGGTGCTGCTAGTTGTGGGTCAATAGCTCCTAATGACTGTAGACCAGTTGCAAAACCTCCGACTGCCTCAAAACCCACAACAAAATAGACCATTAGTGCAACACCAACGATCATTATTAATCCCTGTATAAAATCTATTAAAGTAACAGCAATATATCCACCTATAGTAAGGTAAAGTGCTGTTAATAAAGTCATTAATACTAATGCCATAACATAAGGAATTGAAAAGATTTGTTCAAAGAGATAACTTAATCCCATAAACACAGATGCCGAATATGGTACAAAAAATACAAATATGACTAGACTTGCAAATATCCTCATATTTCTTGAACCATATCTAGCCTCAAGAAATGAAGGCATTGTAAGAACATTAAGTCTGCTAGTCATCTCTCTAGTTCGAGGCGCCAATATTTTCCAAGCTAAGTATGTACCAAGTATAGAATTACCTAAAGCAATCCATAATGCAGATACACCATAATTCCAACCAACACTTCCAGCAAAACCAATTAATAATACAGCTGAAAAATACGCAGTACCAAAAGAAAATGCAGAAATCCATGGTCCTACTGATCTATTACCCACTACAAAATCATCAATTGTTTTCGTCTTGCTCCGAGTATATAAACTCAATCCTACAATTAGAGCAATATAAAACGATATCATAACAACTTTTAAAAACATTCCCATCCTCCCATACAACAATTATTTAGTTTTAGCACGCCGCTTGCGAGAAAAACATTCCTACCATACTACCTAATCATTTGATTTATAAATGGTGGTAGTGCAAAAGCTGCCTTATGCACACTCTCACTATAGTATTTTAACCCAGATATATAGTTCTTGTCATTAGGTAAATTTTCTGGATTATACTTTTTTGAACCAATAGTAAATGACCATGGGCCACTAACATAAGTAGGAATAGTAGCTAAATAAACATATACATTTGAAAAAATTGCTGACATGTTTTTATGAACTGATTTAAAAATATCTTCATAAAAAATAGGTGATTCTGATTGTACTACTACTAAACCATCATCATTTAAACAATTGCTTATGTCTTTGTAAAATTCTTTGCTAAACAATCCAACTGCTGGCCCAATAGGATCTGATGAATCAACAATTGCTACATCATATTTGTTTAGAGTATTCTTGACAAATTGCATTCCATCTTTTGTGTGTAAATTCGATCTAAAATCATCAAATCCACTAGCAATTTGAGGAAAAAACACTTTGCTATTTTCAACTACCCTATCATCAATCTCTACCATATCTACATGAATTACTGAATCATATTTTAAGACTTCTCTTAATACCCCGCCATCTCCACCACCAATTATCAATACTTTTTGTGGATTAGGATGGGTTTTCATAACTACATGAGTAATTATTTCATGATAAATAAATTCATCTTTTTCTGTAGTTTGGAACATACCATCTAGCACAAGAGCTTTTCCCCACTCAACCGTATCAACTATTGCTAGATCTTGAAATTTTGTAGTTTCTTCATGTACTATTTTCTTTATTTTCCAATTAACACCATAGCCATCAGTATGATTTTCATAAAACCAATAATTGCCCATTTGTTTCTTACACCTTCCTGTTTTATTTTTCTATTAATTCTTTAATGATTTGTATATTTATACTGTATGACTCCTTATCTCTAAAATCAGTACTTAATAATGTTGATTTAATTATTTCATTAGTTTCATCATCTAGATCTGTATGCCACCACTTTTTTAAAACATCTATTATTTCTACATTATCTTTTTGTATTATTATTTCTAAGATATTTAATAAAAAAATCATCTCTTCTTCCTGTATTGCACCTTTATAATAAATGCGAGCTATCATGCTTGCAGTCTCATCATATAATTTCATTAGTTTTTGCTCGTTTTGTATCATTACAAAGCTATCCTCTCTGCATCTCTCATAATTTGCTTTTGTAATTCAAAAGTAATTGGTATCATTACTCCACTTCTTCCATCTCTATTTTTATCTATTGTTATAAAATAGTTCGGATTTACATATTTTTGTAGTTCTTCATCTTCTTCTATAACCTCTTTCGGAATAGGACCTAGTTTTAACATAAGGTCACATTCGTTTTTCATTCTTTTGGCTCCTTGTAGTGATCCATCAGGATTTAATTGTACTAAGCACATAACTGTTATATTAAGGTTTTGTGCTAACATCTTCTGAGTTTTAACTATTTGCTCTAATATTTGCCATTCTTGTAATTTTGGATCTTGTTTATCCATCCTACCTATGTAATCTATTATCATCATTGATATATCTTTTTGAGCTTTAAATTTGCGTGCTACTGATATCGTTTTTTCCGGAGTAAGATTAGGACAAGGATATGAGTAGAAACCACTTTCTCTAAGACGAGAATAGGCATTAATAATCCTAGAAAGTTCGGTTTCATTAATTTCTCCTTTACGAATACGATCATGTTCAATATTTGATAAAATAGAACCCCAGCGTAACGCAATCTGTTCTCTACTCATTTCGGTATTAAGATAAAGAACATTCTGTTGTGACTCAACTGCTATAGCTTTAGCTGTATGTAAAGCAAAGGCTGTTTTTCCATGCCCTGTTTGTGCACCTAATATTATTAAGTCACCTTGTTTATAACCTAGTGTAATATTATTCAAACTATCAAACCCTGTTGGTAGGCCTTCTAAAGGCAAAACACCTTTATTTAACTCTTTTATTTCTTTATATTTAATAAACCTTTTTTCTACCTCATCATAACCTAATTTTGCTAATTCACTCGGTGTATCAATATGATCATCAATTTCTAAAGCTGTTAAATTTGTCAACTCTTCTTCTGCAGACATTAATAATTGTTCAACATCTTGTTCTTGCTCTTCACTTAAAATTTGGTAACTTTTACGTAAAAACCTCTCAAACCTTCTTAATTTAGATTTATCCTTAACTTTTTTAATCCAGTATTTTATATTTTCATCATCAATATAATGCTCAGATATATATTTTAATTCTTCAATATCCCTTGGATTAGTAAATATTCCTAAGCTATGACCTTCTTTAAGTAATTCTACATATGTTGGTTTTGTTTCTCTTTCAAATAAACTGCTTATTAATTCAAAAATAGTTGTATGTTTAGGTGAGTAAAAATCAAATGATTGCAAATTGTTATATGCTTCTATACATGCTTCTTCAGAGTGAATCATTGAAGATAAAACCCTACGTTCACTCTCAAGATCATATAAAAAGTCTTGAATTAAACTCTCTTCAACTGCCATAAAAAACACCATCCCCAAAAATAAAACCGAGGTTATTTACCTCGGTTTTATTATACATTACTTTTTATATCATCTAAAGGTACAGGTTTAACATAGATTTCATATTCATCCTTATTACTTCTCTGGTTTTCTTTTTTTATGTTTGCAGTAGATGATTTTTCACGTTTGTTTTTATTTTTAAAATCTTGAAACTCCTTTTCAGCTTCTTCAATAGATCTTATTTCTTTTTTCAACCAGTTGTTTAACACACTATCTATATATTCTAGACCTCCATTTTTGGTGCGCTGACACATTATTTCCCCAGCTTTCATTATCATGGAATGTGTAAAGCCCCAATCATATCGCCATTTATAGTAAATTCTTTTTCTAGCTTCAGCTATCATATCGATACCAGTAAAGCTTCCAAACTCTTGTATATCAGGATCAAATTTGTTATTACGTATAATTGTATTTTTCTCATTATCAACATATTTATTAAAATAAAGCTCTAATCCTTCTACACTTTGTATTGAATATTCTACTAAATCCTTTGCTATATTAGTAATTTCTTTGGGATTATAAATTTCTCTTTCAAAACATAGTTCTAACATACATAAAAGGTATTCAGGGGTAAGTGACATTTCTTGTAACCATTTTTTTAATTCATTGCTCATTTTAACACTCATTAGATTGCCAGTCTTTTTAGATATGAAATCAGCAACTTTTTTATAATTATTATCTGAATTACCTAATGTTTCTGTATAAGCAATTTTTTTGTTTCTTTCTTCTTCAAGCTCGTTTTCTAATTGCTTAATTTTTTCTAAATATTCTATTTTTTCATCATCTTTAGTCTTTTCATTTTGAACAAAAGATAATTGGGGGTGATCCCTAGTTATTATTTCTTCTAATTTTTCTAATAAAGGCTCTAATTGTACTTTTTTATCTGTAAAGTTTTTCGAACCTTCTTCTATAATATCTATTATATTCTGATTACTAAATTTTAATAATCTTCTAGATAGTTTGTTTTTTGTTAAAGTAGGACAACATTGAAGAATTTGACCTGTTGTAATACCTCTTTCAAATAATGGTTTAGACTTCACTTCATGTGCATATAAAATCGCAGCTAAAACTCCTATATCTTCCATATCTAAGTCTAATTCTTTCGAATAAGTAAATAATACCCCAGGTACATGAGCATAGCCCCAACGGAATATTTCTAGTAAAGCTGAAGTAGAGTGCATATATTATCTAGCCTCCAAAAACAAAGTAAAGAAATTATAGCATTTAGTTATTTATAACAACAAACATATAAATTAAAGTATTATTTAAAAAAGATTATTAATAATACAATATTCTTCTTATTTTTAAACGTAGTGGTCTAATAATTCAAAACAGGTAAAATTTAAGACTTGACTGGTTTGAATTGCCATATAATAAGGAATCATTATTTTAGAAAAATTTATTTTATAGTTGAATCTATTTTTTTAAGTGTTTCTATTAATTCGTTATAAGATGAATTTTCCCAACCTGATTTATATAAATTGTGTAGTTTCAACTTAATATCTAAATAAAGCTTTTCAGCTTCAATAGCTCTATCAATGTTTTGATCATATGGTCTAATTTTATCTTTAGTATTTAATTCATATTCATCAAGCCAATCTGGGATATATACACATGTGTTTATTTCACTTTTAATTAGATCTGCAAGTGCTATTTGACTATTTTCCTCTCCATGAACTAGGAAAACAGCATGTGGTGGGACTCTAAAGTTTTTAAGCCAAGCTAAAATTCCAGCCTTATCAGCATGTGCTGAATACGCTTCTAAACTAAAAATATCAGCCTTTACCGCTACATTTTCACCATGAATTCTGACTAATTTTTCTCCATCAACAATTTTTCTACCTAATGTACCCTGTGCTTGAAAACCTACAAATAAAATAGTTGATTCTGGACGCCAAAGATTATGCTTTAAATGATGTTTTATACGTCCTGCTTCACACATTCCACTTGCCGAAATAATAATTGCATTTTTTTCTATATTATTAAGCTGCATCGATTCTTCTGTTGTTTTAGTAAATTTAAGATTAGGTGTTTTTAATGGATGATTTCCGCTTTCTAATAACTGTCGAGTACTATCATCATAATACTCAATACTTTTTTGAAAAATTTGTGTAGCTGCAATTGCTAATGGGCTATCTACACATATGTCAATATTTGGGTTTAGTTGACCTTTTTTATATAAATGATTTAAATCATATAACAGGTCTTGTGTTCTCTCAACTGCAAATGCAGGAATTATTAAATTCCCACCTTTTTGCATAGTATAATCTATAACCTCTATTAAATTATCAACCCTTGAGTAATTGCCTTTGTGTAACCGGTTGCCATAAGTTGATTCTACTACAACATAATCAGCGTTTTCTATAATAGTTGGATCCTTAACAATGGGTTGGTTGTTATTTCCTAAATCACCAGTAAATACGATTTTTGTTTTCTTTTCTTCTTCTTCTATCCATAACTCAATAATGCTAGAACCTAATATATGCCCCGCATCTCTCAAGCGCATCTCTATGTTATCAGATACTTGTATTGATTCATCTAAACTCAATGATCTAAACTGAGCAAGGCATTTTCTTGCATCATCAGCAGTATATATTGGCTCTAAAAGTAATTTACCTGCTCTTTTTAATTTGCGGTTTTTTCTTTGAACTTCCATTTCTTGAATATATCCTGAATCAGGAAGCATAACCGATACTAAATCCTCAGTAGCATGACTACAATATATTGGTCCTGTAAAGCCTTGTTTGCATAATTTAGGGATTAAACCTGAGTGATCAATATGAGCATGGCTTAAGATTAAAAAATCTAAAGTTTTTGGATTAATTATAAAATCTTGATAATTACGTTCTTTTATTTCTTTTGAACCTTGAAATAGGCCACAATCAACACCAAATTTTATATCCTTTGTTTCAATAACAAAAAAAGAACCAGTAACTGTTTTAGCTGCTCCATAAAATTTTATTTTCATAAATGTAGGCCTCCATTTAATTTGTTACCTACAATTATACAGCAACTATTTTTCT
The DNA here is from genome assembly GCF_009734445.1 of Candidatus Syntrophocurvum alkaliphilum. Lineage (NCBI taxonomy): Bacteria > Bacillati > Bacillota > Clostridia > Eubacteriales > Syntrophomonadaceae > Candidatus Syntrophocurvum > Candidatus Syntrophocurvum alkaliphilum. Next base: position 959,322 of record NZ_CP046457.1, read on the forward strand.
AGCGTCCTTATTTTTTGCAAATTTATTAAAGCCTTCTGAAAAATCAACTACTTCTAACCTAATTAGGTGGCAATTTTTAATATCTATTGCTCGTTTAATATTAAAAAAACTATTTCTACCAAACTCTTTTACTAACTCATGACTATCTAAATCCTCTATTAATTCAGAATACTTATTATGAACCTGTTCAAAAACACCATAATAGATTTCTTTAATTTGACCTACTCTTTTCTCTACTTGACTAATATCAAATTCTTCTCTTTCTACTATATAAAGTAAATGACGTATTAAATTATGTATTATTTGGTTTTGAAAAACAGCATGCATTACCTCTCTTTTATATTGTTTGCACAAAAGATACCTTGTGTAATCTTTTAGTTCCTTTTGTCCAGTTGGACTAAGTGTGTGATAACTATTTAATAATTGAATGTCTTCTGCTGTAATATCCCCCATCATAAAAAAACCCCCTTAAGTTTTTTCTTCTTCTTAAGGAGGTTCAATTATTAATATTAAATTCCTTTAATTAATTATCGTATAATTACCGTTTAATTCATGAGTATTCGAGATTATTTTTTCATGCTCGATTAGTTTTTTGTGATTTTTTACTTTATATGTCGAATGCAAAAATTGGACATTCTTTCTAGAGCTTGTTCTATGTTTGACACACTAGCGGCATAACAGCATCTTATAAAACCTTCGCCACTCTCTCCAAATGCATTACCCGGTACAACAGCAACTTGTTCCTCTATTAACAATTTTTCGCAAAATTCTTCACTGGTCATTCCAGTTTTTTGTATTGAAGGAAAACAATAGAATGCACCCTTAGGTTCAAAACATGTTAACCCCATTTCATTAAATTCGGACACAATGATTTTTCTACGATAGTTGTAATCTTCAACCATTTTCCTCATTTCCCCTTCACCATGACGCAAAGCTTCTAATGCAGCTTTTTGAGCCATTATTGGGGCACACATAATTGTATATTGATGTATTTTGGTCATTGCTCCAATTATGTCTGGATGTCCACAAGCATAACCAATTCGCCATCCCGTCATAGCATATGCTTTTGAAAAACCATTTAAGACAACAGTTCTCTCTTGCATTCCAGGTAATGATGCTATGGACACATGTTTGCCATTATATGTTAATTCTGAGTATATCTCATCTGATATTACTATTAAATCATTTTTCACAATAATATCTACTAAAGCTTCAAGGTCTTCTTTATGCATAATTCCACCAGTCGGATTGTTAGGATAACCTAAAATTAAAACTTTACTTTTGTCTGTAATTTTACTTTCCAATACATCTGGCCTTAATCTATATTCATCTTCATCATAAGTAGGTAAGCTAACCGGTTCGCCATAAGATAATGAAGCACCAGGGCCATAACACACATAAGATGGGTCAGGTATTAAAACCTCATCACCAGGCTCAATTAAACTGCGAAGAGCAATATCAACACCTTCGCTTACACCTACTGTAACTAAAATTTCATCTTCTGGATTATATTCTATTCCTATGCCCTTTTTCATATATTTTGCTATTTCTTCTCTTAGCTCAAGTAATCCACTATTAGAAGTATACATTGTATAACCTTGCTCTAAAGAGTGAAAACAAGCTTCTCTAATATGCCAAGGTGTAGCATAATCTGGTTCACCAACACCTAATGAAATAACTCCTTCTGTTTGAGAGACTAAGTCAAAAAACTTGCGTATTCCTGATGGAGGTATTGATTTAACGGTATTAGAAATATATTTTTGCATACTGCTCATGGGCTAACCACCAACCTTTTATCTTCTTCTGGTTCATCAAAAAGATAACCATCTTTTTTATAAGTTTTTAAAATAAAATGAGTTACTGTACTTTGAACATGTTCAAGTGTTGATAATTTTTGAGAAACAAAATTTGCTACATCTTTCATATTTTCTCCGAAAACAACTACAGAAAGATCGTAAGTTCCACTCATCAAATTTACACTTCTCACTTCGGGAAAGCGATAAATTCTTTCTGCTATGCTGTTAAATCCAACTTCTCTTTGTGGAATAACTTTAACATCAATCATAGCAGTGACCCCTTCGCCATCAACTTTTTCCCAATTAATTATAGTATTATAACCAAGTATCACTTTATCTTGCTCAAGTTGCTTAATAATAAAATTAATTTTTTCTTCACTCTCATCAAGCATTATCGCAAGATTCTTCGCTGTTAGTTGACTATTGTTTTCAATTAATTTTAGTATTTCTTTTTCTAATTCCATTAGGCTACCTCCTTTATGCTATTAAATATAAAAAAACTCTCTATCCCTAAAGGGACGAGAGTTATTCCCGCGGTACCACCCTAATTGAACAATGCCCAACTTAAACCAATAACGGCTGGTTACCGTCCGGCTTATTCACCGGCACTCACAGGTGGCATTCATCAAAGTACTGTTGCCGGTTTTCAGCTACCCCAGCTCTCTGGAAACAGTTCCTATGATTACTAGTCTGTTCATCGTTTTACATTTAAGATTTGTATTATCCTATCACTATCAGAAGAAACAGTCAAGTTATTAAAAATATTATCTACAAAAGTAAAGTTTTTCAAGAACTATTTTTCAAATTAATGCATATTATTACTCTAGAATTTTATTTGGAGGTGCTTTATATGTTTACAGCAGGTAAATTATCGTTTGAGGAAGAAAAAGTTGCAAAGAGAGTAGAAACTTATTTTAAATCAAAAGAAATGACCCTCCATGAAAAACTATTTAATGCTATGTTAATTGCTCAACACGATTTGGAAGCACATAACTTCGCTAATGAAGATGAGCGAATGAAAATAATTCACTTTAAGAAAGTTGTAGACAGCTTGTTAAAAAAAATTCATGTCTAAAAACAACAAGGCAGACTAGAAACATCATGTTTCCCTGCCTTGACATATCTGTTATTTAAATAATAAAAACTTTCTTTTTAACCATTTATATTCAATTAGATATCCAATACCCATCACCAAAATAACAAAAGCAAAAATGCCTCTTTCAGTCCATATTTGGGCTTTTAATTTTGCAATAGTCTGTTCCTTTTCACCAAAAAAATCAAATATGCTTTCTTTTTCTTCTTTTATTGAATTTAATTGTCTAATTGTTCTGTCTAGTTCATCTGCAATTTTATAATATTGTACCCAGTTATTTATCCTATCTTGTTGCAACTGTTCTATCCATTTTGAATTAACTTCTTTTTGAGTATCTTCTGATACAACATAGGTATTATATAAAGCAATACCTCGTGAATTATAAGGTTTTTCTAAACCAATATAACTGGCTATAGTTGGTGCAACATCAATTATTAATGATCCTTCAATTTTGGTATTACTTTTAGTATTTGGTCCCACTATAATTAATGGCACGTAATCACTTGGAGATGAGCTCCTAGAAGAAGTTAATATTATTAGTGATTTTGAATAATAACCACCATCTTTTAAGCGTTTTAAAAAAACGGCTAATTGATTATCTAAATCTTTCCATTCTTCATAATACTCATCTTGATCAACTTTTAATAAAGCCTCTTTGCACCCACTAAGATATGCATAGTTAAAAAATGTTTTCTCTTTCACAAAATTATCATAGAGAGTGTCTAGTACTTCTTTATTAGACGCAGATTCATCAAGTTCAATGTATTTTTTGTGACCATGATCAAAAGATTTTAGTTTTCCACCAGAACCATCTACAATCATAATTGACTTTTGGTTCTTTTTTAAAACATCTAGTAATGATTCTACCTCAACCTTATCATTTGCTGTTAAATGCTTGTGGTGATTTGGAAATACTCCTGTTAATAGGGATGCCTCTCCAGCTTCTAAAGTATCTGCACGAACAGCCATTGCTTTTTCATCAAATGCTCCTGTTTGAGCAAAATAATCAATATTAGGTGTTGACATACTAACATATCCTTCATAATTCAAGCCATCAACACTTATTAAAAATACATTATTTATTGGTTTATCAGTATTTGCAGAAACTTCATTTGGTATAAAAATAATAAATATAAATATAATACAACATATAAGGACTTTAATTTTATTTTTAATAGAAAGCATAATTAATCCCTCCTAAACTCTTTACCAAATTTATATTTTAGGAGGGATACGTTTATGTCAATATGTTAATATCTACCACTTCTTAAAATAGAATAAGCAAGAAATAATCCTAATATCATAGCAGTAGCAAAACCTACTTCTACTAAAGGAATTCTAGCAAATATATTTGTAACACTTTGATCAGCCATTAAAGATGTGCCTACTATTATACTAGCAACAATTATTGCAAGTGATAAACGATTAGACATTATATCCAATTTTGATGTGAGCTTTTGCAAATTAGCATGTTCCATTTTAATTTTTAGCTCACCTTCACTAATTACATCTAAAATGTTTTCTAATTCACGAGGTAATACTTTTATCATAGTTGTATAATCAAGAAGTATTTCCTGTATATCAGTTTTTAAATTTTCAGGTGAATAACGTTTAATTATAATTCTTCTTCCATATGGTTCTGCTATGTCTACCATGCTTATTAAAGGATCAAGTTGTGAAACAATGCTCTCAATGGTCATAAGCATTTTAACCATAAGTGATAATTCAGATGGTACTCTTACCTTATACTTTACTGAAAGCTCTATAAGCTCACCTAAAGCTTCACCAATTTTTATTTCAGATAATGGAAGTCCATAGTATTTTTGCTGTAATCGCGAAACATCCCTTTTTAGTTCCTCTCTATTTATATAATGATCTGATATTCCTAATGCTAATAGTGCCCTAACCACAGCATTTACATCATATCGTATCATTCCCATAACTAAATCCATACACTTTTCTTTTAAAACTTCATCTATAGTTCCAACTTGTCCAAAATCATAAAATATTATTTTTTCTCCGTTTGCTACAGCCATATTACCTGGATGTGGGTCCGCATGAAAAAACCCTTGTTCATATATTTGTTTAAATAAAGCTTCTACTAAGTTTTTCACTATGTTATTAGTATCATAATTTGCTTTTTTTAATTCAATAAAATTTGATATTTTTATACCTTCAACATATTCTAATGTCAGTATTTTCTTGCCCGAAAACTCCCAATAGACTTTTGGTATAATAACATCTTCATCATTTTTAAAATTGTTATAGAAAATGTCAGCATTTCTAGCTTCTTTGTAAAAATCAAGTTCGTTCCTTAAAGCTTCAGATAACTCTTTTATAATATCAGAAATTTTATATATACTTCCCCAGCTCGTTCTTCTTTCTATTAAGTCAGCAATATGTTCAAGAATTGTTAAATCAGTTTCTACGACTTTGTCAATATCTGGTCGTTGAACTTTTATAACAACTTTACTTCCATCCTTTAACTCCGCTTCATGTACTTGAGCTATTGAAGCTGCTGCCATTGGTTCTGGATTAATGTAACTAAAACATTCTGCAATATTAATATCCTCATGAATAAAAGTATTAATAACTTTTTCAAAAGAAAATGGTGGAACATTATTTTGCAGGTTTTCAAGTTCTTTTATAAATTCTTGATTGAGTATATCTGGCCGAACACTTAATAATTGTCCTAATTTAATAAATGTAGGTCCTAATTCTTCAATAGCTAGTCTAAGCCTTTTAGGCATCGTACTATCATATTCATTTAATTCTTGCTTTTTCTTAGTAAAAGGTATTCTAATATTATATTTTTCAAACAAAAATCCAAAGCCATGTTTTGCAAAAATACTTACAACTTCTTTATACCGAGGAAAATTATTAAAATGCGAGAAACGCTTTTTCATGTACTTCTCCCCCACCAAACATTTTGTGTATAAAATACTGCCGGATAAATCCGGCAGTATATGATTTTTAATTTAATTTACTTTCAATTTCAGCAATACGCTTTTCTAATTTTTCTAAATCTGTACGAGTAATTATACCAGTTTCATTTTTAACATTATTTATTTCGTTATTTATAATCGTACGTAATTCTTTTTTTTCTTCTTCACCTTTTTTCAACATTTCATCAACAAACTGTTTAGCTTCATCTCTATTCATTTCACCTTTTTCTACCAAATCATTTATAAGTTTCTCAGCTTTTTCCTTGGTAAGTGTTATTGCTCCTATACCTAGATACAGTGCTTTTTTCATAAAATCCATAGCAGATACCTCCTTATTTAAAATAATTTTTCCTCTTAAATATTTCCCTACACTTAGAATATCATTTCTTAAATAATGTTTATATATTATGCTATTTTGTTTTTTCCAATTCAAATTACAATTCTTTAATCTAATATTATCCTTAAAAATTAAATTTTTCTAGCATAATTAATAACAATTTACACAAACTTATATTGTAAACGATGGGATGTAGCCAAGTGGTAAGGCAACGGACTTTGACTCCGTCATGCGTTGGTTCGAATCCAGCCATCCCAGCCAAAAATAAATTTTCATGAGGCTAATTAGCCTCTTTTTTATATTTTTCTCTTGATTTTTATCAATATAAAAAGTTATAATAACATTCGTTCACAAAAATTTTTAATTGGGCCATTAGCTCAGTTGGCAGAGCACCTGACTTTTAATCAGGGTGTCCCAGGTTCGAATCCTGGATGGCTCACCATCTTAGAATTATCACCTGTCAAGCTTGACAGGTTTTTCTATTTTCTGAAATATATCAAAAAAAACGGTTCCTTTGATATATTCACTTCTAACTACTCTGTAACCTTAAATGCAAATTTTATAATCATAGAGCTTTGCCTTTCGCATCTGCTTCACGAAAAAGATTAAATAATAAATAACACTTAATGTATAAACTGCATATCATGGCATTAAATCCCTGTTAGTGGAAAGGAGGGGCATAATTGGAAAAACTATATGTAATTTTCTACTTGTTAGATAATGATCTAAAGTATGAATTAGGTATTCCAATTGAAGATGTTAGTGAAATTATTAGACTGAATAATATTACTCCACTACCAGATGCTACAGATTCAATAGAAGGCATAATTAACTTGCGTAATAAAATAATACCTGTAATTAATGTAAGACATTTATTTAATATACCTAGTAATAATTTTTCAGAACAATCTAGAATTGTAGTTTTTCAATATGATGACTTAATTACTGGAGTAATAGTCGATGAAGTAACTGAGGTCTTACGTTTACATGAAGCTAACATCGAACACATTCCTGATATCTTTGATGATGAAACATCTAATTATTTACATGGTATTGGCAAAATAAATGACCGGTTAATTCTACTATTAAATGTAGGAAGTTTAGTTATTAATAGAGAGGTTTGTGAAGAATCTTTTGTGTGACAGGAGGTTAGAAATTGAAACGCCTATCTTATAAGTTAATGCTTTATTTTGGTTCACTTTTGGCTGTAATGTGCCTTAGTTTAATATTAATAGTTTATATTAATGTTTCTGATACTTTAGTTTCTGATGCTGAAGAGGATGTTATGGTTAAGTCTCAGCTTGTGTCTCAAATCATATCTACTGGCATGGAGAAGCATGTAGTAACAGTAGAACAAACTGCTTCTTTGGTTAGAATAAGAAGCATGGATTGGGATGTTCAACAGCCGTTATTGCAAGAGGAAGTAGAGCGTCACCAATTAGCACAACTCGGAGTAGTAACAGCTGATGGTATAGCAAGATTTAACGATGATACAACTGCAGATATAGCAGATAGGGATTATTTTCAAATTGCACTTAGAGGTGAATCTAATTATGCAGACCCAATTGTAAGCAGAATTGATGAATTCAATAGTTATACCAGTTGCTAGTCCAATAAGAGATGAAAGTAATAATGTTATTGCGGTTCTTTTAGCTATTTTGCCAATAGAATTTTTAGGTGATATTACTAATAGTATTCATGCAGAAGGTGACTCTTATGCATAATCATATTATAGAAAATTTGAAAGTATTATCTTTAATGCACGATATCGGGAAAATAGCCATTTCTGATTCTATATTAAATAAACCTGGAAGATTAAATAAAAAAGAATGCTTTGAAATGAAAAAGCATACTGAAATAGGACACCGGATAGCTGAAGTTACACCAGAATTTTCTCATATTGCACACGAAAGATTTGATGGTAAAGGTTACCCACAAGGTTTAAAGGGATTATCAATCCCTCTAGAATCGAGAATTTTGGCAATAGTGGATGCTTATGATGCCATGACTAATGACCGTGCTTATCGAAAAGCAATGAGTTGTAAAAAAGCTATTCAAGAAATAACAAAAAATTCTGGAACACAATTTGATCCTTTATTAGTAAAAGTTTTTACTGAAACAATTATAGATGAAAAAAAAACACCTAAAACAAGGGAGTATCCATAATTCCGTAAATGAAATTTAAGTTACTATGTTTTTATTAGATGTTTAGCATAATTTTACTAATAATTGGTTATGATATTTATGCTTACTTGCTAAAAAGGATAAAGCCGCTGAATGCAAGGGGGTTTCCCAAAAGAATAAAGGAAGACTAGTTTTTTTAGGATTGGATAATTACTTAACTAGTCTTCCTTTTAATTTTTCTTTTACTTCAATTGCATTTTGCAGATATCTTGGCTGCTTCATCTTAGGTTAATGTTTGTTATACTTTTTAGATATGATATCTAGTACATTCTCTTATACTCTTTCATTCCATATAAATATTAATATTTAAACTTTTTAATTTGTTCTTGCATATCTTCTGCTAATTTAGCAAGGCCCTGTGCTGCATTTGCAATTTCTTGAATTGAGGCTGTTTGCTCCTCTATAGATGCTGCAGCTTCTTCTGTACCTGCTGCATTCTCTTGTGCTATAGCTGATAAGCTTTGGATTACTTCTATAATTTCGTTTTTCTTTTGCTCCATTTCTACTCCTGATGCATTTAGTCTTTCTATAGCTTCTTGAGTGTTTTCTATAGCCCCAGCAATACCTTCAAATTTGCCTTTGGTATCAGTTACACTAGCAGTTTGCTCATCAACTATAGTTTTAACTCCTTCTACAGTTTTTACTGCTTTGTTTGTTTTACTAGAAAGATCATTTATTATTGATTCTATCTCTTGTATAGAGTCATTAGATTGTTCGGCTAGTTTTCTTACTTCTTCAGCAACTACCGCAAAACCCTTACCATGTTCACCTGCTCGTGCTGCCTCAATTGCTGCATTTAGAGCTAGAAGATTTGTTTGATCAGCTATACTTTTTATAACTTCACTAGCTGTTTTAATTCCTTCTGCACTAGTATTAGTTTCTTGTATTACATCATATATTTCATCTGCTGCTTCATTGTTTTGGTTTGCTTTAAGTACTAGAGTTTCAAGTGTTTCAAATCCTTCGTCTTTTAGTTTATTTACTTCATCAACCGTTTGGTTTACTACTTGAACATATTCTTGTTCTTTATCCATTATATTACCTAGTTCATCAATTTTAACAGCCCCTTGCTCAGTACTTTTAGCTTGATCACCAGCTCCTTTTGCCATTTCTTCTATGCTTCTAGCCACTTCATTTGCTGTTGTAGATGTTTGATCACTAGTTGCAGTCATTTCCTCTGAGCTTGTTGCTACTTGCTCAGAAGCTTTTGATACATTCTTTATAGTTCTTCCTATATTTGAAGTAATTTTTTCAATCGCATTTGCAATTTTTCCTATTTCATCTTTTCTTTCTAAATATTCAGGAGGTATTTCTGCTTTGAGGTTTAAATTAGATACTTCTTCAGTATATCCCACAATGTTATCAATTATCTTGCCAAGTTTTATTGTAACTATATAGACACCTACAACAACTATAACAAATATAATTGCTAAAAATATACCTATATCTCTTTGGGCTGAAAATGCTACTGAACGTATTTCATCATTGCTAATTCCCACAAACCACATTCCAATAATATTTCCATATGTATCTTCAATGGGAGTGTAGATTGTAAAATGAGATTCACCAAGTATATCGGCTTCACCAACAAAAGTTTCTCCATCAACTAATACACTTTGTGCTACTTCTGATGAAACTTGGGTGCCAACAGCTCTGTTTCCATTTTCCATAACATTTGTAGATATTCTAGTATCATCTAAAAAAACAGTTGCCAAAGAGCCCGTCGCATCTCTTAGGCTATCTACTAATTCAGTATCATTGTTAATCAGATGTTCTCCTTTATAAAGCTGTCCATCTCGTACTTCCCACTCACCCGGATACATAACATCTGCTAAAGTAAGTCCTATGTTGCTATCGGAATTTAATTTATCCTCAACTAATATTGATTGAATTGCATTACTGCTCATAATAAACATTCCTATAGCAATTGTAAGCACTACTGCTATACTAAAAAATAGCAGACGTTCCTTTAGTCCTAAATTTTTCATAACATACCTCCTCGTATAATATGTTTAGTTCCACTTTTGAAATGGCCTAAACATATTTTTTTATTTTATTTAAGATATCCCAGTGCTAATCTATTCATAAGAACGATTGGCGAAGGAAAATTCTTCCTCTCCTTGCAAAACCTAAACGGTTATTGCCAATAAAGCGTGCTTCCTGACTTAGTTGCCATATTCTGCTTACTCAGATGCTGCATCCCTTTGACTAGCCAGCAGCAAGGTATTTTTCAAAGGTGAATGCTAATAATGCGAGGTTGCAGTCAGCTTCTAAGATTGGGATATCTCCTTTAATAATTGTTCCACCATTATCTTCCTATGAAAGGTGGTGATTTGATGAAGAACAATGTTCTATCAACTTTATTCGTTGGTATTGATGTTAGTTCAAAAACCAATGTTTTGTGTGCTCTTGATTTTCAAGGTAATAAACTCCTAAGTTTAAAGACTCAAAATAATCAACCAGGTGCTGAAGCTATTTTAGATAGTATTGTTACTTGTTTAAATTCCAATGGCTTAAAATATGTGGTTATAGCTTTAGAATCAACCTCATTTTATAGTACTCATATTGCTAATTTTCTTTCCTCTAACCAAGACTTATTGTTTTTTAAGCCTCTAGTCTACTGTCTTAACCCTAAGTCTGTTGCTAATTACAGAAAATCTTTTGTTGATATGAATAAGACCGATCCGTTAGATGCTTTTGTAATTGCCGACTTCGCTAGAGTTGGTCGAATTACTTGCAAACCTTGGCGCGGCGCTCAGTTTCTTGCTTTGCAAAGACTTTCTAGGCATAGACTTCATTTGGTTGAATGTATTACCAGAGAAAAAGCGTATATGGTTTCTAATATTTATTTAAAGTTTAGTGAGTTGGCTGTTTTGGATAAAGATAACAAGCCTTTTTCTAATACCTATGGCACTACTTCTGCTGCTGTTTTAACTGAATTTTTATCTCTAGACGATATTACTTATTCTTCTATTGATGATCTTGTAGCTTTTGTGTCTGCTAAGGGTAAGAATCGTTTTGCTAATCCTTATGAGACCGCTAAGCTACTGCAAAAAGCAGCTAGAGATTCTTATCGTTTAGATAAAATGTTATATGAGCCTTTAAACACCTCAATTGCTTCTTCCTTTAATATAATTAAGGCCTTCGAAGATGAAATAAAAACTATTGATAAAGCTATTACAAAAACTATTAAAGGTCTTAATACTACAGAGTATCAATCTCTTATTTCAGTTCCAGGCATCGGACCAGTGCTTGCTAGCGGTATTCTTGCCGAAATAGGTACTATTTCTTCCTTTGACTCTCACGATGCTTTTGCTAAATATGCTGGTCTTACCTGGAGAGTAAACCAATCTGGAAACTATTCTGCTGATGATACTCGTATGACTAAAACTGGTAATAAATATCTAAGGTATTACTTAATCGAGGCTGCAAATAGCGTTAAGAACCATGTGCCTGAATACAAAGATTTTTACCTTAAAAAATATAGTGAAGTAACTACTCACCAACACAAAAGAGCACTCGCACTTACATCGCGTAAATTAGTACGTCTGATTTTTGGCTTGCTGACTAAAAATCAAATTTACTCCAGCAATAAAGTTGGAGAAGTTTAATTAAAATCTTCCTTCCTAACCTATTTTTTTTGTTGCAAAACGATAGGTTTAATTTGTGTTGCCCTTTTTTAAATAAACGATTAGTTTTCTTTAAAATTTGTGTCTTGACATATTACCAGATTGCTTAATATATTTATTAATTTCTTTTCACTTTTGTGTTGAATCTTTTAATTGCAAAAATCATCTAATTTATTTTTGCTAACTCTTCATTTTCTATTTTGTTAAAAACATTTTCTAGTTCTAGTAGAACAATTAATCTTTTATCTACTTTAGCTATACCATTTATATAATCACTACTGACACCACCTATAACATCAGTAGTTTCTTCTATGTTTTCTGCCGACAATCTTAAAACTTCTGAAACTTCATCAACAATAACTCCTATAAAGTTCTCATTTAAGTTACAAACAATAATACGGGACTGATCAGTTAGTTTGCTTTTTATATTAAAAAAACGTTTTTTAAGATCAATAATTGGAATTACATTTCCACGTAAATTAATTATACCTTCAACAAAATCAGGCATCTGCGGCATTTTAGTTATCTCTAATAATCTATTAATTTCTTGAACTTTTTCTATAGATACTCCATATTCAATTTGATCTTTATCGACAAATAACGAGAAAACAACAACTTGTAATTCTTTTTGACTCATAGACCCTCCACCCCCTATGCTACCTTGGTATATTTGTTTTTAACAAATTATTGATATATCAAATTTTCAAATCTTCTATTCTTTTAGAAATAATTTCTACAAAAATTTTAATATTCCTTTTTATATAGGTATTTTTTCACAGTTAATGTTATTTCTTGGTCCTATAAAAATATATAATAATTTTATAAAGATAAAAATAAAAACACCCCCTATTTAGTAAAATTTAAATAGGGGATGTGGGGGAATAATTATTAAAAGCTTATTTATTAATACTTAAACTGTTTAATTTGTTCTTGCATCTCCTCTGCTAATTTAGCAAGTCCTTGTGCGGCACCTGCAATCTCCTGGATTGAGGCTGTTTGTTCTTCTATAGATGCAGCGGCTTCTTCTGTACCTGCTGCATTTTCTTCTGCTATAGCTGATAGACTTTGGACTACTTCGATTATCTCGTTTTTCTTGTTCTCCATTTCTACACCTGATGCATTTAGTCTTTCTATAGCTTCTTGAGTGTTTTCTATAGCCCCAGCAATACCTTCAAATTTGCCTTTGGTATCGGTTACACTAGCAGTTTGTTCATCAACTATGGTCTTAACTCCTTCTACTGTTTTTACTGCTTGGTTAGTTTTAGTTGAAAGATCATTTATTATTGTTTCTATTTCTTGTATTGAATTATTTGATTGTTCAGCTAGTTTTCTTACTTCCTCAGCAACTACAGCAAAGCCTTTACCATGTTCACCTGCTCGTGCTGCCTCAATAGCTGCATTAAGTGCAAGTAGGTTTGTCTGTTCGGCAATACTCTTTATAACTTCACTAGCTGTTTTAATTCCTTCTGCACTAGTATTAGTTTCTTGTATTACACCATATATTTCATCTGCTGCTTCATTATTTTGGTTTGCTTTAGTTACTAGAGTTTCTAGGGTTTCAAACCCTTCGTCCTTTAGTTTGTTTACTTCATCAACTGTTTGATTTACTACTTGAACATATTCTTGTTCTTCGTTAATTATATTACCTAGTTCATCAATCTTAGCCGCTCCTTGCTCGGTTCCTCTAGCTTGATCACCAGCACCTTTGGCCATTTCTTCTATACTTCTAGCTACTTCATCTGCTGTAGTAGATGTTTGGTCACTAGTTGCAGTCATCTCCTCTGAGCTTGCTGCTACTTGATCAGAAGCTTGTGAAATACTATTAATTGTATCTCGTAATGCTTCAATCAAAGTTTGGAATGCTTGAGCTAATTCACCTATTTCATCTTTTCTGTTTAGGTCTTGCTCAGGTACATCTATACTTAAATCTAAGTTAGCCATTGCTTTTGCTCGTTCTACAGTTGCACTAATTGGAACTGTTATCTGACGACCTATAAAATACGCAACTGCTAAGCCTAAAGCTACGAAAACCAAGGCTGCTAATCCTATACCGGTTTGTAAAGCACCTAAGCCTGACATTACATCACTGCGTAGAGCAGCTACACCAACACTCCATTCAGTACCTTCAACTGGTGAAAAGCCCATGTAAACTTCTCTATCATCTAAGTTAACATAACTACCAAAATCTCTTTCACCTTGTATCATTCTATTCTGTACTTCAGCTATTGGTGCTAATGCACTATCCTGTCTTGCTTCTTCTATAAAGTTTCTTTGGTCAAATATAAATTCTTCATCTGGATGAGCAATAATAGTACCATTTTCATCAATTACGTAAGCATATCCACCTTCACCAAAATCAACTTCATTAGTTATTGCACTTAAAGCCATTCCATCCATTGCTGCCATTAATACTCCAGCAATACTTTCATTTTCATCATAAATAGGGGCGGCAATAACTAATACTATCGTATTATCTACTCTACTTACTACAGGTTCTAGAACTGAATTACCCTGCATAGCTTCTTGGAAATAGCTACGGTCTTCTATTTGATCTACCTGCCCATTAGTCATTCTTATATGACCATCAGTAGTAGCTACACCCATAAAATCATAATCATTTCGCTCTGCTTCCTCGTTAAGTGCTGGATATTGTTCTTCCCAGTCCATACTTCTAACAGCATTACGATTTGCTACCCCCTCTACAATATTAGTTTGAGCTTCATGTGCTCTTGCTACTACTGCTGCTACTTGGTCAGCCAACTCGGGCAAATTTTGCCTTTGGTTATCTTCTAAGGCATTAGATGCACTATTATAAGCAATTAAGCCTAAACCACCTGCAACAACTAAAAGAGTTGCTGTGATATAGACCATAATTTTTTTTCCGATACTTTTCATTGTCCATTTACCTCCAAAATTGTTCTAAAATAAGTTTAAAAATATTTTAAATTCTAACTAACTTCAATTAATTCGCTTTTTTCTAGTTTAGAAAATACGTTTTCTAATTCTAAAAGAACAATTAACCTATCCCCAATTTTTGATATGCCAGCTATGTAATCACTGCTAATACTACTTATTACATCATTAGTGTTTTCAATACTATCAGCAGGCAATTTCAAAACCTCGGAAACCGCATCAACTATTATTCCTATGTAAGTACCTTCTAAATCACAAACAATGATTCTTGATTGTTCAGTTTGTGCACTCTCTGTAATAAAGAAACGCTTCTTTAGGTCAATTATTGGTATAATATTTCCTCTTAAGTTAACTATTCCTTCAACAAATTCGGGGGCTTCGGGGATTTTTGTTATTGCTAATAACCGGTTAATTTCTTGTACTGACTCAATTGGCACACCGAACTCAATTTGGTCTTCCTCTATAAATAGAGTAAAAACTACTACTTGTAATTCTTGCTGACTCATTTACTAACCCTCCCTCCTTGTTTAAAATCTTTAATAATTAAAACTTGTTATTGGTAAACCTTTTGTATTGAATTGAGATATTTTTAGTTAATTCTTCCTGTATTGTTACACACTTTTTATCTTTTCAACATTTTACCCAAATTTCCTTTAAAAAAGATAACCGAAATTGCGACATTTGTCGTTTATTTCTTGGGTCAATCGTAAGCATTGTTTTTGCTGTAAATATTATGTTATTGAAATAAAACTAGAAAAAGTTAGTAAGTTAATACAAAAATCAATAGTGTTTTTGGGCATTGTCGTCTATTCAAGCTCATTTATTACTTAATAATATCTGTTTAATTGTAAATGGAATAATTAAGATAGATAAGTATATTTATACAGGTAAGTATTAATTTTCGTGGTAGGATGATTATGTTTTTTTCAAAAATATTCATAGGACTGGTGTGAATGGTTTTAGTTTTTGCAGTAAAATCAACCTTTATTTAGGGATTATTTATATACAGGGGGGGGATTCTTCGGACTAAATGGTTAGTAATATAGATTAATGTTATATTTATCTTTCATTGTTTTTAAATAGTCTTCATAATGATTACAACTTACTCCACATAAACATAATTTAGATTCTAATCTTTTTTGTATTATATGCTTATAATTATTAAATTCCGTATTAACTTTAGCTATTTTTTTATTTAAATAAACATATATCATTACTGTTATAATACAAATATTTAATAATAGATAATTAATGGTACCTTCAAACCAATTTCTTATATCAATACCGTTAATAACAAAAAACAAAATACTTAAAGATATCAAAAATATTGTAATAAACTTATTTATATAAACTAAGGTTTCTTTTTGTTTGCTACATTCAATAAGTTTTGCTGTAACTACTTTTGAAGACTCAGATAGATAAGTTAAATCTGTCATCATATGTACTCCTTTAGTTATTATTTATTTAAATATATTTATGTATAAATAATAAAAAAAAGAAGTATTTACCTTTTTTTATATTAACACAAAAAGACCTTTATCATTTTGATAAAGGTCTTTTTTATTTTAGATTAGGGTGGCGGAGAATAAACCTACTGTGATAATCAAAAAACTAAATAACCTCTCTTTTTAGGATACCGCCTTGTATAATAACCGATAAACTTATTTTTTAAAAATTCGAAGAGTTTTTTATTATTTAATAACCGTGGTTAAGAATCTAATAACTTTCTTAGGGGTTCAAGTAACTTTAATCTTCTAAAAACTATGAATCTTGGATACTTTTTAATTGACCTTTGAAAAACTATTATTTCTCCGCCACCTAACTTTATTATAAGTATATTAATTCAAAATATCAAGTAGTAAAAATAAAATTTTTAGTGTTATTTACAATTAACTTTTGTCTTAATATCTAATAAATTTGTTGCATTTTTATAAAAGATCATCTCTTCTAATATTTTATCTCCTTCACATGCATATTTTACTGTTTTAATGGAAGGTATTCTATTAGTAAAAGGCCAATCTGAAGCAAACATAATTTTTTCTGCTCCAAATATTTTAATGAGTTTATTTATATTAGCAGGAGGTTGAAAACTTGTATCAAGCCAAATATTCTTACAGTCTTTTAATTGTTTACATACTTCATCAATTTGAGATAGTCCTGCATGTCCAATAATAAAATTTATATGAGGAAAGGTTCTGACTAAAACATTTAAGTAATTAATCTTCCCATAATCTGGTATGTTTTTATGTTGTTCATTTTTTAGATAATAATAAGCAATACCAGCATGTACTAATATTGGTTTTTTCCAATATGAAAACAATTCAATAACATCAAAAACACGTTCATTATTTAGAGCTATTTTTTGTATTATTGGATGCAGTTTTAATCCTAAAGCTCCTATATTTATATCGTGTTGAAATTTTTTCTTTAAATCATTAATATTATCAAAATCAACACTAGTAAAAAATAATATCCTATCGTCAAACTTAGATGCATTGTATAAATCCTCAATAGTAACATTGGGCTCAATAGGCATACAAACTGTATATATGATATCTGTATTTTTTAATGAAAGTCTATAGTTTTCCAAAGTAGCTGTAAAATTTCTAGCCCTTTGAGCTTTTGTAGACCAATAACCAAAAACAGTATAAGGTATAGAATTCATTCCTATTTCCTGCATGTGATTTTTTTCATTTATATTTTGTGGATCAAACTCTACTGGTAATTTAACTCCTGTTTCATAAATTAATTTCCCTCCATCATTGTATAATATGTCTCCTAAATGACAATGTACATCTATTATATTCACTAAATCATCACCTATATTTTTTTAATATTTGGTTTAACTGCGAAAAGCTAAACTTAGATTATGGAATCGGCTGAGCAAACATGTTTATCACGCCACTCATCGGTCTTTATCTCTATTATGGAATAGCACTTATTTTCTAAGATGAATTTTTATTTATTTCTTTGCCGTGATCTATGCACCACGCCTTGCCATTCGGGACTTAGATAAACATGTTTGCTCAGCCTTATGTTTTTTGTAGTTACTTTTTGCAGCAGAATCATATTTGAATAAATAATATTTTTCCCTTAAATAAAAATATTTATTACATGTAAATAAATTAGCGTTTTACAGGTAAAAATAAATATATGATTAGAAAGGAGTCAACTAGATGCATGGTTTGTATATAAAAATAATAGTGTGTCCTTTAGTGGTTTATTTAGCTCATCTGCTTATTCCACAAGTAGTATATCTACAAATTTGGCAACCATTAGTTGTTGGATTAATTTTAGCATTTTTAGGTCATGTAATGGAGTTGTTATTACTCAATGAAGCGACAGTTATTTATACTGCCCTTATTGATTTTGTTGCAGCTTCATTAATTATTTATATTAGTGGAATATTTTTTGTTGGTGCTATTATCACAATTATGGGAGCAATTATTACTGGTGCTATATTAGCTGCTACTGAATTGGCTCAGCATATATATCTTGTCAAGGGTACATTAACTGGTAGTATGAATAAAATTAGATAAAAAAATAACCGATTGTAAAATGCATCGGTTATTTTTTTAATTAAAATTATATCATATCTAACTGTTCTAATAATGAGTTTACTGAAGTCATTTGATAATTTACTCTCGTAGATAAATTATCCCTCATAGTTGATTCAAATATAAATGCATTTATTTCATGAAGTTCTGCAGCACTACGCGCTAAACTACCTCTTACAGGGTTACGTATAACTGTGAATTGTTCTCTTTCTCTAGATATATCTTTATTTAGCTCATCTGCTATATTAAGAACGTAGGTTCTTGCACCTCTTGCTGGATAATATATTATAGTTTGTCCTACAGAATTCGTATCTGGATTTTTATGATAGTCAAAACCTTCATGTAAATCCATTAACCAATCTATTTCATATTCTTCTATAACTTCATCCCATATAGCTGTTGCTAAAGTACCACTTGGGTTTCCATTACTTGTCCTTGGAAATTCTCTGTTTAAATCTTCTTCTCCCGGAACAAAACGCCTTTCAATTTCAACTGACCTTTTGTTTGCTTCTGGTAGGACAAGTAATTTTCCTTTATTAATTTCTATTTCTTTAGATTTATAAGCTGCTTCAACACCAGCTATTTCATTTCCATGTACCCCTCCTACAATTAAAACAACTGGACCTGGTTTGCCACTATCTATTATATAGAGATTTGTAGCATATTTTGTACCAGAGGCAATAACCTCTTTGTCCATTGTAATTTGCTTATTACTCGCAGCGTCAGCACCAATCGGATTTGCTAATAAGACACCTAGCATGAATAATGGAAGAATTATTAATGCTATAAGTCTGGTGTGAATGTGTCTCTTTTTTGTCATTTTATCATCCTTTCTTTTCAATAAAGTAACATTTAAAACTATACAACAAGTTAGGGATATAAACCTGCAGGTAATATAAAGTATTTATAGCTAATTTAGGTTGAAAAATATAAATAAAAAAAGTACCTTTTTCCGTAGAATTAGGTACCTAAATAATTATTTATTAATTTTTATAACTACTTTATTTTGTATAATATTGAATTAATTACTTATAATTTATCTATCAATATTTTATTTTTCGGTACAGTATACTATACCAATAGCACCTGGTCCTACATGGAGCCCTATAACAGGACCAATAGGAACTACAGGTACAGTAAAATCATATTTATCACATATTTTATCTGCAATTTCTTTAGCTTTTTCATGACAATTAATATGATGGACAAGAATATGTTTTAAACCATTAGTTTTATAATCATTATCTAGTCGCTCAAGCATTGCTTCAATAGCAGCCTTAGATCCTCTTGCTTTTTTTAGTACTGCTGTTTTCCCATTTTCCACAAATAATACCGGCTTTATATTTAGAATTGATCCTAATAACGCTGAAGCTCCACCAATACGCCCACCTTTTTTCAAAAATTCTAATGTTTCTGGTGCAAAATAAAAGTGAACTCGCTTAATCATGTATTTAGCCAAATCAACGATTTCATCAAATTTTTGACCTGATAAAGCAGCACGTGCTGCTTCTATAACAGGTAAGCCTAATGCCATACTGTTGGTTCTACCATCTAATACCTCAATTTTAGCATGGGGATAATCTTCTAATACTATATCACGTGCACTTATAGCGGTTTCATAAGTACCACTCATATCAGATGATAAAAAGATAGCAACTATTTCATTTCCATTAGATACTATATTTTCGAAAATACTAATTATACTACCTTGAGACGGTTGCGAAGAAGTAGGTATAATTCCTGTGGTCTTTATTTTTCTATAAAAGTATTCATGATCAACTTCATTTTCCTTAAAAGATTCGTCGGGAAAATTAACACTTAACGGCACTATAGTTATATCTAATTCTTTAATAAGTGAATTTTCAATATATGATGTACTATCTGTTACTACCTTAATAGCCATATCCTAACCTCCCAATAATTATATAAATCTTTTCTTCAATTAATTAAATTTTTCCTGCAAAATTTTATAAATCAATATTGATTCTGCTACAAAAAGTAACCACATAGAACTTAAGGCTGAGCAAACATGTTTATCTAAGTCCTTAAGTAGCAAGGCGTGGTGCACAGATCACGGCTAAGTATAAGTGAATTTTACTTTAGATAATAAGTGCTAAGCAAAAATGAGGATAAAGACCGATGAGCGGCGTGATAAACATGTTTGCTCAGCCGATTCCATACTCTAAGTTTAGCTTTTTGCAGTGGAATCAATATTAGTTCTTATTATTTTAACCATAATAGTGTAATAAATAAATAATTCCGACACATGCTGTTAACAGAATTCGCTATTTATATTAAAAAATGACCTGCATTTAAGTTAATAAAGACCATTTTATTAATTTATTTTGTTTAGGTTAGCGTAAAATTACTGTAGGAAAAAAACAAAAGAGAATAACTCCCTTGTGATAGAATTTAAGTTAATCAAAAAAACCAAAAACACACAAGAAAGGAGCTATTCTCATGGATAAAATTATACATGAAATATTGGGAAAAATCATTCGAGATAACACTAAAAATTTAGAAAATCTATTTACTAATCATAAGAGTATTTCAGACTTCATATTACAAACAAAGAAAATGTTAGATGAAGTAGGTGTCTTACTTGTAGAACAAGCATTTGAATTAGCTGATGAAATGATTAAAGAATCAGTATGGCGTAAAGAAAATTGGTATATACAGCGTAATAATGATAATAAATCACTAACAACAATATTTGGTGTAGTTAACTACAATAGAACTTACTATAAAAATAAACACGATAACTCTTACAGTTATCTATCAGATGAAGCTTTAGGCATTGACCCACACCAGCGAATGGATTTATCTATGAAATCACAATTGATTGAAAGAACACTAGATTTATCCTATAAAAAAAGTGGTGAGAGTGTAGCTGAAAGTGTAATCATAAGTGATCAAAGCGTAATGAATAGTATCAGAGAGTTAGGAAGTGTTGAAAATACTTCAGCTAAGATTACAAAAGAAAAAAAGCAGCTAAAAACACTTTACATAGAAGCTGATGAAGATCATGTGCCAATGCAAGATGGAAGTAATAGAGAAATGAGATTAGTATATGTTCATGAAGGTAAAGAAAAAGTTAATAAAGATAGATATAAACTTATAAACTGTCGGTATTTTTCAGGAGAATACAATGATAGTGAAGAACTATGGTTAGAAGTTGCAGAATACTTAGATAAAGCCTATGACATAGATAAAGTTGAAAAAATATACTTGTCAGGTGATGGGGCACAGTGGATTAAAGAAGGTTTGAATTGGATAAAAGGCAGTCTTTTTGTTTTAGATAAATTTCATCTTGCTAAATATATAAAAACAGCAACTGGACATATGCCACATTTAGAATCTATGCTATGGAATTATATAAACGAACAAAATAAAATATATGTTGAGGATTTATTAGACGCGATTATAAAAGAAACTGAAAGTGAGACTAAGAAAAAAAGTATTAAACAATCTAAAAAATATATACTAAATAACTGGGAAGGAATAAAAAGGCAATATGATGCAGACTACATAGGTTGTAGTGCTGAAAGCCATGTAAGTCACATATTATCCTCAAGATTAAGTTCTAGACCAAAGGGTTGGAGTAGAGTAGGTGCAGATCAAATGGCAAGATTAAGAGCTTTTAATGCAAACAAAGGCGACATTTATGAATTAATGAAAAATAAGAAAAAAGAAAATCAAAAGGAAAGAAACAAAGCTAAAATAAGTAAAAAAATAATAAGAAATAAACTAAATACTAGTACTTATGGACAAATAGATAATATTACAATCTTAAATACTGGTAAACGTACTTGGGCAAGAGAATTCCTTAAATCCATACGTGGTGCTTAATTATCTTTTTAGTAGGGAGATTTCTTTTTTAAATTTTCCTACAGTATATTGACACTATCTTTGTTTAGGTTTTGATTGGCATACTATGCATAATTTTGGTAGACTAACATAAATAACTTTTGAAAAATGAATTAGGTGAAATTATGGAAATTTTGAATAATCTAAATCTAGAGTATTTTATTAATACAATTATCAATAAATACGTTATTAATGAAACGATACAACTAATAATAGTAGCAATTTTAATATTTCTATTTTTCCTTATACTTAGAAAAGCATTTACAGGGTATATTATCAAATTTCTTTTAAGAGTAACTTCTAATAACGAAACTGATTATGTTTATCGAGTTATAAAAGCTTATGAAATGCCTTTAAGATACTTTTTTATTTTCTTAGGTATTTATTTAGCATTATCTTATCTACCATTAACTGTTGGACAAGATGAATTTATAACTGCATTATTTAGGTCAAGTATAGTTGTGCTTTTAGCTTGGGGAATATATGAATTATTTCAAGGTGGATCATTATTAGCTAATGATTTTAAATATCGTTTTAATCTTGATGCTATACTCATACCACTTATTACCAAAGTTGTCCGCTTTATCATTATCGCATTAGTTGTAGTAATTATTGCACAAGAGTGGGGTTATAATGTAAATGGATTTATTGCCGGACTTGGTTTAGGAGGTCTTGCTTTTGCACTAGCAGCTCAAAATACTATTTCTAACATATTTGGAGGAATAGTAATAGTTGTTGAAAAACCTTTTTCTATAGGTGATTGGATTAAATCACCTAGTGTTGAAGGTACAGTTGAAGATATTACTTTCCGCAGTACAAGAGTAAGAACTTTTGCTCAAGCATTAGTAACTGTCCCAAATTCTACATTAGCTGATGAACCTGTTACCAATTGGACTAAAATGGGTAAAAGGCAAATTACTTTCCACTTAGGAGTTACATATACTACACCAATAGAAAAACTACAAAAATGTGTAGATCGTATAGAAGAAATGTTAAAAGAACATGAAGATATTCATAAAGAAACTATATTTGTTACTTTTGAAACTTTTAATGACAGTAGTTTAGATATCTTCCTATATTTCTTTACTCAAACAGTCAATTGGGGTGAATATTTGAAGGTTAGAGAAGATGTTAACTTTAGAATTATGCAGATTCTAGAGGAAGAAGGAGTTTCCATAGCCTTTCCAACACGAAGTATTTACATGGAAAATGTTCAAGAAGACGATAAACAACAAAGCATGGATTAATCATGCTTTGTTGTTTAACTATATTAACCTTCAATAATACTCTTAGTGATAAACTGAAACTTTTTCATTAAATGTTTCTAAACCAATTCGATCAATCATCTTTCCTAAACGTTCATTCCTTTTTGCTTCATTTTTATAATACTCAACTATTTTATCAATAACCTCTAATGCTTGATCAGGTTCAAGTGAATTAGCAATTTTGTCTCCTAATCTAGGCTGAATACCTGCATTTCCACCTACCATTAGTGTATATCCTTTAGGAGTGCCCATTAATCCAATATCACGCACTGCAGGTTCAGAACATGAATTAGCACATCCACTAACAGACATTTTCATTTTACTAGGAAGATCTATTCCATGATAACGCTTATCGAGTTCCATGCCCAAGCCTACTGCATCTTGTTGTCCACGTTTGCAAAATGTAGTACCCGGACAAAACTTGACACTTCTTAAGCATAATCCTGCTGCATGACCTGGATTTAAATCTAATGTTTCTAAATCACCCCATGCTTCATCTACAACTTCCTTTTCTAAGCCTACTATGGCAATTCTTTGCGCAGATGTGCATTTTAGCGCTTGTGCATTATATTTTTCTGCTACATCAGCTATTTTTCTTAATTGCTCAACACTCACTAACCCACCAGCTAAGTGAGGAACTATAGCAAAGGATTTCTTGTCGCGTTGTAGAACTGCTCCTTTAGGCATTTTAAGTGAGGCAGTTTCTGACGACATTTCACCATGTTCAACGTTATTTAATTTTTCCAGTAATTCTTGTTCAGCTACACCATGCACCTTGGCGGCTGCTGAAATTGATTCTCCTGTAGCTGAAGGACACCCTAAACATTGCATACCAAAAGATTTAAAAACATCTGCTGTTTTAGGGTTCATATCTAATACTTCTTTTACTGTCATGTTTTTATCTATAGCCATTTTGAAGCACTCCTTTAAATTATTTCTACTTTTGTTAGTGTAACCAATACGAATATAGTTTATTTTTAGAAAAACTTAAATAACAACAGGTTTAAAGCACAAAACAAAGTTTAATTAATTTCATAATTAAACTTTGTTTCAATCTGCATAAGGGACTCCTATTTGAATAAATTGAATTTTATTTTCACCTATAAAAAACCATAACATTTGATCTTTATCTAAATTGTAATGTATTGTAAAATAACTTCTATCACCATGAGGTGACGGTATTATTTCTCCTTCACCGTAATAATCTATAATTTTTAGATAGTTATCTCCTTTTTTTAATCCATGATCTATTTCTTCTGTATGAATAGTTTTGACTGTATCATTAATGTTATCTATTATAATAAAATAATCTTTATATATCCAAACTGTTGCATCCCATAAAATTGGACCCCAATTACCTTCTAGAATAGAAATAACTTCTAATGGTTCTCCTAACTTTTCAACTACCTTATTAGAAGACATACCATAATTTACACCTCTATAGATAAAAGCCTCTTCTAATGTTATGGTCAATTCCTCCTCTAATTCTTCTTGTTCAGCAATAACAGCTTGAACAGTAATAATAATAATTAAGATAATAGCAATAGAAAATAATGAATAAATAAATATTCGCTTTACTTGTGTCATAAATGTCACTCCTAAATCCTAACTTGTCTACTAATCAAACCTGATATTTAAATATATGCTAAATATATAATGAAATACTAATTCCACTGCAAAAAGCTAAACTTAGAGTATGGAATCGGCTGAGCAAACATGTTTATCACGCCACTCATCGGTCTTTACCTTCATTTTAGCTTAGCACTTATTATCTAAAATGATTTTTTATTTATACTTAGCCGTGATCTATGCACCACGCCTTGCTATTCGGGACTTAGATAAACAAGTTTGCTCAGCCTTAAGTTTGTTGTAGTTACTTTTTGCAGCAGAATCAATACTATATTTATAATATCTAATTTTTAAGGAGAGACATTATATTCTATTCATGTTGGGATGCTAGTTATTTATATTAACTATTTAACAAATAAAATTAATTATATTTGTACAGAAATAAAAAATACCGACCTAATGAATAGGTCGGTATTAATTCTTAAGTTAATTTACTTAGCAGCCATGCGGATAGCACCATCTAGGCGGATAGTTTCTCCGTTTAGATAGCTATTTTCAACGATATGTTGAACAAATGCTGCAAATTCACTGTCTGGATCTCCTAATCTTGATGGCATTGGAACTTGTTGTCCTAATGATTCGCGAACATTTTCTGGCATTTGTTGCATCATTGGTGTATTAAAGATTCCAGGAGCTACTGTAACACATCTAATTTTATTTCTTCCAAGATCTCTTGCTATTGGAAGTGTCATTCCTACAACAGCTGCTTTTGAAGCTGAATATGCAGCTTGACCAATTTGTCCATCAAATGCTGCTACAGATGCTACATTAATGATAACACCTTTTTCGCCATTTTCTTCTTCATTTTTATCCATTTCCCATGCAGCTTTTGCTAGCATATCAAATGCACCAATAAGGTTTACATTCACAGTAAATTGGAAGTTTTCAAGTTTTGCTGGTCCACTCTTTCCTATTACACGTCCACCAGTTGCTACACCAGCATTGTTCACTAAGATGTGAACTGCACCAAATTTGTCCATTGCAGCTTGAGTTACAGCACTTACATCATCTGGGTTAGTTACATCACATTTTACAAAAATTGCATTATCGCCATATTTTGCTGCTAACTGATTACCTGCTTCTTCGTTTAAATCACTGATAACAACTTTTGCACCAGCATTAGCTAGTCTTACTACTGCAGCTTCACCAAGACCTGAAGCTCCACCTGTTACAATTGCCACTTTTCCATTAACATTCATTATAGGATCCTCCTTTTTGTTGGTAAAATTTATTTAGTCTAGTAATTATTACTTTACCATATTTTTAAGAAAAATACATGGTTTTTTATTATTTTTGTGAAAAAAATATTAATCAATTAAATAATGCTGAATATACAGAGAAGTTGTAAATTTTTTGTAAAGTTTTTATTTAAACTCACAAATTTATTATTGTATATATAAGTTTTTTTTATTCATAGAAGAAAATATTTTTAAGATATTTTCATAATATAGCTATTTTAAACAAAAATAAAAGGACAGCCCATTGTCTGTCCTTTTATTCAAAAATTAAACAGTTTTTTGTTACTTACTATTATTTACTTGTAATTCTTGTGCTAATGCTTTACTTTTTTCCGATAAACTCATTGCTAATGAAGCAGCATCTTTATGTTTACCTAAAATTAAAGTAGATGCTAAATCTGCAACTAGTTTTCTTATTTCCATAAATAACGGGTTCACCATATGCATACCTCCGAATATACCTTATATTAGAAGCAATAATTTTATATATTATTTACTATTTTAATTATACACTAATTATTCACTTTTTTTGCATTTGGTTGATTTGTTATTTTATTTAATTTTAAATAACTTTTTGATTTTAAGAGATTTTACTTAAAATATTATCAACAATGCTTTTTACATCTGAAGATTGATAGTCTTCTATTTTTCCTTCATCAACTAGTTTATTTAGATTAACATCCCATGGTATGCCACCTAAGAAATTAATACCTGTTTCTGTTTGAATTTTTTCCCCTTGACTCTTGCCAAATATTTCTAATTTTTCATCACAATGTGTACATATAGCATAACGCATATTTTCAACTAATCCTAAGATAGGAATGTTCATTTTTTGGGCCATTTTTATAGTTTTCTTAACTACCATTAACACTAGTTCTTGAGGTGATGAAACTATAATAATACCCGATACTGGTAAAGATTGCATTACAGTTAATGGTACATCCCCTGTTCCAGGTGGTAGGTCAACTATCATATAATCTAATTCTCTCCAATCCACCTCATTCCAAAACTGATTTACTGCACCTGCTAACATTGGTCCTCTCCATATAACAGGATCATCTTCTTGAGGTAAAAAGAAGTTTATTGAAATAATCTTTATTTCAGATTTTGTAACTGGTGGAATAATGCCATACTCAGATGCCTTTAATTTGTGAGTATTTAAACCAAATGCCTTTGGTTGACTTGGTCCCGTAATATCAGCA
The DNA here is from genome assembly GCF_009734445.1 of Candidatus Syntrophocurvum alkaliphilum. Taxonomy (NCBI): domain Bacteria; kingdom Bacillati; phylum Bacillota; class Clostridia; order Eubacteriales; family Syntrophomonadaceae; genus Candidatus Syntrophocurvum; species Candidatus Syntrophocurvum alkaliphilum. The sequence goes on from NZ_CP046457.1 coordinate 986,977, forward strand.
TCTAATACCCCTACTTTTTTCCCTTCTCTAGCTAAACTCGATGCCAATAGTCCGGTAACTGAGGATTTTCCAACTCCACCCTTTCCACTCATAACTACAATAACATTATTAATATTATTAAGTGAACCAAACAAACTTTTTTCGGTATCAACACCACATTCTGATGCTTCAGTTTTGCAAGAATTACTTATACTACAGCTATTACATTTTTCTGACATATTACTATCTCCCTTCAACTGCAAATGATTTACTGCTTTATTCTAAGCACTATAATATTAATTAACTATTTTACGCCTGACTACCACAATTATCAAGTAATATTAACATTTTCCTCAATCAACTTTATTAATTTAGACTTAAATTTTATATTATTTTTATCGCTTCTTTTTTTAGGACCACTTACTTTTTGACCTGACTGTCTTGCCTTCTGTTTAACATATCTTTGCATTAATAAATAATCTATGGTTTTTAAATCATATTGGACTCCGGAAAAATTAATTGTAAATGCACCTTTACCTAAAGCAACAGCCGCAAGACCATAATCATTAGTTATAACAATATCCCCTTTATTGGTATTATTTAGTATAGCTATATCTGCTGATTGTGATTTGTCATCAACTATCATTACTTTTGAGTAATTGCTGTTTATAATGTGATGTGAATTACATACTAATACAACCAATAACTGATAATTTTCGGCTATTTCTTCTATTAAATTTTTTACAGGACAAGCATCAGCATCAACTAAAATCTTCATTAGTTTTCCTTCTTTTCATTTAATTATCTATTTTCAACATATTTAAATCATATTTTTCCTCAAAAACTTTTTTTGCATCGATATTTAGAAATTCAATAATTACTGCCTCTACAATTAAGTACACTTCTGTATCGTCTCTTAAGCACCCTACTATACTATCGTTTTGTCGTCCTACTGAAGAATGAATATGAAAAACTGGGTTTCCATTTTCATCAGGAAAGATTGTACCAATAGCAGCTATTTCTCTTCCATCTTCAAAGATATATGGAATAACAACAGGAGGAACAACGCATTCTTCCGGCCCAACTACCATTTTACTCTTTTTTAAAGCTCCAATCATTAAAAGTGTTCCTGTAGTTATTTGTTCTTTATTTAATATTAATTGTAATTGTTCTATTAAGTTATCACCGTGTTCAAATTTGATCACAAAGACTCTTCCCATACTACCCTGAGTATATTGCATTATATCACCCCTATTAATTGCACAATAATATTATATTAACATATTTTACATATTTCATACTTCTTATTAGAAAAATCTTAATTGCCCATTTTTAATATAATTTAGATGGTTTTAGAATATACAAGCTTATAGTATGATAATGTAAAGTTAAGGTGTAAGTGTACGTTAAAAATTACGTATTATAAATAAGAGGACTTGGGGAGCTGAATAACTTGAATACAGATGAGATGCTTGTAGCAAGTACCCTAAAAGGTGATTTAACCGCATTTGAAGAACTAATAGATCGCTATAAAAATTCCGTATTTAGTATAGTTTATCGCATAATAGGTCACTATCAAGAATCCGAAGATATTGCTCAAGAAATATTTATAACAGTATACCAAAAATTATATCAATTTGATCAAACTAAAAAGTTTAGTCCTTGGTTACATAGAATTGCTGTTAATACATGTATAAACTCCTTACGCAAAAAAAAGAAAATTGTTACTTTGAATTTTGATGAAACATATACTCAACAATATGATACACATACTACTAACACTTTTGGAGATCCTCAACAATTTTTAGAAAGAAAAGAACTAAGTAAAGAAATTAATAATGCCATTATGAATCTTAATGAAAACTACAGATTGGTACTAATTCTAAGGTATCAACTTGAGATGACTAATCAAGAAATTGCTGAAGCATTAGAAATTAGTAAAGAAAATGTAGAGGTTAAAATTCACCGTGCTAGGAAAGCATTACGTAAAGAGTTAACAAAAAGATGGGAAGAAAGGGGGGTATGTTAATGAACTGCAAATTAGTTGAAAAGCACTTATATGATTATTGTGATGGAATTTTACCACCTGAAATTGCAAATGATATAGAAAATCATTTAAAAGAGTGTAATTTATGCAATAATTTGGTTTTATTAACATTAGCTGAAAACGATGAGTTAGCTAATCCCCATGAAATTCCTAAACTAAATGATGATTTCAATAATAAGGTGATTAATAATTTACCAGAACAACAATTAGAATTTAGTCATAACAATACTTTATTAGATAAATTAAAAAACAATTTTAAAATACCATACGTTATTCCTGTTGCTGCTACAGTTTTACTAATCATATATTTAGCCTTTCCACAATACTTTTTATTAAATGATGACATTAGAACTTTAACTGATGTAGAAAGCAAATCAGAAACTAAAAATGGTTCTGAAATGATTGATAAAGAAGATTCTAGAAGTGTTTCGCCAGATAAAGATTCTCTATCAGATGTAAATATATTTGATCAACATCAATCTAGTGAAAAAATAGAATCAGTAGATGAAAAATCACCTCCTGCTCCAAAAAAAGATGAAAAACCAGAAGAATCATCTGTAAGTATAATGCAAAATGATTTAGATTCAGCCCCTAAAGGACTAGGGATAATGACGACAGATGATAAAGAAAGCAGTGAACACTTAATAAATTTTCCTGTTCCTGCAGAACAAATTAATGATTATAAACTTGTAAAAAATGTACCCAACAACGGACAAATACTTTACAAGTATAAAAGTAAAGAAGAAAGCTTTATACTTTTAATAAAGTCACATACAAGTAATTTTTGTGATAAATTTTATTCAGATTCACATAATATTTATAGTTGGACAATTAAAGTAAAGGATAATGAATATCAGGCTATACTTAAAGCTGATAAATCTGTTGATGAATTAAAAAATATAGTTAATGATTTGTATTTTGAATAATCTAAAACTGATTCTGCTGCAAAAAGTAACTACAAACAAGTAAAAGCTAAACTTAGACTATGGAATCGGCTGAGCAAACATGTTTATCACGCCACTCATCGGTCTTTACCCTCATTTTAGCTTAGCACTTTTTATCTTAAATGATTTTTATTTATACTTAGCTGTGATCTATACACCACGCCTTGCTATTCGGGACTTAGATAAACATGTTTGCTCAGCCTTAAGCAGTAAAATCAAAACTGAGTTTTTTAAATAGTATTTTTTGCAAAAAAGTACTATTTTTTTTATGTGAAAAAGGAAACAGAGCAATTTCGACGAAATAATACATAGATGTATAAAGGTATTTCGGAGGGAGTAGCATACTAATGGAAAAAAACAACTTTTTAATAGAGCAAAATAATCATGAAAATGAACAAATATATCGTCATTTAATTGAAAGCGCGATGTTTGGTATTTTAATTCATGACTTAAATAATATTTATTATTCAAATCAATACTTAAAAGATATACTCGGCTACAACGAAATTGATTTTAAAAAAGGATTAAGAATCTACGATATTTTAACCCCTTCTTCCAAAGACCAATATTATGAAATAACAAAAAAAAGTTTGGAAGTAAAAAGCAATTTTTGTGACACAATTACATTAGAACTCCAATCAATAAATGGTGAAATTTTTATCTTTGATACTACCATTACCTCCTTTCTATATAATGGAGAATATGCTTTACAAATTACTTGTGTAGATGTTACCCAAAGAGTACAAAATGAAAAATCATTACAAAATAATATGAAACATCTAGAATTATCAGCTAATAAATATAAACATTTAGTGAAATCAATGAACGATGGGTTTATTATTGTTGATTCTGGTCTTAAGCTACTAGATTACAATTCAGCTTTTGCTCATATCCTAGAATATGAAGTGGAAGAATTAGAAAATATAAATATTTTAGAATTGGTAGCTACGCAAAAAGATAAAGAATTATTGTTGGTAAATATCGAGAAAAGACTCCAAGGCTTGAATGATAGCTATGAATTAAGCTTTTTATCTAAGTCTGGAAAAAAAGTACCTACTTATGTTAATCCAACGCCTTATGTAGATGTTAATGGTAATATAATTGGAAGTTATACAGTTATTCAAGACTTAAGTCAAATAAAACAAGCACAAGAAAAAATAAGTTATCAGACAAATTTGTTGGAAAATGTAAATGAAGGTATTATAGTTACTGATGAATTCAATATCATTACCTATTGGAATGCTGGGGCTGAAAAGTTATTTGAATTTAGTAGGGAACAAGTACTTAATCGCAATTTATTAAATTTTATTCCATCTTATAATAAAGATTTAACCAATTTAATATATCATAATATTGGCCAAAACCAATACTGGCAACAAGATATTGAATTCACCACTAAAAGCGGAGAAATTAAATATGCCCGCATATCAGGTGCTCCACTCCGTACTTCTGAAGATACATTGTCTGGAACCATTGCTATAGCAAGTGATCTTACTGCTTTAATTAATTCACGTAAAGATGCTGAAATTGCTAATTTATCTAAAACTGCATTTTTAGCTAAAATTAGCCATGATATTAGAACCCCTATGATAGGAATTGTAGGAGCTAATGACCTTTTAAAATTAGAAAATTTAACTTTTTATCAAAAAGAATTAGTTTCAACTATTCAACAATGTAGTGAGCAATTACTTGATTTAATTAATGATGTTTTAGATCTTTCTAAAATTGAAACTGGTAATATTAATTTAAATAATAATACATTTAATTTATCTGATCTTATAAGTGAATGTATGAGTACAATTGATGATAGGGTTAAACCACAAAATGTAGAGTTGATAACAAAAATTGACTCTAGTGTCCCATCGTTTTTAATAGGTGATGATTTGCAATTAAAACGTATTATTGTTAATCTCCTTAGCAATGCCATAAAATTTACAGATAATGGCTATATAGAAATTGCTGCATCTCATTATCAAAAAACTACTAATGATAAATCCAATATATGGGTTTTAATATCTGTAGAAGATACTGGAGAAGGCATTCCCCCAACCCAACTAGAAAAGATTTTTGATGCATATCACCAAGCTGAAAATAATATAAACATAGGTTCTGGTTTAGGATTAAGCATTTGTAAACAATTATGTGAAATGATGGGGGGTAAAATTTGGGTAGATAGTGAATTGGGCATAGGCACTAAGTTTTTTTGTTTAATTCCTTTTAAAATTGGTGCTGAACCAGAAGAAGAATTAATGAATGCAAATACTGATAACATAATAAATACTGAAATTTATTTTAAAAATATTCTTTTAGTAGAAGATAATGAAGTCAATAAAAAAATAATTTCATATATGCTTAAAAAGGCTAACTTTAATGTCACAATTGCAAGCAATGGAAAAGAGTGTTTGGAAATATTGGAAAAATCAAATGATTATGATTTAATATTAATGGATATGCAAATGCCTGTAATGGATGGTTATGAAACAGTACAACATATCAAAAATAACAATAATTATAATAATATTCCAGTAATTGCTCTTACAGCATTTGCCTCCGAAGATGATACAAATAAATGTTTAGTAGCTGGATGTGATTATTATTTATCTAAACCTATATCTTTTAAGGAACTTTACAAAGCACTACGAATGTTTGTTAAAAGCGATAAAAGTAAGAATAATTTAAATGATAATCATGATTTATTAGCTCATTTGTTACCTGAATTTATAGAAAGTATGGAAGAATTATTAAACCAATTATATGATGCAATAGAACATAATGATTTAGAAAATATTAAAAGTATTTCACACGACATTAAAGGCACAGCTGGTCTGTATGGGTATAAAGAATTATCAAGCATAGCAGATAAATTGAATACATTAACACGAAACAATAAAACTGAATTTTTAAATTCACTTAGTAACCAGTTATATAAAAATTTAGAAAAAATAAAGACCTCTAGAAAAGACTAAAGGTCTTATTTTTTTATTTTTTAATTTTTTAATTTTTATGAAGCAACATTTTTACTCTCTTCATAATGTGAAAAGCACATTGAAAATCCGGCTCTTCCTTGACTTAATGAACGTAATACTGTTGAATAACCAAATAATTCAGCAAGTGGAACACAACCCTTAATAACTTGAGTATTATTTTCGGATTCCATAGAGTTTAATCTACCTCTTCTATTATTAATATTATTTATAATATTACCTGTAAATTCCTCTGGTGTTGAAATTTCTAATTGCATAATTGGTTCAAGTAATTTTGGCTTGGCCTTTTTTAGGCATTCCTTGGCAGCATTCAAACCAGCTGCTTTAAATGCCATTTCAGATGAATCAACTTCATGATAAGATCCATCTAATAAGGTAGCTTTAACATTTACAACTTGATATCCTTTTACAACTCCTTCTCTTAAGGCTTGTTTTACACCAGCCTCAACTGCAGGAATATATTCTTTAGGAATAGCTCCTCCAACAATTTTATTAACAAACTCAAAGTCATCACTAGGTTCAAGTTTTAAAACTACATGTGCAAATTGTCCTTTTCCACCAGTCTGCTTTACATAACGTATAGATTGTTCCGCTTCTTTAGTTATAGTTTCTTTATATGATACCTCAGGCTGCCCTATATTTATATCTACTTTAAACTCTTTTGCTAACCTTTCAGCTATAATTTCTAAATGCAATTCTCCCATTCCAGAAATTAATGTTTGGCCAGTCTCTTTATTATAAAGTATTTTAAGAGTAGGATCTTCAGATACTATTTTATTTAAAGCTTCTGAAATTCTACTTTGATCAGTTTTAGTTTTTGGCTCAATAGCTATTTGAATTACTGGTTCCGGAAAATCTATTGATTCCAATAATATGGGATTATCTTCATCACATAAAGTGTCACCAGTATTTATATCTTTAAGCCCAACTAACGCTACTATATCACCAGCTTTTAGTTCTTCTAATTCTTCTCTATGATTAGCATGCATTTTTATAATTCTACCTATTCTTTCCTTATTTTCCTTGGTTGAATTATATACATGACTTCCAGAGCTAGCTCTTCCAGAATATATTCTTGCAAAGGCAAGTTTACCAACATGTCTATCAACAGTTATTTTGAAAATCAGTGCAGAAAAGGTATTTTGATTTATATTTACATCAACAATATTACCTGTTTCTAGTTCATGAGCATCAACTGAATTAACTTCAAGTGGTGAAGGAAGAAAGTTAACTATAGCATCTAACAATGGTTGAACGCCTATGTTACGATATGAACTTCCACATAACACAGGTACTAAATTATTGTTTATGGTATTATTTCTTAAAGCTTTATTTACTAATTCTAAAGGAATATCTTCATTATTATAATAAAGTTCAAGTATTTCTTCATCTAATTCAGCAATACTTTCTATAAATTTTTCTCTCCATTCTGCTGATTCCTCTAAATAGTTATTCTCTATATCAGTCTCTATTACTTGATTACCTAATTCTCCTGAGAAGCTATATTGTTTCATATTAATTAAATCGATAACTCCAATAAAATCATCACCACTAAATACAGGAATGTTAATTACTATAGGATTAGACCCTAAACGAGTTTTTATTTGGTTTATTACTCGATAAAAATCTGCACCTACTGCATCAAGCTTGTTTACAAAAGCAATTCTAGGGACTTTATATTTATCTGCTTGTCTCCAAACGGTTTCAGATTGTGGTTCCACCCCACCTTTAGCACAGAATATAGCTACTGCACCATCTAAAACACGTAAACTTCTTTCAACTTCAGCAGTAAAATCCACGTGCCCTGGTGTATCTATGATGTTTATTTCCTTGTTTTTCCATTCGCATTTAGTAGCTGCGGAAGCAACAGTTATTCCACGTTCTTTTTCATACGGTAGAAAATCCATTATACTTTCACCATTATGAGTTTCTCCTAATTTATGAGTTAGCCCAGTATAATAAAGTATTCTTTCAGTTGTAGTTGTTTTTCCTGCATCTATATGGGCTATTATGCCAATATTTCTTAGGTTCTCTAACAATTTCGTCCACTCCTTTAAATTTAAAAACACAAAAATAAAGGCAATACCTACAATAAGTAATGCCAATAGGTGAATATTGATTTTTAGCACCTAATTATACAGTTTAAAGGTTTTTTTAATGTCTGTCAATAATTTTTTTGCTTCTACTTTTTATAGCCTTTACTTATTTTAAGTGTAATTTTGTTTATTTTATAATTGATTCATCTCTTTGAATAGGTTCACCTAAGTACCAATGTCCTGCTAAAGTATCTATTTGCTCTCCTCCAATTAATAACTTAACCTTTTCTATTTCTTCTAATTCCGTAAGTGAGTTTACTATAGATAGTATAGTCATTGTTTCTCCTGTTGTTCCTCCCCAATGTTTGGTTCTAAACTCTTCAGTAAAATCTACCTTAGCAATTCCATTAACTATATCTATAGCAAGAAGTCTTGTTTCAGGAGGAATAGTTGGTCTTAATTCTTCACTTTTTGGACCTTGTATAAGTTCTAATACAATTGCTCCAGCAGGAAATGGATATTTCCCATTTTTTTTACCTGTAACCATTCTTTTTTCTGGCACCAGATACATAGCTTGATCATCACTAAAATATAAAACGACTTCGTCAGTAATTAATTCTGATTCATCCTCATATGGTTCTAGAGGTGGTTGATCATTTGTTGCATTAGTCTGTCCATTACAACCCATTATGAAACCAGCAAACACTATAAGTAATATAAGTGATAAAACTACTCTTAATTTCATTTAAATCTCATCCCTTCAGTTTTCATTTAATTATAAATGATAACTATTACAGAATTATTACATAAGTAAAGGTTTCACTGCAAATAGCTGATTATTTTAATTTATCAACTATTAACAGGAATAGATACTTTTATTGTAGTCCCTTTACCTACCTCACTACTAGCCTGTATATTTCCCCCATGTGCTTCTATTATTTCTTTAGCTATACTCAACCCTAATCCAGTTCCTCCCTGGTCACGAGAACGAGCTTTTTCCACACGATAAAATCTATCAAATACATAATCTATGTCTTCTTTAGGAATGCCTATACCAGTATCTACAATAAATAATTCTACAAAACCATCTCTATCTTGGTTATAAAGTTCAATAGTTCCATTATTATAATTATATTTAGCTGCATTTTCAGCAATGTTTATTAAAGCCTCAGTTAATTCTTTTTTGTTACCTACTATTTCTTGATTATTAATTATATTAGTAATAAGGTTTAAATTTTTATGTTTACAAATTGGTTTTATAGTAGTTACAACATTTTCTAATAAATCACTAATATTTATAACTTCTTTAGTAAGTCTCTTATTATCATCATATCTAGCAAGTAATGATATGTCTTTTAGCAACATATCTAGTCTATCTAGTTGGTCCCGTATATCAGCTAAAAAGTCTTTTCTAATTTCTTTATTTTTTTCAAAATCATTAATTAAAGAATCAGTAAGTAATATTGCTGAACTTAACGGAGTTTTTAGCTCATGAGATGCATTATGAAAAAACTTTGTTCTTTCTAAATCATAGGCTTCTAATGAATTACTCATATTATTAAATGAATCAGCTAATGCGCCTAGTTCATCATTGTTATTAATTGATACAGTTAATCCTAGTTCACCTTCTTTAACACGATTAGCTGCTGAAGATATATTAATAATGGGATCAGTAATTCTAGATGCTAACCAAAAGCTTATAGCACCAACTATTAGAATTCCAAATAATGATACCCAAAGAATTTGTACTCTTATAGCATATATAACATTATATATATCATTAGCAGAAGCAGATATTAAAACAGCTCCTTGTATTTTGTCACCTTTTAATATTGGAGTTGCCCCATAAATAGCCCATTGATTATCCTCTAGATTATAAATATTAAAGTCACTATTTCCTCTTAATGCTGATACAACCTCTTGGTATTCTAATTGCCTATTTAATAAATTTTGATCATTAAATGAATCTGCTAATAATATAGAGTTTTCATCAAATATTAATACTCTACTTCTATATTTAGCCCCATATTCTTCAGATATTAAGCTCAAATAATCTTTATTATTCATATAATGAGCACTATCTGAAGCTATTAAGTTTGCTGATGAAATTATATCATTTCCTTTGTTTTCTATAGTCATGTTTTCTAATGCTCGTACCATAAAAATGTTTAAGGAGGCAGTCATAAGTAAAATTACAACAATATAAGTAAAAAGAAGTTTCCATCTTATTTTACTGAAACAATCACATCAACTCCCTCATATAATAGCCCACTCCCCATTTAGTTAGAATAAATACTGGTTGTCGCGGGTCATCTTCTAATTTTTCTCTTAATCTACGAATATTTACATCAACTGTTCTTTCGTCAGCATACTCCATATTCCAAACTAAATCTATTAATTGACTTCTTGAAAAAACCCTTCCTGAATTTTTTATAAGTACACTTAATAAATCAAATTCCTTGCTTGTTAATTCTATTTCTGTGTTTCCCTTATATACTGTACGCTTTGCTATATCTACTATTAAATTACCATTCTTGAAGTTTTCAGTAGGTGTTACACTTCTTCTTAAGACTGAATTTATTCTAGCTATTAGTTCACGTATATTAAATGGTTTTACCATATAATCATCTGCGCCCATTTCCAAGCCAGCAATTTTATCTAAATCATCTCCCCGAGCAGTTAACATTATTATCGGCATTTTTGAATATTCTCTAATTTTTCTACAAATCGTAAATCCATCTATAATAGGTAACATGAGGTCTAATACCATTAAATCATATTTTCCAGTTTTAGCTTCTTTTAATGCTTGTTCACCATCATAAACTCCAAAAGCTTCATAACCTTCCTGCTCTAGGTTATAAACTATTCCTTTTACCAATGTCTTTTCATCATCAACAACAAGGATTTTGGACATTATATTCACTCATTTCATAATGTTATATATTACATTATACATTTATTACACAATAAATTTAATTTAAAACAATTTTTGTTATATACTGTAAATATATTTATCATAACTAAAAAGCTAAAGGTTTAGCTGTAAGTCTAAAACCTTTAGCTTTTTTCAAATAATTTATTAACTTTTACAAGAAACAAAACTATTACTTTATAAAAAATTATTTAAGTAATGATGATATAGCTTTAAATTCTGGGGTTCCAGACTTCTCTAATATGTCAAAAACAATGGTTTCGGCATTTGTTATAACTGCACCAGCTTCTTTCATTAGGTCTAGACCATTTTCATAATTTTCATCAAACCTAGAACATACTGCATCTTTAACAACAAAAACTTTATAATCATCTTCTAATAAATCTCTTACTGTTTGAAAAACACAAATATGTGTTTCACTACCGGTCACAAGTATTGTTTTCTTACCTAATTCTGCTAATTTGTTTTTCATTTCTTCAATTAAAGCTGTAAATGTCATCTTTTCAATATAGGTACAATCAATGTCTTGATTTATTTCTTCTACTGTAGGACCTAAACCTTTAGGATATTGTTCTGTTATTATAATAGGTATTTGAAATTTTTCAGCAGTACCTACTAACAAATTAGTATTCTTATACACCTTCTCCTTATCCTTCATTGCTTTCATCAGTTTTTCCTGTAAATCAATTACTAATAATACTGCATCTTCTTTTTGAAATTTAAATTTAGACACCAGTCAAACGCCTCCTTTTTATTAATTATATAGTAGTTTCACTGCAAGTAGCTAAAATTAGCCTAACTTTCAGTAGAACCAATATTTAGTAGAATACACTGGTAATAAAAGGTTAGTTATTTTTTGGGGCGCATGTTTATAAGTTCTTTTAATTCCTGTTCTTCTAAATAATTTACTCCTGCTAATGATTCTATATGGTGCTGTAACTCATGAAGTATTGTTTCTTTAATTTCTTCTTCCCATTTTTTTTCATTGCTTTCTTTCAATACTGAACAAAAAGAACCATAATAAATAACTATATAGTTTCCCATAAACCCATTCTCAATATATTCACCCATTATGTAAAGACCATCTTCTTTTTTATTATCAGGCAGTAATGAAAAACCTCCATTTAAATTTATTAAAAATTTTTCAGGAATTGTGTTAATTATATCCTCAGTTAAATCCGCAAATTGTTCAAACGATAATTTCACCCTAACCCTCCTAACCTTTCAATACTCCTAAAGGCTTTAATTTTACTAATTTTTTAACTAATTCCGTTTGTTGCTTCAAAACATCTTCAATGTTTTTATATGCTAATGGTGCTTCTGAGTAATCATTTTTCCATGAACCAAAATAAATACCCTTCATTACTTCATTCGCCATTTCCTCAGTTATACATTTGTTAGCTTTTTTTCTACTCATTACCCTTCCTGCACCGTGTGAACATGACATAAAGCTTTCAGTATTACCTAATCCTTTCACAATATATGAAGCCGTTCCCATTGAACCTGGTATAATCCCTAATTGTCCTTTCTTGGCACTTGTTGCACCTTTTCTATGAATAATTAGTTGGCTATTAAAATGCTCCTCTACAGCAGCATAGTTATGTTGAATGTCTATTTTTTGTTGGATTTTGACTGGCCCTACTATATCTATAAATATTTCAAAGACTTTATAAGCTATTTTTGTTCTATTTGCCCGAGCAAATTCTAAACAAAAATTCATTGCATTATAATAGTCATTTCCTAGTTCTGTATTTAATGGTAAATATGCTAGATCATATTCTTTAGGTATAGATGAGTTAATTTTGCGGTTTAATTCTTTTGCTGCATCATTATAGTATTTTGCTACTTTAAGTCCAATATTCCTGCTTCCTGAATGCACCATTAACCAAATATATCCATCATCTCCTTTTTGACATTCAATAAAATGATTGCCACCTCCAAGGGTACCTATTTGCTTTTTTGCAGATGTTATTTCTTGGTTTATTATAGGTAAATTCGGTGCATTGTCAAAACCATCCCATAGCTGAGGTTTTTTATGGTGTTTAAAACCTAAAGGTATAAATTTTCTACATGTTTCAATAAGGTTTTTTACTTCATGCTGAGTTATAGTTTTTTTATCTGTTTGTAATGCAATTACCCCACAACCAATATCTACACCTACTGCATTTGGAATTATTACATCCTTAGTTGCTAATACTCCTCCAATTGGCATTCCATATCCTTCATGCACATCAGGCATAATTGCTATATGTTTATATGCAAATGGATGTTTAGAAAGGTTTATCGCCTGTTGCATTGCACCTTCTTCAATATTAGAAGTCCATGATTTAATTGGTATACTCCCTATATTAAAAGTTTTCATATATACCACCTTTAATATTAATTTCTTCCTTTATACTATTTTAAGATTTTTCACACAACAAAACCTTGTTTAGTTATTTATAATTGTAACCTCTAATTTTTTTATAGAAAACCAATACATAAAAATATTCAAAAAAAAACAGCTGATTATCAAAATCAGCTGTTTTTTTAAAATATTTAGTGTACTTCTACATCCTTAGCACCATAATTTTTTAGAGTTTCAGCAGCTCTTTCTGCGGTATTTTCATCTGTTTCTAACACAACTAATACTTTACCTTCTTCTACTTTTGATTCATAATGTTCACTACGCTCTTCTGGAATCCCATAATCAATTAATCCCCCAGCTACTCCACCTGTAACAGCTCCAGCAAGAACGCCACCTAAAGGACCTGCAGCTAATATTGGTCCTATTCCTGGTATTAAAAGTGCACCTGCACCTAGTGCTAAACCAGCAATACCACCAATAGCTCCACCAGTAAGTGTACCATCTGTTAGGTTTTGGTCATCGTAGCCACCGCCTTCTTGGCCACCTCCACCTTCACCTTCTCTAGCTATAATGGATATTTCGTTTTCTGTAAATCCACCATCTCTTAATTCTTTAACCGCTTCTTCAGCTGAACTGTGCTCTTCAAAATATCCTATTAATCTTTCCATTTGCATAACCTCCTTTATAAACTTATAAATACTATTCCCCGTATAAATCAAAAGTATTAATAAGTTTTACCTAAAGAAGGTTTTATATTTAATTGGTGTCTACCTTTTTATGTGCATCAACATGTACTATAACTTTAGATTCTTTCTTTGACTCAATTAAATTTTCAACCTTATCTGCGATTTGGTGAGCTTGTTCTACTGTTAAATTTTTATCTAGTTCTATATGTAATGAATAATTTTTATGAGCACCATAATCATGCATTAATATATCATGAGTATTTTTAACTCCCTCAATCGACATTGCAAGTTTTTCAATCTCCTCTATCTCTTCATGGTCAGTTTCACCAATTATTTTTGATATAGATTCATTTAGTATTACCAATCCAGTATAAATAATAAGTAAAGATACAGCAAATCCCAATATAGCATCAACTCTATAATATCCAAATTGTGATGCTAAAATTGCAATAGCTACCATAATGGATGCTATTGCATCAGTTCGATGATGCCATGCATCAGCTATTAAGGTTGTAGATTTGATTCTCTCTCCTAAGTTTACAGATAATTGTGCTAACCATTCTTTTAAAAGTGCAGCAAATATCATTATAGCAATTACAAGATATGAACCTGCTACCACTGTATTTTCAACAAATCTTTCATATGAATTTATAGCAAATTGGACCCCTATGTATATTAATAACATTGAAATAAATAAAGTTGTTAAAAATTCTATCCTTCCATGTCCATGAGGATGTTTATCATCGGCAGGCATAGCAGACAACTTAAAACCCATAATAACAACTAAAGAAGTTAATACATCAGACGCAGTATGAACAGCATCTGCTAATAATGCAATACTATTTATCATTAGACCAAAAAAACCTTTTATTATAGCTAAAAATAAATTTATTATTATACTTATAATAGCTTCTAAGTAACCAATTTTTTTCCTAGCATCTGGACTAGTAATATTTTCATCTTTATTTGTTTTTAAAAATTTTAAAATTAAAAAATCAGTAGTTTTGCTAGTTAGTTTTTTCATTATTTCCTCCTAACTAATAGTTAAAACCTATTAAAATGATATTCTTAATAATAATAAAGTTCCCTAAAAAATAAAAGGGACTTCAATTTAAATTGAAGTCCCGCATAAACTGCTGCTCATAAGAGCCCGACATGAAAGTCTGACCATTTATTTTATTTATTTCAATCATTATAACATATCAATACAATGCTGTTAATATTTTTTAATATTAATGTTTGATTCCACTGCAAAAAGCTAAACTTAGACTATGGAATCGGCTGAGCAAACATGTTTATAAAAAATAATCAAAGAACACCATAAAGTAATAAATGACGTGATAGAAATTACGGTTAAAACAACTTAGTTTATTAACTTTATTCCTAGTTCCCTTGCATATTCAATTGCCTCTTTATATTCACATGTATTAAGCATGTTATTTAATTCTTTATATTGAGTAGATTTATAAGCTGGATAGTATTGTTTCATAATATTTACTAAACAATCTGAATCTAATTCATTTTTTATAAATCTTAATATTTTTAATGTATTATTTAAACCTTCTGGAAGCATTAAATGTCTAATTAATAAACCTTGATAAACTATATTTTTATTGTCTAATTTTACTCCCCCAACTTGTCTGTCCATTTCTCTTAATGAGTCTTTTACTGATTCTGAATAATTTTTTACTTTTGAATATTTAGCACCCATTTCATTAGAATGATATTTAAAATCAGGCATGTAAATATCTATTATACCATCAAGCATTTTTAAGGTATCTACAGATTCATATCCTCCACAATTATAAACAATGGGAATATTTAGACCATTTTCACAAGCTATTAATACTGCTTCTATAATTTGTGGCACAAAATGAGTTGGGGTGACTAAATTAATATTATGACACAAGTAAGATTTTTGTAGCTTAATCATAATTTGAGCTAATTCATTATTACTTACTTGTATACCTTCCCCTTTATGACTTATATCCCAATTCTGACAAAACACACAACTCATATTACAATAACTGAAAAATATTGTTCCCGAACCATTTTTGCCAACTAAAATTGGTTCTTCACCAAAATGTGGGGCATAATTTGCAATGACTGCTTTATCTTGAGCTTTACAAACTCCTTGTTCTTCATACCTATTAATTTCACAATTATGCGGACATAATTTGCAATTTTTTAATTGCTCTTTTACTTTTAAAGTCCTTTCTTTTAATTCTCCAGTACTAAATAATGAAAGATAAGAAGGAATATTAACTTTATTCATAGCTATAAATACACCTCGGTAATAAAATCATATTTTTAAACAAAGAAAATAAATTCTCTGTTACTTGGTTAAATTATTTATTATAATATTCTTCTTTGTAGTTTGGACTATTTATAAACAGAGTTAAAAACGCTCCTATCACTAACATTCCACTAACATAATAAAAAGCTCTAGTATAACCTTCTGTAACAGCTATTTTCACTTCATTAGGTGTAGCCCCCATTAATAGGGCATTTTCTCTAGCAACATCAGCAAGTGTCGAAGCTATGCTAGGTCCAATAAATGCTGCAAAACCATAAGCTAAAAATAATAATCCATAATTAATTCCTAAGTGTTTTGTACCATAAAAATCAGCAGAAATTGTAGGAAATACACCAAACAAGCCTCCAAAACATAACATTATAACTGAAGACACTAATAAGAAAGTTACAAAGGTATTAGCTAACGGAAGTAACAAAAAAGCCAATGCTGCTAGTATGCATAAAGAAGTTAATGAGTATTTTCTACCAATATAATCTGATAAAGTGCCAAAAAAAGGACTGCCTAAGGCATTAAAAATAGCAATGATACTAACTATAGAAACAGCTTGCATAGATGTTAAGCCAGCAAATAATTGGGCAACTTCCTGAGCATTACTTAATAGAGCTAAGCCAGCACTACAACCCATAACATATACAAGCCATATAACATAAAAATTTTTATGAGCTAGCATTTCTAATGGTGTTAAATTCTTTTGATTTTTTATAATGTTAATATTATTATCCCTATTTGAGTCAGGAGTTATTAAAAATTGTGCTCCTCCTACAACAGCGATTAAATATATGATTCCTAATATAATAAAAGTATCATTAATGGATCCGGTTAAAGTTATTAAATAACTAGCTAAAGGTCCAAATAAAAATGCTCCTGCACCAAAAAACCCCATTACTATACCACTCATTAAACCTCTTTTGTCAGGAAACCATTTCAAAACTGTTGCTAAAGGTGTTACATATGCTGAACCTATCCCCATACCAGCTATAACTCCATGCCATATGTATAATTCAATTAATGATGTTGCACGACCAGACATAATTATCCCAATACCTAATAAAATACCTCCCGTTGTAGCAACCCATTTGGGACCTATCTTATCCTGGACCCATCCTGAA
Organism: Candidatus Syntrophocurvum alkaliphilum; assembly: GCF_009734445.1. Classification (NCBI taxonomy): domain Bacteria; kingdom Bacillati; phylum Bacillota; class Clostridia; order Eubacteriales; family Syntrophomonadaceae; genus Candidatus Syntrophocurvum; species Candidatus Syntrophocurvum alkaliphilum. The sequence goes on from NZ_CP046457.1 coordinate 1,004,358, forward strand.
ATAATAGTAGTCATAGCAAAAGCAAATAACATTATAGAAAACACAGTAGCTATTTGAGATATAGTCCATTCGGGATTTTCAATTCTTAGTTGGGTAGCAAATATGCTCCAAGCATTTATTGCACCTAAACATAAATTTATAACTATAGCTGAGGTTAAAACTAGCCATTTAATATTTTCAGTCCGTATTACCATTTTATATTTCCCTCAATCTACCTTGCCATGTATTTCTTGCTTTCATTCTTTCATCAATACTATTTAATACCTCCCATTTATTTAAGCTCCATTTTGGTCCAATTAATAATTTCCTCGGACTATCCCCTGTCAATCTATGAATAACCATTTCTGGAGGAATATATTCTAAAATATCTACTACTAAATCTACATATTCTTCCTTTGTTAAAAAAGATAATGTATTTGAGTTAGCTTTTGCTAATGGTGTATTTTCCATTAAATGAAATAAGTGAATTTTAATACCTTGTAGCGGTAGTTTAGCTATTTCTTTACCCGTAGAAAGCATTTGTTCTCTAGTTTCATTAGGAAGACCTAGGATAATATGTGCACATATTTCAATATTTCTACTATTCAGTTTATCTAATGCTTTAAGAAATGTATTATAGTTATAATGTAGGTTCATTTTTTGCGCTGTTTTATTATGTATAGTTTGTAAACCTAACTCTACCCACATATGAGTACGCTTATTAAATTTATTTAATAAATTTAATACTTCATCAGGTAAACAATCCGGTCGTGTAGCTATTGCTAATCCAACCACCCCTTCTTCCTCTAAAGCTGATTCATAAAGATTTTGTAAATGTGATATAGAAGCATAGGTATTTGAAAAAGCTTGAAAATAAGCTATATATTTGCCATTACGCCATTTTTTATGCATCATTTCTTTTGTTTTTTTAAATTGTGTTTTAACATCAAATTCTCTATTACCAGCAAAATCACCAGATCCTCTAGCACTACAAAAAGCACAACCATCTGTTGATAATGTTCCATCTCTATTTGGACATGTAAAACCTGCATCCAATGGTATTTTAAATACTTTTTGCCCAAATTTTTTTCGTAAGTAATAATTTAGTGTATGATAACGTTTGTCATTCCATAATATGGGATGGGGGTTTTGAACTACCATATTTATACCTCATTCGTTTGTATTTTAAAAATATAATACCATAGTCTACTAGACTATAGAAATTAGTACAAGTTAACAATAAATATTAAGTAATAGGAGTGTCTGCAAAACTTATGATACATAATCGTTTTAGTATAAAATTTATAACAATTTATAGTATTTTAAAAAATCCTTTTACTACTTTTCTAAAAATTTCTACTTAAATAAAAAACAGCTATACAGCTGTTTTTTATTAATAATCATCCTATTTTTAGTGAATATTCACATTAAAAAAACCTGTGTTGAAAACACAGGTTTTTAAGTAATGCAATTATTATATGTTTCCAAGTAAGTTTACCATTTCAATAGCAGCTAATGCTGCTTCAGAACCTTTATTTCCTGCTTTTGTTCCCGTTCTTTCTATAGCCTGTTCTATCGTATCTGCAGTTATTACACCAAAAATAACTGGAATACCTGAATTTAAACTAACTTGTGCTACACCTTTGGTTACTTCAGCCGAAACATATTCAAAATGAGGTGTACCACCCCTAATAACTGCTCCTAAACATATTACCGCATCATAATTTTTAGAAGTCATTTTTTGTGCTACTAATGGCATTTCAAATGCACCTGGTGACCAGACAATTTTTATATTATCTCTATTAACCCCATGTCTTACTAAGGTATCTATACAACCTGATAAAAGTTTACCTGTAATAAATTCATTAAATCTTGACACTACTATTCCTATTTTTTGTTGTTCTCCAATTAAATTTCCTTCAATAATTTTAGTCATTTTGTTATAAACCTCCTATTTTTTATATTGTAGCTATTAGGCATTGACAGTCCCTAATATTTATAGTGATTTAAACATATGTCCCATTTTATCTTTTTTAGTTTGTAAATATTTTTCATTTTCAATTTTACAATTAGTTTCTAATGGAACTCTTGAAATAATTTCTAATCCATAACCTTCCAATCCTTTTAGTTTTTTAGGATTGTTTGTAAGTAGGCGCATCTTCCTAATTCCTAAATCCACAAGTATTTGGGCACCTATTCCATATTCACGCAAATCATCAGGAAAGCCTAATTCTATATTTGCTTCTACTGTATCTCTACCTTTATCTTGTAGTTTATAAGCCTTTATTTTATTTATTAATCCTATACCTCTACCTTCTTGCCGCATATATAAAAATACACCTTTACCTTCATTTTCAATCATGTTTAAAGCTGTAGCAAGTTGGTCACCACAATCACAACGATTTGAACCAAATACATCTCCTGTGAGGCACTCAGAATGCACTCTCACTAATACTGGCTCGTTTTCATCCCATTCTCCCTTCACTAAAGCAATATGTCCTTTTCCATCTAATACAGATTCATAAGCAACCGCATCAAAATCACCATACATAGTAGGTAGCTTTGCATCATCTACTCTTATGACTAGTTTTTCTTTTCTTCTTCTATATTCAATTAAATCTGCTATTGTAGCAATTTTTAAATCATGTTTTTGTGCAAATTGCATTAATTCAGGAACTCTTGCCATGGTCCCGTCTTCACTCATAATCTCACAAATTACTGCTGCTGGATAAAGACCAGCTAATTGTGCTAAATCAACTGAGCCTTCTGTATGGCCTGCTCTTCTCAATACTCCTCCTTCTTTATATCTTAATGGAAAAATATGACCAGGCATCCTAAAATCCTGGGCTTTACTATTATTTGAAATCATAGCTTGTATAGTATCAGATCTTTCATGAGCAGAAATGCCTGTTGTTGTTGATATATGGTCTACTGAAACTGTAAACGCGGTTTCATGATTATCAGTATTATCAGTAACCATAGCAGGTATTTTAAGTTCATCTATTCTTTCACCTATAATGGGTACACAAATTAGTCCTTTGGCATATGTTGCCATAAAGTTAACTATATCAGGAGTAGCTTTTTCAGCAGCAACTACTATATCACCTTCATTTTCTCTATCTTCATCATCAACTAAGATAATCATTTTACCTTCTTGTATATCTTTTATAGCTTCTTCTATTGTATTAAACATTAAAAAACCTCCTTAGGTTATATTGTTGTTATATAAATCCATGTTCACTCAAAAAATTTAAATCTATTTTACTTTGATCCTTTATTTCACCTTTGTTATTCAGTATTAACCTTTCTATATAACGCCCTATTATATCAGTTTCTAAGTTAACTTTATCTCCAGTATCTTTTTGCCCTAATGTTGTTATAGTTGCAGTATGTGGAATAACAGATACACTAAAGCTTTCTGCAAATACATCTACAACAGTTAAACTTATACCATCTATAGCAATAGAACCTTTAGGAATAATATATTTTAATACATGTTCAGGAGCTTGAATTCTAAAAATGATTGATATATCTAAGTTTTCTTTTTCCAAAATAGTTCCAACACCATCTACATGACCTTGTACTAAGTGACCACCTAATCTATCACTAAGACGTAGCGCTCGTTCCAGATTAATTTGGCTACCAGATTTTAATTCTTTTAAAATTGTTTTTTCTAATGTTTCAGCCATAACATCTGCAATAAAATGGTTTTTTGAAAACTCTACTACTGTAAGACATACACCATTTATAGCTATACTATCACCAAGTTTAACATCACTAAGTACTTCTTGACACTGAATATTTATTTTGCATGAATTTGCCCCTTTAACTATATTTTTAACAACCCCTAATTCTTCAATAATTCCTGTAAATATTTTTACCACCACCTTATATAACCAGTTATTAGTAAATCATTTTCAAACTTATTTATATTTATTCTTTCTACGTATAAAGCCTGATTTATTAATTCTATACCTTGTCCACTAACTGGTGAAGGTGCATGTTTTCCACCAACTATTTTAGGAGCAATAAACCAGTATACTTTATCTATTAGTCTTTTTTCTATAAAAGAACCATTTATCTCTCCCCCACCCTCTATTAAAACACTATATATACCCTTTTTAGGTAAATTATTTAAAACTTCCTCTAATATTAATTTATTATTCTCATCAGTTTCAGTTTGCTCTATTTCTATTCCTTTAGACTCTAATATGTTTATTTTTTTGGTTGCAGTATTTTTAGAAGTATATATAATAGTTCTTTGCTCTTTACTTGTATTAATTATATTACTGTTTATAGGTATATCTAAATTTTCATCTATTATAATTCTTACTGGATTTCTAATATCATTCTTATCTAGACGTGTATTTAACGAAGGATTATCCTTTAATACTGTTCCTATTCCAACTAATATACCATCATATATATTTCTTAATTCATGAACATAATTACGTGAAAGCTCATTGCTAATCCATTTTGAGTCCCCCGTATATGTTGCTATCTTACCATCTAGTGTCATAGCAGTTTTTAATGATATATAAGGCATGTTAGTTTTAATATATTTAAAAAATAATTGATTCATTTTATTAGCTTCATCTTTACACATGCCTATTTCTATAGTTATACCAGCTTCTTTTAATTTAAGAGCACCTTTTCCTGCTACTAATGGATTTGGATCTAATGAAGCAATTACTATTTTTTTTATGCCAGCTTGTATTAACGCGTCAGTACACGGTGGAGTTTTACCATAATGATTACAAGGTTCAAGGGTAACATATACAGTTGAATCTTTTGCATCAGTACCAGCTTCTTTTAAAGCATGTATTTCTGCATGAGGTGTTCCCGCTTTTTCATGATAGCCTGTGCCAATTATTTGATTTTTTTTAACTATAATAGCTCCTACTATAGGATTAGGATTAGTCCTTCCATAAGCTTTTTTAGCTAAATTTATTGCTTTATTCATATAATATTCATTGTTATGTATTTTCAATTTTACACCTCTTATTAAAACCACTTAGTGATTTTTTCTTTTAACCGTATTATAAGATCATAACCACTTAGCACAATTAATGATAATTAAATTATGGTTTCACTGCGAAAAGCTAAACTTAGGCTATGGAATCGGCTGAGCAAACATTTTTATCACGCCGCTCATCAGTCTTTATCTTCATTTTTGCTTAGCACTTATTATGTAAAGTAAAATTTATTTATACCTAGCCGTGATCTATGCACCACGCCTTGCTACTTAAGGACTTAGATAAACATGTTTGCTCAGCCTTAAGTTCTATGTAGTTACTTTTTGCAGCAGAATCAATTATAGAAAATAAAAAAACCCAGAATTATTCTGGGAGTTATAGGCATAAAAGACAGCACAAAACAGCAATCAGGCCCTTCTTCTCCCATCCAGACTTTAACTGTCGGCTTCGGAATTTCACCGAATCATGCCTTTTGGCTCGCGGGCTTTACCGCCGGTAGGGAATTACACCCAACCCCGAAGAAAGGTATATATTGTTATTAAGTTTTATTAATAGTAGCACTCCTATTATTATTGGTCAAGATTTGATTTTATTGCATATATTTTATATGGATTCTATATATATTTTTTATTTAATATCTTTTAATGCTTTTATTCGTTTTTCAATATCATTAGAATTAAATATATATGATCCAGCCACTAGAACATCAGCACCTGCTTTAACAGCTTCTGCTCCCGTATCTTTATTTATTCCACCATCAACCTGTATATATGTGGTTAAACCTTTTTCTTGAATCATATTTTTTATGCTTTTTATTTTGGGTAGACAGTTAGATATAAAATTTTGACCACCATACCCAGGATTTACTGTCATAATAAGTACTAAATCTGTATCACTAATTACATTTTCTATAGTTGTTATAGATGTAGCTGGATTTATTGCAACTCCAGCTTTTAAACCACTAGCTTTTATCATTTGTATAACTCTATGTAAATGCACACAAGTTTCACTGTGTACTGTTATCATATCAGCTCCAGCCTCAATGAATGCTGGTATTATATTTTCTGGTTTTTCTATCATTAGATGTACATCAAAAAATAATTCACACACTTTTCTGATATCTTTAACTACTTGTGGACCTATTGTTATGTTAGGAACAAAATGGCCATCCATTACATCAATATGTAGCCAATCAGCACCAGCTTTTTCAGCCTTTATAATATCAGCTTTTAAATTCGAAAAATTTGCTGACAAAATTGATGGAGCAATCAATGTCACTTGTAGCACCTCTCATTTTCTATAACTTCTTCAAGCATTGCAATATAATTATCATATCTTATTGAACTTATTAAATTTCTTTCTACTGCTTGTTTTACCCCGCATTCTTTTTCTTTAGCATGTAAACAATTATTAAATTTACAATTATCAATATATTTTTGAAAGTCTGGAAAATATAATGCTAGTTGCTCTCTTTTGATTTTTGGCATGTCCAAAACACTAAATCCAGGAGTATCAGCTATCCAACCTCCTGACTTTATGGAATAAAGCTCAACATGACGTGTTGTATGTTTACCCCTACCAATTTTTTTGCTAACCTCTTGTGTTTTAACTTCTAAACCCTCAATAATTGCATTTAGTAAGCTAGATTTACCCGCACCAGAAGGACCTGCTAATACTGCAATTTGATCTTTAACTACTTCTTTTAATTGTTCTATCCCAATATTATTAATTGCTGAAGTAGATAAAATATTAAACTTAGAATAATAATCATAAATTTCTTTAGCTTTCTTATCCATTGTTAGATCACATTTATTCATAATTATATATGGAATTAAATTGTTATATTTAACTAAAAAAAGTAATCTATCGAGTAAAACCAAATTAGGAGCAGGTTTGTCATGAGCCATTACTATTAAAACAATGCTTACATTTGCTATCTTTGGTCTATACAGTTCATTGTCTCTTTCTAAAACGTTTTCAAGTATTCCCTTTTGTTCCTGTAGTGGTGTTATAATGACCTTATCTCCAGTTAATACATGTTTTTTTATTTTACCACGCAATTTACATTCATAAATTTTTTTATCTGGAGTCTGAACATAATAAAAACCACTGTATTTTTTCAGTATTAAGCCTTCCAACTGAATACTGTGCATAACTTCCCCCCTTCAAGTAATTATAAATTAAATGTTTTATAGTCTTGGTTATTTAATGTTACAATTGCAGATCCACTTCCAAAATAACTAACACCTACAGATACTGTATCATTTGCACTATGAAGCTCATTATAAAATTCGCGTTCACCCCTAATATCGTTAACTTTAATAATTACTTTGTAAAAATCCTGCTCATCTGGTAAATCAAACTCAAGTGTTTGTGTTCGTGCATCAGGTCCAGGACCAGTACTTACAACAACATCAATTTCACTTTCCTCTTCAACTAAAACACCGGCATCTATTTCCTGCTCTATAATTTGATCAGCAAAATATTCATCACTTTCTTTCTCTGTAACATCACCTAAATCTAAATTCCGCTGTTGTAAAATTTCTGTTGCATTTGATATTGTCACTCCTATTAAATTTGGAACTGAAATTCTATTAGGAGTTGCACCTTTACTAACAATAACATTTACATTTTCCCCAAGGTTTAGTTCTGTTCCTGACTCTGGACTTTGGGAGATTACTGTATTTTCTTCATATTGGTCATCAAATATTTCATCAACATCCCCTACTGTAAGCCCTTGATTGCGTAAAGATATACGTGCATCAGCTAAATCTAAGCCTACTAAATTAGGAACAGATTTTAGTTGTGGACCTTTACTTATAATAACTCTTATATCTCTTCCTTGCTTAACTAGTTGTCCTTCTCTAGGGTTTTGAGACATTATTGTATCTTGTTCGAATTCATCACTAAATTGTTCATCAATTATATCTAAACCTAAACCTAAATCATTTAATTCACCTCTTGCCTCTTGTAATGTCATACCATCCAAATCAGGAACAACAACATCTTCTGGGAATAAGGTTGGGGTTAAGATGAAGAAGACTCCTGATAATAAACCTAAAACAGCTACAGTTATTAAAGCAATGCCAACAGGACGAATTTTTCTTTTTTCCTTCACTTCAGATTCATTCCCTTCTAAATCCTTGGGAGACATTATTAGTGTTTTATCATATCTTTGTTTCTGATGAGAAGATAAAACATTAGTGTTTAAATCGAGTAATGCATTTCGCATTTCCTCTGCATTATGGAATCTATTAACTGCTAATTTTTCCATTGCTTTAATAATAATCGCTTCTAAGGATGGTGGTATTTCTTCATTTAAATTGCTAGGATTAACTGGTTCATCATGTATATGTTTTAATGCTACTGTAATTGGACTTTCTGCATCAAAAGGTACTTTGCCTGTTAAAATTTCATATAAGACACAACCTAGTGAGTATAAGTCAGTAGTTGTATCTACCGGCTCACCTTTTGCTTGTTCAGGTGATATATAATGTACTGAACCAACTATATTTCCGCCGAATGTTATAGTGGCATTAGTAACTGCTCTTGCAATACCAAAATCAGCTACTTTTACCATACCTTCCTCAGTTAAAAGAATATTATGAGGTTTTATATCTCGATGAATTACACCTTTATTATGGGCATGTTGTAATGCATCACATATCATAATAGCTATATCTACTGCTTTATCGGCATCTAAAGGAGCACTTTCATTAATAACCTTTTCTAAGGTTTTGCCTTCTACAAATTCCATTACAATATAATAAATATTTTGTTCTTGACCAACATCATAAACATTGACAATATTAGGGTGTGAAATTCTAGCTACTGATAAAGCCTCAGTTTTAAATTTATCAACAAAGTTACTATCATTTGAATATTCATTTTTTAATATTTTAACTGCAACAATTCTGTCAAGTATTTTACAACGAGCTTTATAAACAACAGCCATTCCGCCTTCGCCTACTACTTCAATTAGTTCATAACGCTCGCTTAAAACAGTGCCTTTCAAAACTACTTACCTCCTAATTAAATGCGTATAAGGATTATAGTAATATTATCACTGCCACCCCTATAAATTGCTAATTCAATTAATTCTTTAGCTATAGTTTCTAAAGAATTGTTATAATTATCCATTATAAATTCAAGTATTTCTGCATCAGGTATTAAGTCAGTTAGACCATCACTACACAATATTATAAAATCATTTGAATAAATCTCTTCAAAAAACAGATCAACAACAACCTGCTTGTCTATTCCTAAAGCTCTAGTTAGTACATGGTTATAGGCATTAGAATTTATTTCATCTGCACTAAGCAACCCCTTAGATAGCATTTGTTCAGCTAAAGTATGATCTTTTGTGACCTTAATTAAATTGTTATTACGAATTATGTATAAACAACTGTCACCTACATTCGCAGCAATAAGTTTGTTATTATGTATAATAGCAGCTGTTACTGTAGTACCCATTTCATAGCACTCGGGATTTGTTTTACTCTCATGCCATATAAGATAGTTTGCTTTTTGAATTGATTCTAATAAAATCTTTGATGGTTCATCTAAAACATTATTTTCTATAACATAATTATTTATCTCTTTAACCGCAAGGTCAGAAGCTATATCACCACTTTTATGACCGCCCATTCCATCACACACAATAAATAGACCAATATCTTCATTAATTAAATAACTATCTTCATTTTTTTTACGCATTAAACCTATATCCGACATTCCAATAAAATCCATAATACACCTCTATTAAATGTATTTGTAGTTAACGTTCTTTTCTTGAGCTTAATTGTCCACAAGCTGCTTCTATATCAGAGCCTCTTTCTCCTCGAACAACTACATTTATCCCACCTTTTTCTAACCATTCATAAAATTGTGCAACTTTACTTTCTGATGGTTTTTTAAACTCTATACCTTGTATTTCATTATAAGGAATTAAATTAACATTAGCCAATAGAGGTTTAACTAATTTTATTAAGTTAGTTGCATCTGTTCTGCTTGTATTTATTTCATCTAGCATTATATACTCAAAAGTAACACGACGATTTGTTTTTTTTATATAATTATCTACTGCTTTAAATAATTCTTCAATAGGATATTTTTTATTTAAAGGAATTAATCTGTTTCGCAAATGATTGTTAGAAGCATGTAGGGATATAGCAAGTGTAACTTGCAAAGCTTCTTTTGCTAATTTATTTATACCATTTACTTCTCCTGCAGTTGATATGGTTATATTTCTTTGCCCAATATTAATTCCCTTATAATCAATCAATAGGTGAATAGATTTTATCACTTCATCATAGTTTAAAAAAGGTTCACCCATCCCCATATAAACAACATTCGTTATCATTTCTGAATTAAAATTCTTTAATCTTTTAGACAACTCTCTACGTGAAGATAAAATTTGCCCCACGATTTCATAAGATTTTAAGTTTCTTTGAAATCCAGAAGTCCCAGTAGCACAAAATGAACAACCAATAGGGCACCCTACTTGAGTTGATATACAAAGTGAGTATTTTGTGTTTTTTTCTAAAGATTGAGGAATTACAACTGTTTCTATTCTTTTTTTATCAATCATTTCCAAAAGAAATTTCCTAGTCCCATCTTGTGATACACGCTGTTTTAGAAATCTAGGAATTGATATATTTGCATTTTCATCTAATTTAACTCGCAAGTTTTTTGGTATATCAGACATATTATAAAATGAACTTATATTTTTTTGATAAATCCATTTATATATTTGCCTACCTCTATACTTTGGCTCACCAATCGAAGATAAATATTCTTCAATTTCATCATTATTCATACCTAAAAGCTCAGTTTTTTCATTCACTATACTGATCTCCTCCTAATGCGAGCATAAAACATTCCATCTGTTTGATATTTACCTGGAATTATGGTTAGCATACCTTTTTCAGATGCCTTCCTATCTGTTTTATCTAACGGAAAAAAACTTATATTTTCCTCAAAACCCTCTAAATAATATTCGTTGTTTCTTATCAGATCTTCAACAATACATTCATTTTCTGATTTGTTTATGGTACACGTTGAATATACTAATACACCACCGGGTTTTACTAATTTACTAGCTTTGTTTAATAGATTTTTTTGTAATTTGTTTAGTTCTTTTATTTCTTCTATAGATTTGCGCCATCTTGAATCAGCTCTTCTATTCAATACCCCTAAGCCAGAACAAGGTGCATCTAATAAAATTTTATCAGCTTTATTTGCTTCATCTATTTTGAAAATATCTTGACAATACTCTTTTACTATTGAAATATCAAGGCGCTTACAGTTCTTTCTTAGTAATTTAAGCTTATGTTCATAAATGTCATAAGCATATATTAGACCTATATTCCCCATTAATTCAGCAATATGTGTGCTTTTTCCTCCAACCCCACAACAAAGATCATAAATTATGTCTTCCTTCTTAGGACTCAATATTAAACCAGCTAGCATAGATGCTTCATTTTGCACATAAAACCAACCTTTATTAAATATGATTGACTGATTTAGTGGTTTTTTTAGTTTTGAGATCTTTATTGCACTTGGATGGACATCACTAATTTGGGCAGAAAAATTTTCATTGTTTAATTCCTGAACTAATTTTTCTCTAGTTGTTTTTAAACAGTTGTTTCTAGCTACTATTGTACCCGGCTTATTATTATATTTTAAAATATCAATTGTGTTTTCAAAACCAAATTCGTCTATAAATAATTCTACTATCCATTCAGGATGAGAATAAAAAGTAGATAAAAATTTTATTTCATCTTTTTCTAATGGATAAGTTAGCTTTCCTCTGTTACGTAATATATTACGTAATACAGCATTACAAACACTTGTTAATCCAGGTGTCTTTTTTTTAGTTAATTTTACTGCATTATCAACTACTGCATAATCAGGAATTTTATCCATAAAAATAATTTGATATACAGATATTCTTAAAATATTGCGAAACCATGGATTTTGTTTGTTTATTTTTGCTTTTAAAAAAAGATTAAGCACCCAATCTAGGTGCTTATGCATACGTACAGTACCATTAACTAACTCAGTTACAAGGCTTTTATCACTCTGAGGAAAATTCTTATCCTTTAGTACTTTATCAAGATAAATATTTGTATAAGCATCTTTTTCTAACACCTCATAAACAACCTCTAAAGCTATATTTCTTACACTTTTACTAAACTCAGATTGTTTTTTTTTATTCATTAATACACCTCTAGTTTTAGACTAGTCATTACTTCCCATAAATATCATTATATAATAAAGTAAATTTGCAACTGCCATCAAGGTTGCGGCTAAGTATGTTAACGCGGCTGCTCCTAATACTTTTTTGACCATTGGCACTTCATCATGAGCTACTAAACCTGCTTCCGACAATTGTACTACTGCTCTTCTGGATGCATTTAATTCTACTGGTAATGTTACAACATGAAATAAAACTACAGCTGCAAAAAGAATAATTCCTATAAATATTAAGTCAAAACTTTGCATTAGTATACCAACTAATAATATTGGAAAAGAAGCTGATGATGCAAAATTTGTAACTGGTACAATCTTATGGCGTAATTCTAGAGGGCCATATTGCTCATTGTGCTGTATAGCATGCCCTACTTCATGAGCTGCAACACCAATTGCTGCAATTGAGTTTTCACCATATACAGTTTCAGATAGCCTCACTTTATAAGTTGATGGATCATAATGATCTGTAAGGCTTCCTGGAGTTGGTTCTATTCCAACCTTATTAGTCATGCCATTTCTTCTAAGTAATGTAGATGCTACATCTACACCAGTTGTTCCTTTAGAAGAGCGTACATCTGAATATTTTTTAAAAGTTGATTTTACTTTAAATTGAGCATAAATTGATAATGCTAAAAATGGCAACATTATTAACAAAAAGTACATTTAATATCATCCTCCTTTATAATTTTTAGTGCTTTTTCGATATCATCTAAGCTAACTTTAGTATTATAGCAAGGTCCGTTTGGCCTACTATTTAATACTCCTATAACTGGTATAGAACTAGTATCCTGTATTCCTAAAGAAAGATCTCTTTCACATGCTATTGCAATAACTCCTTGTGGCCTTTTGTCTTTAATAAATTTTCTAGCTAATGTACCTCCTGATGCAACTACTAACATAACATTATAAGTATGCGCAAATGTTATTAAATCACCAATAGTACATTTACCACATTGTTTACAATTAAATACATCTATAGTTATTTTATAAGGACAATCTGCATGTTGTAAACAATGGGGAGCTAAAATCATAATTTTATTGTTTTTTAGATTAAGATGTTTTGATTTTATTAAATAGTTATTTACAGCTATAAAAGATCTAAGAATTCTTTCTTTGGGTATGCCAACTAACTTACCTACCATTATTGTTAATGGAAATAATAAATCATTTGCCTTTTGAGTTATATTTTCTAATGATGGTATTGTTTTAGATCTAATAATCATAAATATTATTGCTAATGTACCTAATCCTAGAATTAAAAAGGCAATAGTAGCTATTATTGCTAAAGCTATTATGAATATCTGTCCAAAAAAAACGTCTTTATTATTTAATAAAAACCATATTAGTGTAAAACTCAAAAGTATAAAAATGAGGCTTAAAATTAACAATCCAATATAAGTTCGTTTTTTATCTAACATTTTTGTTAACTGCCTCCTAATCCCCTAACACATCACCTGAATGTAATTTGAATCCTCTTAAGAATTCCTTACTAGAAATTCTTTTTTTCCCTTCTTTTTGCACCTCTATTACCTCAATAGTACCATCTTGACATTGTACTATAAAACCATTTTCTGTTATTTCTAATACCTCTCCTATCACCCCATTCTTATTTTTATTTTTTTCTAATGCTTTAAATACTTTTATTTTTGTACCTTTATAAGATGTATATGCACCTGGTGTGGGGCTTAACGCTCTAATTTTATTTATAATATCTAAAGCATTATTAGACCATTGTATTTTTTCTTCTTCTTTAGTAAGCATTTTGGCATATGTAGATTTTGATTCATCTTGCTTTCGACGAGGTAATGACCCACTAGCAAGGTTAGCAATAGTATCTATGAGAAGTTTTGCCCCTTGTTTTGCCATCACTTGTTCAAGTTCGCCATAGTCCATTGTTGGTTCTATAGTAACAGGTAGTTGCATTATTATATCACCTGTATCTAAACCTTCATCCATAAACATCGTAGTAATGCCAGTTGTTTTCTCACCTGCCATTATTGCTCTTTGTATTGGCGCTGCACCTCTATATTTAGGTAATAAAGAAGCATGCACATTTATACACCCTAATTTAGGATATTCAAGTAAGTCAATAGGTATTATTTGTCCATAAGCTACTACAACAATTAAATCTGGCTGATAGTTTTTAACACTTTCTATAGCTTCAACCTGTTTAATTCTCTCTGGTTGTAACACAGGTAAATTATATAATAAAGCTGTACTTTTTACTGGAGTTGGTTCTAATTTTTTTCCTCGACCCCTAGGGCGATCTGGCTGGGTTACAATAGCTACTATATCATGATCAGATTTAATTAGTTTTTCTAATGAAGGAACAGCAAAGTTTGATGTTCCCATAAAAACAATTTTCAACTGTAATCCCCCTAATATTATTGTTTTTCTCGCTTAATGTCCTGTGCTTTATCAATAAACAATATACCATCTAAATGATCTATCTCATGCTGAAGTACTCTAGCAAGCATTTCATCAGCTTCTATCTGCACTTCATTACCTTCTCTATTTAAACCTCTAACAACTACATTCTTTGCTCTTTTTACAACACCAGTTACTCCAGGTACACTTAAGCAACCTTCTACTCCATATTGTTCACCTTCTTGTTCAATAACTTCTGGATTTATTAATTCAATATAATTTTCACCAGGATCTATTACTATGATTCGTTTTGAAATTCCAATTTGGGGAGCTGCAACTCCAACACCATCAAAAGCATACATTGTATCACGCATATTATCTAAAAGTCTTATAACACCTGAATTTATATTTTTTACTGGTATGGATTTTGTTCTAAGTATTTCTTCAGGTAATTTGACTACTTTGTAAACTGCCAACAAAAGTCCTCCTTCACATAAATATTAATGGATTTATATCAATTTCTATTTTTTCATTGTCACTTGGTAAATCATATGATAAGTTCTTGACTATGCTATTTAAAAATGGTTCATTAGGACTCTTTATAATTATTTGATATCTGTATTTGTTTTTTAATTTATAGAGTGGACAAGGTGCAGGACCAAGTATTGTTATATTTTCCTCACTAGCATCAATAATTTCTTCTAAATAATTTTTTATATAATCAACTTTTTCCTTCACAATTTCAGAATTTAAACCTGTTACAACTATACGTAATATATTAGTAAATGGTGGATATTCCAAGAGATTCCTCATTTTTATTTCTTCTGTATAAAATTCAAAGTAATCTTGATTGGCAAATATTTCAATAATTTTGTTTGAAGTGTCAAAAGTTTGAATTATAACTTCACCAGAAACATTAGCTCTACCAGCTCTACCAGCAGCTTGTAAAATTAATTGCACACATCTCTCAGCGGCTCTAAAATCAGGTATGTTAAGCATAGTATCTGCATTTATTATACCCACAAGTGATACATTTGGAAAATCAAATCCCTTTGCTACCATCTGAGTACCAATTAATATATCAATTTGCTTTTTTTTCATATTGTTAATTATTTCTTCTTGTATACCTTTTCTTTTACTTATATCAATATCTAGTCTTTGAATACTTGCATTAGGAAAAAGTTTTAACGCCTCTTCCTCTATTTTTTGAGTACCTAAACCTGTATAGTTAATTTTTTGCAACCCACAATTACTACAAGTAATCCCTGGTGAAATTTGATAGTTACAATAATGACATATATATTTGTCGTCTTTAAGGTGATATGTAATGCTTACAGAGCAATTTGGACAATTTGTAACTTTTCCACAATTTGTACAAATGACATATGGGGAATAACCTCTGCGATTTAAAAACAATATAACCTGTTCACCTTTATATAAAACATGTTTAATTTTTTCTTCCAAATAATCACTAAAGATAGTGTACCCTTTTTCTCTAGATTTTTTAAGATCAACTACGCTAATTGTAGGTAAATTAGCTCCTTTAACTCGCTTATTTAGTGTTAAAAGTTTAGTATCACCTTTAATTGCTTTATAAAAAGTTTCTATAGACGGTGTAGCACTACCCAGAATTAAAATACTATTTGACATTTCTGCACGTTTACGAGCAACCTCACGAGCATGATACTTAGGAGTTTCTTCTTGTTTGTAACTCGTTTCCTGCTCTTCATCTACTATTATTAGTCCTAGTTTAGGTATTGGTGCAAAAATAGCTGAACGAGTACCCAAAACCAAGTCTACTTCACCATTTTTAATTCTTTGCCATTCATCATATCTTTCACCATCAGACATTTGACTATGTACTACAGCCATTTTAGCTATCCTTGTGCTAAAACTTTCAACTAAATGACGCGTTAAAGCTATTTCTGGTACTAATACAATAACTCCTAAACCATCATTAATTGCTTTTTGAGCAGACTGAATGTAAATTTCTGTTTTTCCACTACCAGTAATACCATATACCAAAAATTCTATAAAGGTTTTTTGGTTAATATATTTATTAATATGTTCTATAGCATTGGTTTGTTCAGTTGTTAATTTTATATTAGGATTTTTCACAGTGTTTTGCTGTTTAGTAAGGCGTATATATCCTTTTTGTAATAATGATTTAATACTATTTCTAGGAATTAGTTTTTCTAATTTTTCTTTTTTTATAGACTTGTTCTTATAAATAATTTCCATGGCTTCTGCCTGTCGATATGCTTTTTTTCTTAAAACATCTAGGTCTTCATAATCAAACTCACTTATTTCATATATATATCCTTGTCTTTGCCATTTAGTAGTTTTATAAGTAGTAGAAAAATTTATTAAGCCTCGAGATATAAGAGCATTTAATTGATATGTTGATAAGTGTTTTCTGGCATAATTTATTGATACTTCACCTTTAGATAATAATTCTTTTAAAAAAATTTGTACTGAAGTCTCAAATGTATTTAAATCTAATTCACTCTCACTTATTAAAGGAATTATAACATTATTACGCTTACTACTTAGAAGCTTAGGAATCATTGTATTAACAACCCTATAAAATGAACAGTTATACTTATCTGACATCCAATACGTAAGATTTAATAACTCAGGAGTAATTACTGGGTCAATATCTAATACTTTAATTATAGGTTTTATATTTTTAAATTCTAATGATTTACTTAATGACTTAAAAGTTTCTACTATTATTCCTTCAATTTTTTGGTTTCCAAATTCTACCAATGCCCTTTTTCCAGTTAAATTAACCTCATTTATTTTTTCTGGAATACTATATATATAGGGATGATCCAATCTATATGGTAATTTTAATAAGATTTTAGCATAAGTATCCATTGTTATCACCCCTTATCCACTTTATAAATCCCCAATGGACTAAAGGCGGGTTTTTGCCCGCCTTTAACTTATATAAATATGTATTTCTTATATATCTGTTATAATCCTGCTAATTCTTTTAATTTATTTGCTCTATCAGTATTTTCCCATGTAAAACCTTCATCTTCAATACGTCCAAAATGTCCATATGCAGCAGATCGTTTATAAATGGGTCTTCTAAGATTTAAATCTCTTATAATAGCAGCAGGTCTTAGATCAAATGCCTCTCTTATAATACGTTCTATTTTATCTTCTGATATAGTATTTGTTTCAAAAGTATCAACTCTTATTGATACAGGTTGTGCTACTCCTATAGCATATGCTAGCTGTATTTCACATTTTTGAGCTAAGTTAGCTGCTACCACGTTTTTGGCAACATATCGTGCTGCATAA
The DNA here is from genome assembly GCF_009734445.1 of Candidatus Syntrophocurvum alkaliphilum. Classification (NCBI taxonomy): domain Bacteria; kingdom Bacillati; phylum Bacillota; class Clostridia; order Eubacteriales; family Syntrophomonadaceae; genus Candidatus Syntrophocurvum; species Candidatus Syntrophocurvum alkaliphilum. The sequence continues at coordinate 1,022,246 of NZ_CP046457.1, forward strand.
GCTGCTGAGCGATCAACTTTTGTAGGATCCTTACCTGAAAATGCTCCTCCTCCATGTCTAGCCATTCCACCATAAGTATCAACTATAATTTTTCGCCCTGTTAATCCACAATCACCTTGGGGGCCACCAATAACAAATCTACCTGTTGGATTAATATAGTATCTTGTATTATCATCAAGCATTTCTTCAGGAATTATCGGCTTTACCACATGTTGTATGATATCAGCTTTTATTTTTTTTATATCAATATCAGGATGGTGTTGAGTTGAAACTACTATCGTATCAATTCTAATTGGTTTATGTTCATCATATTCAACTGTAACTTGAGTTTTACCATCAGGACGCAAATACGTTAATATCCCTTTTTTTCTAACTTCAGATAACCTTTTTGATAGTTTATTTGCGAGTAGGATAGGCATAGGCATAAGTTCATCAGTTTCATCTGTAGCATATCCAAACATCATCCCTTGATCTCCTGCACCTATAGCTTCTAACTGAATATCATTCATCTCACCTTTTCTTGCTTCATATGCTTTATTTACTCCCATAGCTATATCACTAGATTGTTCATCTATTGAAGTAAGAACTGCACAAGTTTCGAAATCGAAACCATATTTAGCACGTGTATAACCAATATCTTTTACAGTGTTACGAACTAATTTGGGTATATCCACATAACAATTTGTAGTAATTTCACCTGCTACTAGTACTAAGCCTGTAGAAACTATAGTTTCTGCTGCTACTCTAGCATAAGGATCTTGTTCTAGTATGTTATCTAAAATTGAGTCTGATATTTGGTCTGCCATTTTATCAGGATGTCCTTCTGTTACAGATTCAGATGTAAATAACCTTTTTTTCAACTTATTCAACTCCTCAAGTTACTACACTTATTTAATTAAAGGTTAATTCTTTTTATGTTTATAAAGATAATAGAATAGATTTTTCAATAAAAAATTAGTTTATATTAAATCTACAACTTTATCAATAATAGCATCAGCTACATCATCTTTGGTCATTTTTTCAAGTGGAACTATATCACCATCTCTTGTGATAAAAGTTACTATATTTGTGTCACTAGCAAAACCTGCACCTTCCATAGTAACATCATTAGCTACTATAAAATCAAGATTTTTGCTTTCAAGCTTTTTCTTTGCATTTTCCACTATATTTTCAGTTTCTGCTGCAAAACCTACTGTTACTTGATGATCTTTTTTCTTCTTCCCTATTTCTTTTAAGATATCAGGTGTACCAACTAATTGTAATGTTAGAACATCTGATTCATCTTCCATTTTTTTCATTTTTTGTCCAGCAACACCAGATATTTTAAAGTCTCCCACGGCCGCAGCCCCAATTATTACATCACATTCAGGTTGGAATTTTAACATTACCTCACACATTTCATCAGCACCCCATACACTCTGAAAGTTTACCCCTTCAGGAGGTTCTAATGGTGATTTGCCACTTACTAGTATAACATCAGCACCTCGATTATAAGCTGCTTGTGCAATTGAAAAACCCATCTTCCCTGTACCGCGATTTGCAATAAAACGTACTGGGTCAATATCTTCACAAGTTGTCCCAGCATTCACCATAACTTTCTTCCCTTTTAAATCTAATTTAGGTTTTAATATCTTTAAAATTTCATTGTAAATTTCATCTATTTCAGGAAGTCTACCCTTTCCAGAAACACCACATGCAAGGATGCCACTATCTGGTTCTTGTACTTTTACTCCAAACCCTTTGAGTTTTTCAATATTATTTTGGACTATAGGGTTTTCTAACATATTGGTATTCATCGATGGTACTATTAGTGTTGGCGCAGTATTAGCAAGAAACACTGTTGAAATTAAATCATCCGCAATTCCATTAGCCATTTTTCCAATCATATTAGCTGTTGCTGGAGCAACAACTAATAAATCAATTTCTTCAGCAACATCAATATGCTGAACTTTATATTCTTGAGATTCATTCCATAAGTCGTTTACAACTTCACGACCAGTTATAGTTTTAAATGTTAATGGAGAAACAAATTGCTCTGCACCCTTAGTCATCATTACAACTACCTCAAACCCATCTTTTTTTAACTTACTAGCTAAATCTACTATCTTATAGGCAGAGATACCTCCTGTTATTGCTAAACCAATAGTCTTCCCCATCTTTACTCCTCCTTTACAGGATCTACTAAAATTTTAATTCTTCCATCTAAAACATCATCAAGTGCATCTGTTACCATACTTGATAACCTATAGTCCTCTTTATCTTTCCTTTCTTCTGATAAAACTCTAGCTCTTTTAGCAACGGCAACTACCACCGCATACTTACTATCAGTAATTTCAATCAAATCCTTTGTGGATGGTGGGATCAATTTTATCACCTCTATGCAGTAAAATTATCTATTTTACACCTTTCTGCTACAATGATAGCTTTTGCTTTTTTGACTGCTTCATTTAAATTATCATTGATTACAACATAATTATAATATTTCATATGTTCCATTTCCTCTTTGCAGTTGGCTAATCTAATGCTTATACTTTCTTGACTATCCTGTCCTCTAGTACAAAGACGAGAAACTAATTCTTCTATACTTGGTGGAGAAATAAAAATATAAACACCTTGTGGGTATTTAGATTTAACTTGAAGAGCTCCTTGTATATCTATTTCTAATAAAACATCTTGTCCATTTTTTAATTTTTCCTTCACATTTTTCAATGGAGTTCCATATAGATTTTTATATACTTTTGCCCATTCAAGAAAATCATTATTATCAATCATTTTTTGAAATTTATTTTTTCCTATAAAATAATAATCTTTACCATCTATTTCGCCTTCTCTAGGTAATCTTGTTGTAGCTGATATAGATAAGTGAATATCTTTTGTTTCTTTTAAAAGAGCACTTTTTATTGTACCTTTACCTACCCCAGATGGTCCAGATATTACGAACAAAATACCCTTTCTGTTCATAGTGCCACCTTTCCGCTATCCATCTTCATTTATATTATCTTTAGAAGTTAAGCGATTAGCAACTGTCTCAGGTTGTACCGCAGAAAGAACAACATGTCCACTATCAACAATTATAACCGCTCTAGTCCTACGACCATAAGTAGCATCTATTAATATACCTTTTTCTCTTGCTTCTTGAATTATACGCTTTATTGGTGCACTTTCTGGACTAACTATAGAAACTATTCTATTAGCTGCAACAATATTTCCAAATCCTATGTTTACTAATTTTATATGCATATATCCCGGATTTTTCCGGCTCACCTCCTACCTATTCAATATTTTGTACTTGTTCCCTAATTTTTTCTAGTTCAGATTTAACTTCAACTACCACTTTACTCATTTCATAATCATTAGCTTTAGATGATATTGTATTTATTTCTCTAAACATTTCTTGTAAAAGAAAATCACACTTTCTACCAACCGCACCAGTGCTAAAAGTTAATTCATTAAATTGCTTTGCATGACTTTTAAGTCTTACTATTTCTTCATCAATATTTACTTTATCAGAATATAAAGCAATCTCTTGAATAATTCTGTTTTCATCAATTTCCTCTTGTGGAATTAATTCTTTAATTCGATTTATTATTCTTTCTTCATGTGTTTTAATCACATCTGGAGCTCTTTTTTCAAGTTGGTCAACAAGTTGTATAATCTGTTCGTTACGTTCTTTTATATCATACGCAAGATTTTTTCCTTCCTCAGTTCGCATTTCATTTAAGCTAACTAAAGCTTGCTCAAGAGCTTTTTGCATTACTTCCCAAACTAAATCTAGGTCTTCTTCTTTGTCTTGCAGACTATATACATCTGGCAAGCGATATATATCAATTATCTTCAATTCTGATGAAATATCTAGTGTTTTTGCTAGTTCTTCCAATGACTTATAATAAGCTAAAGCCAATTTTTTGTCAACAAGTATACTTCTAGCAGAATCATCTGTTTTTTCAATAGTAACATTTAATTCTATGCGGCCTCTATTTACATAACCTTTTACTTTTTCTTTAATTTTATCTTCTAAGATATTATATCTTCTTGACATTCTCAGATACATATCAAAGTATCTATGGTTAACACCTTTTAGTTCACAGCTTATTTGGTATCCCTGATCTATAATTTCACCCCGCCCAAATCCTGTCATGCTTCTAATCATATATTTCAACCTTTCTTTAAATAATTATTTTAAATAAAAAATTGGTTTTACTGCGAAAAGCTAAACTTAGGCTATGGAATCGACTGAGCAAACATGTTTATCACGCCGCTCATCGGTCTTTATCTTCATTTTTGCTTAGCACTTATTATCTAAAGTAAAATTTATTTATACTTAGCCGTGATCCATGCACCACGCCTTGCTACTTAAGCACTTAGATAAACATTTTTGCTCAGCCTCAAGTTCTTTGTAGTTATTTTTTGCAGCAGAATCAAAATTATATTTTTTATTTATTAAGTAGCAAATATACTCGTTTAAGTTAAAATTCTCTCTTAAAGTCTTATTTTAGCATATATATTTCTATTTATGAAAACTCTTTGAATTATATAAGTTAATAATCTAAATATAAATTGTAAACCAGATAAAATAATTATTATACCCCAATGCCACCAATCTAGCGGAACAGTTCTAAATATTTCTTGTAATGGTGTATAGTATATTACAGTTAAATGCATCATAACAGATAAAGACACTGCTATAACTAAAAACTTATTCTTAAAAAATCCTAGCTCAAAAGGCGAAAATTTTTCCGAACGACACTCAAATACATAGAATAACTGAGCAAAAACCAATGTTGTAAATGCCATAGTTCTTGCTAGATCTAAATTATCAATACCATGCATTTGAGAATAAGCCAAACCCACAGTAAAGGCTGTTAGAGTTATTATAGCAATAAATATTCCACGCAATAAAATGATCTTTCCTAATCCATTAGAAAAAATGCCTTCATCTTTAGACCGTGGTTTTCTTTTCATAACCCCAGGTTCTGCTGGTTCTAATCCTAATGCCATTGCTGGTAAACCATCAGTAACAAGATTTACCCACAAAATTTGTATAGGTAAAAGGGGAAGTGGCATAGCTAATAAGGCCGCTAAAAACATTACTAGTACTTCTCCTATGTTACATCCTAGTAAATATCTAATAAATTTTCTAATATTATCATATATTGATCTTCCTTCATGTACAGCAACTACAATAGTTGAAAAGTTATCATCAGCTAATACCATAGAGGAAGCTTCTTTAGTTACCTCTGTACCACTAATAGCCATGGCAACTCCAATGTCAGCTGATTTTACTGCTGGAGCATCATTTACACCATCACCAGTCATTGCTACAACCTGCCTACGTTCCTGTAAAACTTTAACAATACGGTTTTTGTGTTGTGGAGACACTCTAGCAAAAACTCTTGTTGACATAGCCTTTCTATAAAGAGCCTTGTCATTTAAATTATCTATGTCACCACCAGTAACAACTTCATCATTATCATTAGTTATCCCTATTTGTTTAGCTATTGCAAGTGCAGTAATGGGATGATCTCCTGTAATCATAATAGGAACTACGCCTGCATCTAAACATTGATTAACTGATTCATCAACATTTGGTCTAGGAGGATCAATCATCCCTGCTATACCAAGTAAAGTTAAATCAGATTCTAATTCATTATCACTAATTTTATGTATATCTTTAGAATCTATCTTTTTATAAGCAAATGCTAGAACTCTTAGCGCGTTTGATGCCCATTTTTCTTGCAAATCTAAAAAATATTTACTATTATTCTCATTAAGCTTAGTATCATTACCTTCTTTTACCACTTGTGAACAGGATGACATCAAAACATCTAATGCACCCTTTACCATTATGTAATAATGGTTGCCTTTTTTTACGATAACACTCATCTTTTTACGTTCTGAATCAAAAGGAATTTCTCTAATTTTTTCAAAGCGTTCCTCAAGACCACCTTTCATAGCCAAGACTAAAAGTGCCGCCTCAGTTGGGTCACCCTGGATTTCTATTTTTCTTTTTGAATCAGCTATAGCAGCATTGTTACAATTTAATGCTACCTCCAATATTTTATTAAATACAGGATCTTTTTTAGGATTGAACTTCCCTTCAGCTGAAAAAAAACTACCTGATTTATTATACCCTTCCCCTTCAATATCTAATGTTTTATCAAAGATTGCTAAACGTTTAACTGTCATTTGATTTTGAGTTAGAGTACCGGTTTTATCTGAACATATTACTGTGGTACAACCAAGTGTTTCAACAGCAGGCAATTTCCTTACTATTGCATTTCTTTTAGACATTCTCTGAACCCCAAGAGCTAGAACTACTGTCACAATAGCTGGTAATCCCTCAGGTATTGCAGCAACTGCAAGACTAACTCCCGCCATGAACATGGTTAAAGTATCTTCGCCTCTATATATGCCCATGGCTGTAACCATAGCACATACAACCAGACATATTATTATAAGGATTTTTCCTAATTGGTCTAAACGTTGCTGCAGAGGTGTTTGTGCTTCTTGAGATTCTTTTATTAAACTTGCTATCTCTCCCATTACAGTTTGCATACCAGTAGCAATAACTACACCTTGCCCATTACCCCTGGTTATTGAAGTGCCCATAAAAGCCATGTTTCTCTGATCGGCTATTGATACATCTTTTTCCAAATTTGCCTGTGCAGATTTTTCAACTGGTACTGATTCACCCGTTAAAGCAGATTCTTCTATTTCTAAACTATAACTTTGTATTAACCGTAAATCTGCTGGAATTTTATCACCAGCTTCCAAAAATACTATATCACCCGGCACTAAATCTTCAGCAGGGATTTTTACTCTTTTACCCGCTCTAAGTACATTTGCATATGGTGATGCTAGTTTTTTAATTTCATCTAGAGATTTTTCTGCCCTATATTCTTGAACAAAACCTAAAACAGCATTAATTATAACTATTGCCATTATAGTTATTGCATCAATCATAGCGCCGATTATGCCTGATATTACAGTAGCTGCTAATAACACTATAACCATAGTTTCAGTAAATTGATTTAAAAACATTAGCACTGGATTCTTTTTGGTTCCTTCTTCTAATACATTTCTATATTGCTCTTTACGTTTTTCTACTTCTTTACTACTTAAACCATAACCAGGTTCACTTTTTACCAATTTAAAAGTATCTGCAATAGATTTTTGCCACCATGATGTTTTATTCATTAATTTAGCCTCCACTAAACCTTTTTGACAATTCTTATTCAATGAAGGCACATAAAAGAACAAGGGACAGGCTAAAGCCTCTCCCTTATTAACTGTTAACTATTTCCTTTTTTATTTTAGGATCTTTCTTTTAACCAATTTGAAATTGTCGGATATACTTGTTTTTTCGCCACACCACCAAATACTAAGCCTCCATGTCCAATGGGATATTCTAGATAAGTTTTATCATCAGATGGAATGTAATCTATTGCAGCCTTAGTTTGATGAGGTAGTACTAAATGATCTTTTTCTCCACTTAAAATAAGTAATGAGCTATTTATATTATTCAAATCAACTCTATGACCTCTTAAAACAACTTCATTTTTTATTAATTTATTTTCTTGGTAAAAATCTTTAATCCATTGGCGATAAGCTTCCCCAGGGAAATTGGTATTATCATTTACCCATTTATTAAGTACTTTCCATGATTTAACCGGTAAATCCTCATCTATCATTTTCCATAAGCGAGTATAAGTACCCAAATAATTATTAACTGGATTTAATAATTTCACTCCATTATCTATAAATGTTCTAGGAATTAACTCGAATGTATCTGTTATTTTATCAGCATCAAAACCTTCACCATTTATCCAAACAGATGAAAGTCCTCCATCTTCAAAATCAATCGGTGCTGCTAGAAAAATTAAATTACTTATTTTTGGTGATGGGAATAATGAAGCATACATTGTTGATATTGTTCCGCCCATACAATATCCTAAAACTGATAATTCATCAGTATTTGAAAACTGACATACTTTTTTGACAGCTCGAGCAACATAGTCAAAAACAATATCTGCATAAGTCATATTCCTATCTTCCCAATAGAAATCTCCCCAATCAAGAAGATATACGTCAAAGCCCTGCTCAACTAAGTGCTCAACTAAACTCATCCCAGGAGTTAAGTCTAAAATGTATGCTTTGTTAATCAAGGCATACACCATAAGGATTGGCTTTTTATGTTTTACTCCATTTGGAGTTACATACCTGTATAATTTAGCTTTATTCTTTCTCCAAACTATGTCTTTGGGTGTCATACCTGTTTGCGGGTCAGGTTCAAAAGCTAACATTTCAGCCCATTGATGCGTACTTTCTAGCATTCGATCATAATTTGATTGCAATTTTTCTCCTACTTCAGATGCCGAACCACTTAAAAACATATTTTTTTTCATTTTATCTCCCTCCCATAATTAGTATCATTTTTAATCCGTTGTTTTTGTTCTGGGCGGGATAACTATTGCTTCTCCATCCAAAATCACTTCATCATTTTGATTTAAACAGGCTGTTTTAAGCTTTATTCTTCCTTTTCCAAGTTTTTCAATTATTTCAACTTGAGCCCTTATAGTATCATTCATAAAGCAAGGCTTTAGAAAATTTAAAGTTTGGCTTTGATATATCGTTCCTGCTCCTGGCAAATAATTTCCTATAACATTCGAGATAAAACCTGCTAGTAGCATTCCATGAACTATACGAGTCTTGAAATGACCTTTTTGGGCTCTCTTTTCATTAACATGAAGCCAACTTAAATCTCCTGTAATACCAGCATACATATATACATCAGTCTCAGTAATAGTTTTTTCTATAAAACTCTTATCTCCTACTTTCAGTTCATCATATGTGTTTTCTATCATTAAGCCTCACCTTCTTCCTTGCTAACACTTTCTTCCTTGATATTTTCAGATTGTTTTGTTTTTTTAGTTTTTGTACTTTGGCTTTGAGTTTCACCTGTATTCTCTTTAAATGTTTTTGTCAAGGTATTGAGCTTTTTATTCATATTATCAAGTTTAGTCTTCAAGCTATCAACATCAGATTTTACTGAATTAATTTCATTTTTTAAGCTATCTTGATAATCAACTAATTTAATTAAGTTATCAGTAAGTAAATTTATATTATTTGAAAATTGCATATCTATATCATCAATCTTTTCCTCAAGTGCAATTACTAATTCAGCAACTCTAGCTATATCTTTTTTTGAAGGAATAGGACTAGACTCAAAATACTTATCTAAATTCTGTCTGTTTACTTTTTCATATGATAAATATTGATTACGCATCTGTGTAAGCATCTCTAAAAAAGTTTGGGTTGCCATTGCTTGTTTAGCTGAATTTGCCCAAGCCTCTTCATTTTTGAAATACATTTCCTTCCACAGTTCTACCATATCGGGAATTTTCATGTATTCTTCATTTTTTTCTTCCTCAAAATTCTTTTTTTCATCTGCAGACACTGCCTACACTCCCTTCGGTATTCTCTGTATAAACTAATTATCTGCGGATTATGGCAACTAAACCATAACCGCAGATTGAAAGACTAATTTTTATTTCAATTTATCTACCTTCGCAGATAACTCATCTACTTTTTTATTCAAATCTTGTATGTTATTAGTTGTGGGTATGTTAGCATTTTCAAGCGCCTGTATTACGGCATCTTGGAATAGTTTTTGCATTTGCTGTTGATTTTTCTTAGTTTGACCCATTAATTCTTCTATAATTTTTGTGCTTTCTTCTCTTGCAATTTTTCTTTGTTCAACATACTTATTTAACATGCTTTCTAACTGATCTTGTGTCCATGATAAACTACCTAATGACACTAACCACATGTCCCACATTTTTTCTGCAGCACTATCTGAAACTGTAAATGATTTCTCAAAATTTTCTTTTAAACTCATTTAATCCCAACCTTTCTTTTTTCAAATATATCATAACCGCAACCGAATCGACTCCTAGCCTCACCTCCTTTAATACTTAATTATTTAAATATAAGTTAAATAATCTTTATAATACTATTTAACATAATTATAATATGAAAAATAAAAAAGCATCAAGGGCAACTAGGTAATATATGGTATTTTTTTAAGGTATTTACACCCCCCTTGTAAAACCACCTCTAATATATATTCAATTATTAATAAATATGTTCTTTATTTTATAAAAAGATTTGAAAAATAATTGTTGGGTTGTGACATAAAATTATGTCTTTTTTTTACATTTAATTTAAAATTATTGCATTATCTTTGTTAAATTAACACATAATTTTAAATTTCTATAATAAAAGATTTGATATTAGATATTTTTATTTAAAAATATTTTTGATGTGTAAAATTGTTAAGCGAAGGATATTAATGTGTATTATTCGGAAGATATAGAAGCTAAAGTTTCAGCATCGTTTTTAAGTAATTCATTAAAAAATATTTCTTCATCACTAGCAGAATATAATATACTTTTACCATAGTTATATTTTTTCCCAATTTCTATGTTATCATAGATGCCATAAGATTTTAAAATAAAATCTGTAACTCGATTTCCAAATAATATTATATATTGAGGTTGTAAAATCTCTATCTCTTCAATAATAAATGGCAAACAAGATATTATTTCTTCATCAGTTGGATGCACAGCAATACCATCACATCTCCTAGCAGTTAGCTTACAATTATTATCATTGTCCAATAAATAGCTTTGACCATATAAGTTACTATCACTAGCTCTAGTACATGCTTTAGGTTGGCATCTAACCATAAAACTATGGTAAATCTTATGTATACTTAACCCTTTTTTTATGTGATTCCTTAATTTTATAACATTATCTAAATCTTGATTAAAATTGTTTTCTGCTTCAAAAATAAGCATCATCTCAGGCTCAAGATCGCCTTTACCTAAAGATGATTTTCTTCTACATTTTAATAGTTTTTTGCATCGCATACAGTTATTTATTCTTTCTTCCATATCAATTATTAATTTTATCTTCTTTTCTCTAGAACTATTAGTCATACTCCCTCCTGTTAGTACGGAAATGTTAAAATGTCTTTATAATTTTCTATAATTCGACAGTCAAACATTTAAATCCTCCTGTTTTAATGTTAAATCCTTTTTTTCTTTTATACAGCTTTTTGTTTTAAAAACTAAATATAAACATGTTAGTTCAGACTGTTTTTTGTAGTACTTCTTGCAGCAAAATAATATGTAAGTAATAAAAATAGCGGAAAGTTCATTTTCCGCCTCTAAATAACTAGAATATATAGCATATAAATCTGTGTAACCAAAAATATTGTCCTGATAAAACATAATAAAACCGCACATGGCGGTTTTATTTTTTCATTTTATAAAGATAGCTACGTGTGTTATCGTTTATACCCCAAGTTGCATCTGATAGTTTAGCACAAACATAACTTCGTAAATTATCATCTACTTCTGGGTCTAATCTATCAAGAAGAATATAAAATGCTCTTAATACATCTACCATATTTGTGAAAATCCTATCTACTGGGGCGTTTTTTAGAATTTCATCTTTTTTTCCATAATAAAATATCATTCGCCTTATAATCCATAAAATTTCACTATTTGTCCAAACTTTTTTATTTATTATTTCATCTAGTAATTTTTCAGGTCCTATTTCATTTTCTTTTTGTTCTAGTTCTTTCCAATCTTGACTTTCGTAAACTGTAGAAATAAGGGGGACAATTTTTTCTTCCATTAGTTAATCCTCCATTCTTATTATTCTTTAGCTCCTATAAATAAATTTGCATAATAATTCTCACTTAATGACGAATATATAACACCACCACTTCTAGAGAACTTGAATGTATAAATATATTATCTCCTACATAAATACCTACATGATTAATTACTTATGAATTATTTCTAAAAAGCAATAGTTTTTATACTATAACTATTCTAGAAGATAGAATTTTGTCCTTTTTATTTATATTTTTTTATTTTTTGTATTATTATATCTGTTGATTCCACTGCAAAAAGCTAAACTTAGAGTATGGAATCGGCTGAGCAAACATGTTTATCACGCCACTCATCGGTCTTTACCTCGATTTTAGCTTAGCACTTATTATCTAAAATGATTTTTTATTTATACTTAGCTGTGATCTATGCACCACGCCTTGCTATTCGGACTTAGATAAACATGTTTGCTCAGCCTTAAGCTTGTTGTAGTTACTTTTTGCAGCAGAATCATCTGTTTATTTGTAAATATTATTTTTCTAGCTCTTTAACTAATGCTTCCTTTATGTTCATATAGTTTTTTTACTAAATCATAACTAACTCCTATACATCCTAGTCTACCTCTAGATTCATCGCCACTAGTTCCATGAAAGTCCGAACCACCAGTAACATAAAGTTTTTTTTCACTACTAAAGCTTAAAAATCTATTTATTTGACTATCCGAATGCTCTGGATAGTATGCTTCAATACCTTCTACTCCCATATCAACAACTTCGTTTATTAGTCTTTGATCTTTGATTAATCCTGGATGGGCTAAAACACTAATACCTCCAGCTTGTTTAATGAGATTTATAGCCTCATTAGGTGTAAATTTATATCTAGGAACATATGCCGCTCTTCCTTTACTTATATATTTATCAAAAGCTTCTTTTAATGAAAAAACGTAACCTTTGGCCATCAATGCTTGTGCAACATGTGGTCTTCCTATTAAATCACCTTGAGCTAATTGTTTAACGTAATCAAAAGTAATCTGAAAACCCATGCTTCGTAATTTATTTATCATTTTTTGAGCTCTTTCATAACGACATTCTCGAACCTCTTGTAATCTATTTTTTAAAGCCTGATTTTTATAGTCTATAAAATAACCTAAAATGTGAACCTCGATATCATTTAATTCTGTATTCAATTCAATACCAGGTATAAACTTTAACTTAGATCCAGTAGATGAGTTATAGTTTAATGCTGGTTCTAATCCATCAATTGTATCATGATCGGTGATGGCAATTCCAAAAAGCCCAAATTCTATAGAATATTTAATTATTTGCTCTGGTGAAAACATTCCATCAGAAGCAGTAGTATGAATATGCAAATCATAATACATAATAATTTTCTCCTGTCCTGTTAAAAATCTATATTATTTGTTTTATAACTCTAAGTGCATTTCCCCTAATTATGTTTTGTATTTCTTGTAATGAAAACCCTCGTTTTTGAAGAAGTTCTGGAATCAAACTATATTGCTCAACATTATTAATTACCATTTTATCAGCACCATCAAAATCAGATCCTAATGCTATATAGTCAGGTCCTATTAATTCCGATATATAAACAATATGATCAATCATATCGTTTATTGTGGGATTACTTTCTTTAATAAAAAATTTTACTTGATTTACACCAATAACTCCACCATTATCAGCTAATGCTTTTAATTGATGATCTTTTAGGTTACGTGGAAGGTTACATAAAGAAGCAGCATTTGCATGTGTAACCATAACTGGTTTGTTGTATAATTCAAGTGCTTGATAAAAGGAAGGTTCTGATATATGAGCTAAATCTAATATAATCCCAAGCTCCTCAAGAGTTCTTATTATAATTTTTCCAAAAGAGCTAATACCTGCTGCTCCTATTCCTTCCCCTACTCCATCTGCAAGTAAATTTCTGTTATTCCATGTTAAACCTAAACTTCTTAACCCTAATCGGTATAAAATTCTTAAAATTTCTATATCATTCTGTATGACTTCAGCACCTTCAAGATGAAGAATACAGCTTAATTTATTATTTTTATTAGCTATAATAATATCTTCATATTTTAATACATGATAAATATGTTGTTTATTTAAATCAATTTCATAATAAAATTTATCAACCTGCTTAAATATATCTCTTAAAATAGATTCTTGATTAGTTGGGTTGCTAAATAAGGCAAAAAATTGCAAATAAATATTTGCTCTTTTGGCTCTTTCTAAGTCAAAATGTAAGTTGTTTTTGTATAAACTTAAACCCTGATTATATATTTCTGATATTGTGTCACAATGTAAGTCAACTATATGCATAGTTGTCCTCCTTTTGAAATAAAAAACCTGCTATAATTAGCAGGTTTTATAACGTATAGCGTATTGAGTAATTTAAATTAAAATTATTATCTTGGTTCTACAATTAATTTTATTGCGGTTCTTTCTTCTCCATCAATCATTATATCTGTAAATGCAGGTATGCATATTAAATCCATACCACTTGGAGCAACAAATCCCCTTGCAATGGCAATTGCTTTAATAGCTTGATTAATTGCACCAGCACCAATTGCTTGAATTTCTGCAGCTCCCTTCTCTCTTAAAACACCTGCAAGTGCACCTGCAACAGAATTTGGACTGGACTTAGCTGAAACCTTTAATACTTCCATCAAATAAACCCTCCTCATTGTTAATTTAAATCTTAGATAGGTTGCTCTCATATAGAAGTATATTCTAAAACTTATAAGTAATTCCTGCTTTAAACTAAGTATTTGGTTAAATATTCTAATTTTAGTTAATAAGTGATATTCTTTCTATAGTTTTTATTTTATTTAAGTTTTCATCATAGTCCATTATTACGCCTTGTAGTTGAACTTTGCCTTTAGTTTCAACTTCAAATCTAATTGGCCTTTGTGTAACAAACTTTTGTATTATTATATCCTTTTTCATTCCTAATATAGAATCAACTGCTCCTGTCATTCCTAAATCAGTTATGTATGCAGTTCCTTTAGGCAAAATAGTCTCATCAGCAGTTTGAATATGAGTGTGTGTACCCAATATTGCATTAATTTTACCATCGAAATAATGTGCAATAGCTAATTTTTCTGAAGTTGCTTCAGCATGGAAGTCTAAGATAATTAGATCAGCTTTTTTTTCTATATCTTCTAATATTTCTTCAACTGCTTTAAAAGGACAATCTAAATCATTCATAAATACTCTACCGGAAGCATTTATAATAGCTATTCTTGTGTTAAAACCACCAATGTAAGTATGATAACCTTGACCAGGGCAGTCTCCAGGATAATTTATTGGCCGTATTAATCTATGCTCATCATCAATAAAGTTATATATATCTTTGTTATCCCAAACATGGTTACCCATAGTTAAAACATCTATTCCAGCACCTAGTATTTCATGCATTACATCTTTGGTTAGTCCTCTACCTCCAGCAGCATTTTCAGCATTAGCAATAGTAAACATTATATTATATTCTTTTTGTATCTTATTTAGTAGTTCTTTAATTGCTAATCTACCTGGTTTACCTACTATATCCCCTATAAATAATATATTCAATTTTTATAACCCCCACTATTTGTTAAAAACAAATACCCTTCCTTCCTCTCGATAAGCAAAAAAATTATTTGAAGGTGTATTTGTCTTGTTTATTTTTTTCAATAAGCTCTTTTTAATTTCTTTTTTATAATATTCTAATGAAAGCATATTTTCTTCTTCTCTTATTATTAGAGAATTAAATGATTCTTTTAACATTGTAGTAAAAAGATGCAGTTCTTCTTCAGTAAGTGTTTCTGCATCTCTATAAAAAGAAATTAAGGTAATACCAGGTAAATCTTCAAAAGTTAGTTTGCTTATTTGGGGATTACTATTTCTTAGTTTATGTAAACAATCTAAGCATTTATTTATATTTGTTATAAATTCTTGTTTACCCTCTTCCTCTAAAACACCCTCTAAAGCAAGTTCTAACTTAATAATATTGTTATCTGCCTCATATTTTATTGAACTAAACTCAGAAAATTGCACAGAAATAGATATGAACATATCTAAACCATTAGTATTTGTCATTTACAATCCTTCCCCTTTTTAATACATCTTAAACTTTCTTCGTCTTGTACCTAGCTAATTCCTTCTATTATACACTGTTAAAATATTGTAATTTTAAAAAGGCACAGAGTACTAGTCTGTGCCTTGGTTTTAATTATTATTTTAATTTACTTTGCATATTCTACTGATCTTGTTTCTCTAATAACCACAACTTTAATTTGTCCTGGATAATCAAGTTCCTGTTCTATTTCAGCTGCTATATCCTTAGAAAGAACAATAGATTGTAAATCATCAATACTATCCGGTTTAACTATTATTCTCACTTCTCTACCTGCTTGAATTGCAAAGGACTTTTCTACCCCATCAAAGGAATCTGCTAATCCTTCTAATTTTTCAAGTCGTTTAATATAAGTTTCAAGAGTTTCTCTTCTAGCACCTGGTCGTGATGCTGAAATAGCATCAGCAGCTTGAACTAATACAGCCTCTATGCTTTCAGGTTCAATATCACCATGATGTGCTGCTATAGCATGTATTACACCTTGGCCTTCACGATGTTTCTTAGCTAAATCTACACCAATTTCTACATGTGGGCCAACAACCTCATGATCTACAGATTTACCAATATCATGTAACAAACCAGCTCTTTTAGCAAGTTGTATATCAACTTCAAGTTCCGCAGCCATAATACCTGTAAGATGAGCTACTTCAACAGAATGCTTAAGAACATTTTGACCATAGCTCGTCCTATATTTTAGCCTTCCAAGTAATCTTATTAACTCAGGATGCAATCCATGAACTCCCACTTCAAATGCTGCTTGCTCTCCAACATCCCGTATCTCTTGTTCGATTTCTTTTTGCGCTTTTTCTACCATTTCTTCTATTCTAGCAGGATGGATTCGACCATCAGATACCAAATATTCCAATGCAACTCGTGAAATTTCACGACGTATAGGATCAAATGAAGATAATATTACAGCCTCTGGAGTGTCATCAATGATTAAGTCCACTCCGGTTAAGGTTTCAAAAGTGCGTATATTCCTACCTTCACGCCCAATTATTCTACCTTTCATTTCATCATTAGGTAATGCAACTACTGAAACTGTAGTTTCAGAAACAACATCTGCTGCACATTTTTGTATTGCTAAAGATACAATATTTTTAGCTCTTCTGTCTCCTTCTTCTTTAGCCTCTGCTTCAATGTTCTTTATCATTAACGCAGTTTCCTGTCTTATTTGTTGCTCTACATTTTCAAGAAGTAATTCTTTGGCTTCTTCAAAGCTTAATCCTGAAAGACGTTCGAGCTCTTTAAGTTGTTGCGTAAGGACCATTTGTAAATCATTTTGAGTTTTTTCTATTTCTTTTTCTTTCTCATTTAAACTGTTTTCCTTACGTTCTATATTTTCTGATTTTTTATCAAGAGTTTCTTCCTTTTGGATTATTCTACGTTCTATTCTATCTAATTCTCGCCGCCGTTCTCTTAAATCTTTTTCAGATTCTTGTCTATTACGATGAATTTCATCTTTTGCTTCTAGCAGTAGCTCTTTTTTCTTAGCTTCAGCTTCTTTTGCAGCTTCATCTAAAATTCTTTCAGATTCTTCTTCTGCAGCTCCAATACGACTTTCCGCAATAAATCTTCTACCATAATAGCCAGCAACCAATCCGACAGCAAGAGATAGTGTTATTACTAAAAAACTAACTAATGTCGTTATTATGTTCACCTCCTTTAATTTTATGTGTTTTTAATTTCATTAGATTTTAAACACTTATTTAAAAATAAAAAAACCGAGTTTCCTCGGTTTGAAAGAAGTATATCACCAAAATTTGTATTAATAATACTTATAATAACTTATCAATAATAAATATTATAATATTATTCTATTCTCAACCTAAACAGACACTATTATTATACAAGTAATATTGTTTACCACTTTTTATTTTATTTATAAATATATGTTTAATATAAATTTAAATATCTATAATCAACAAGTAGTCTATCTATATGGTTAAGTTTTTATTAGGTGATACTTCTTGTCAGGGACCTTATTTAGATTTTAGTAAGTTTCTAGGTTGGTGTCAAGCTTCCTCTGTAGTGTCTTCTTCATTTAATGCTAACATTTTTTCTTTAACTTTGTTTTCTAGTGTTGAGTAAAACTCTGGATTGTTTTTTATGTATTCTTTAGCATTTTCTCTACCTTGCCCTAAACGTTCACCTTCATATGAGTACCAAGAACCACTTTTTTGAATAATATTTAACTCTGCACCAATATCTAATAAATCACCTTCTCTAGAAATTCCAATACCATACATTATGTCAAATTCTGCAGTTCTAAAAGGAGGTGCTACTTTGTTTTTTACTACTTTTGTTCTTGTTCTACTACCAGTCATTTCAGTTCCTTGCTTTATAGCTTCCCCTCTTTTTACTTCTAGCCTAACTGATGAATAAAACTTCAAGGCCCTTCCTCCAGTAGTTGTTTCCGGACTACCATAGACTATCCCGACTTTTTCTCTTATTTGATTTATAAATATGACACATGCTTTCGACTTACTTATATGAGCTGTAAGTTTTCGTAAAGCCTGTGACATTAACCTTGCTTGTAAGCCTACATGTACATCTCCCATTTCACCATCTAGTTCTGCTCGTGGAACAAGTGCTGCCACAGAATCAACTACTACTATATCTATAGCACCACTCCTTACTAAGGCTTCTGCAATTTCTAAGGCCTGTTCGCCACTATCAGGTTGTGCAACTAATAAATTTTTAACATCAACACCTAATCTGCGGGCATAGAGTGGATCTAAGGCATGTTCTGCATCAATAAATGCCGCCATACCTCCTTCTTTCTGAGCTTGAGCTACAGCATGTAATGCTACAGTTGTTTTACCTGATGATTCAGGTCCAAACACCTCTACTACCCTACCTCTTGGAACTCCCCCAACCCCAAGAGCAATATCTAATGATATACACCCAGTAGAAATCACTTCTACATTCATTGCAGTTTTATCTCCAAGTTTCATTATCGAACCTTTTCCAAATTGCTTTTCAATACCCTTAATTGTATTATCAAGTGCTTCAACTTTACCTTTATTAACTTCTTTTTCCATAGTTGCACCCTCCTCAAACATATGTTCGTTTTTTATAGTATAATAATGGATATAAAAATTGTCAATTAATTTTATCCAAGTAATGAAAATCTTCCTAATTCTGAATATTGTGGACCATTAGAAGATAGTTTACTTTCCATTAATTTAAATTCGTTAATGGAAAATCTTAATTTTTTAATATTATTTTGCATAGCATTACACTTTTTCATGAACTCTTGTTTATTATCTTCTGATCGAATCCTTCCTAAAGTAAGATGAAAGTGATGGTTTCTTTCTGTTTCAAATCCTAAATTTCCAAGATATGCATCTACTCTATTGGTAAGAAAACTCGCTTTGTCCAATTCCCCTTTTAATCCAATCCAAACTACTCTTGGACGTATATGATTAGGAAAAAAACCTATTCGATCTAATATTAGATCAAAGTTAGGACAGTTTTCTCCAACTATTACAAGATTATGTTTAATCTCTTTTAATTGATTCTCATTTATATTTCCTAAAAATTTAACAGTTAGGTGATAATTTTCATATTCTACCCATTTGACATCTGGTTCAACTGTATTTAACTCAGTTTTCACTTTAGAAACATAGTCTTTAACTGTCTTTGGTATGGGTATAGAAATAAATGTCCTCATAATTATATCCCCACCATTACAATTATTTTATTTTTTTTCTTATTAAATCTAGTGCTGATTTTGCTGTTAACATTCGAATTGCATCTCGATCTCCTACAAAACGCAACTTTTTTACTGTACAATAATTGTTAAAAGCAATTGCTATATAAACTTCACCAACAGGTTTTTGCTCAGTCCCACCATCAGGACCAGCTATACCAGTAACCGCAACTCCTATATCTGCATCTGATACCTTTAAAGCTCCTTTTGCCATTTCATATGCAGTTTCCTCACTAACAGCACCATTTTTATTTATTGTATTTTCCTTAACATCTAATAAACCTATCTTTGATTTATTACTATATGATACTATTGTGCCCCAAAACACACTTGAACTACCCGGTACATCAGTAATTAATTTTGATATAAGTCCTCCTGTACAAGATTCAGCAAAAGCAATTGTTTTTCCTTTTTTATCTAATAATTTTACTATATTAGAAGGTAATGTTTCTTCATCATACCCATAAATATAATTCGATGTTTTTTCAATAATATTATTGACGACTATATCAAGGTTTTCTTGACTTTCTTTAAAATCTTTTCTATCAGCTGTTACCCTAATATGCACTTCTCCTTCATGTGCAAGTAAAACAATACTACAGCCATTAGGATTATTCATAACTTCGGCAATCATCTCTTCAATTTGAGATTCTCCCGGACCTATTACCTTTATAACTTTGGTAGCAATTTTTTTCTCTTCAAGATTTAATTCTCTTATTAAAAGTGGTTCCACCTCATCTTCATACATCTTTCTCATTTCATTAGGTGGACCAGGTAGCAGAATTGTTTTTTTGTTTCCTTTGTCTATGTACATCCCTGGTGCTGTACCTATTGAGTTTTTTAATATGATAGCATCTTTGGGAAACATAGCCTGTTTTATATTGCTTTTAGGCATATCTCTATTTCTTTTAGCAAAAAAATTTTGCAAATTATCTTCTACTTTCTTATTTAAAACAGATTGAATACCTAGAACTTCACATGCTATTTCCTTTGTTAAATCATCTTTTGTAGGTCCTAATCCACCAGTGGTAATCACAACATCGGCAGATTCTAATCCAAGCTTAAATGCTTTTATTAAATTTTCTTTATTGTCTCCCACAATACTCTTACCAATAACCTTAACACCTAATTTCTCTAGTCTTTCTGAAATGAAAATTGAATTAGTATCTAATGTTAATCCTAACAACAGTTCAGTTCCTGTAGATATTAAATATGCAGTTTTCACTTTAATTCCTCCCTAATTTTATCCAACTGCCTTGCATTTCCAGGCTTATTATAAATAAGTCAGTTCTTGTTTTTAAATTTTTATTAGTAATAAATTTAATTTTTACAGTAGAACTATATTTTCTTATTATAAACTTTTGGTTTCACTACGAAAAGCTAAACTTAGACTATGGAATCGGCTGAGTAAACATGTTTACTCAGTCTTAAATTTTTTGTAGTTTCTTTTTACAGCAGAATCTCTTTTTTATTAACATAAAAAAACCCTGCAATTTAATGCAGGGTTTAAATGAAACTTTATTATACAGCTAACTTATTGTTAGAGTTTAATAGCTTTACAAAAGCTCGTCTATCTAGAGATTCCTCCTGTAATAGATGCTCTGAAATATTGTATAGTGTATTAATATTATCTTTTAATAATTGTTCAGTTTCTTTCTCTAAATTAACTAGTATTTCCTTACATTCATTATAAAGTTTTTCCTTAGGCACTTCTTCAATGCTAACTACTCCCAATGAAGATAAACCAGATTCAACTATTTCCCTTGAAACCTTCCAGGCTTGATTAAAATCGTTTTTAGCTCCTGTGCTTCTATTTCCATATTTAAAATCTTCAGCAATTGCACCAGCAAGTGCAACCATTATATGCTTTTCTAGCTCTGAACGAGTGTATAAATATTGATCATCTTGAGATGATTTTCTCATAAACCCTAATGCTTTTCCACGAGGAACAATTGTAAGTGATGATACTGAGCCTTCTTCAACAAGCTCACTGATTAATGCATGACCACTTTCATGAACACTTACTCTTTCGACCTCTTTCTGACTAGGTCTACGATCTAATTTTTCACCCATTATTACTTTATCAATTGCCTCAATGAAATGACGATGTTCTATTTTTTGAGCATCTTCTCTTAATGCTAGAATAGCTGCTTCATTTGATAAACTTTCTAATTGGGCACCTGAAAAGCCAAAAGTTGCTCTAGCTATATCATCAATATCAATATCTTCTGCTAAAGGTTTATTTTTTGTATGAATGCTAAAAATTTTTGATCTACCGCTTTTGTCAGGTAAAGTAACTTGTACTTGACGATCAAAACGGCCTGGTCTTATTAAAGCAGGATCTAACATATCTGCTCTATTTGTAGCTCCTACCAGTAATATTCTGGTTTCATCATCAGGATTAATTCCATCCATTTCTACTAATAATTGATTTAATGTTTGATCATATTCCATATGACTTGAATTTCCACCACGTTTAGAACCTAATACCTCTAGTTCATCAATAAAAATTATTGCACTTTTATTCTTTGAGTTACTAGCTTTTTTCCTAGCATCACTAAAAAGTTGTCTAATTCTTTTTGCACCAACACCTGCATACATTTCAATAAATTCACTACCAGATGCTGCTATATATTCAGAACTAGTATATCCAGCAGCTGCTCTAGCTAATAATGTCTTACCTGTACCTGGTGGACCAACAAGTAATACCCCTTTTAATGGTCTTATACCCATTTTTTTCGTATTATCAGGTTTTAATAAAAATTGTAAAGCTTCCTTCAATTCGTTTATTGCTGAATCTTGGCCGCCAATATCTTCAAACTTCATAAAGTTAGTATTCTTAATGTTTTCGCCTACATTAGCTAATTTCATTTTTCCTTGATTCATCATAAAGTAGAAAAATCCACCAATTAGGAGAGCAAATAAGACGAAAGGGAATACATTTAAGCCCAAAATTGCTAGAAAAATAATTCCAGCTACACCTGATCCTGTTGCTATTTCTTTCTTCATTTATTTGCTACACCTCCTTTTTTATATTAACTACTGCTGTAGATCTATCTAATACTTTGTATATATAATAATTTTCTTGTTCTAGTTGAAGATATAGATTTTCTTCATCTACAAAAAGCTTATAATCATAATTCTTTTGTTTTTCTTCTAATTGCTTATCCAACCATAAAAATTGATTGTTAGCTATAGCTTCATATATTGCTAAGTGCAAATTATCATAAGCTTTTTCAAGTTCATTATTACTATTATCTAATATAATTAATTCGTAGTTTTCAGGATCATATTTGCTATTTAATACTTTTGTTGTATCTGTATATACTTTTTTTAGATTAGTTGTTTTTCCTAACTGTATTTTAAAAACATCTTTTCGATCTACTTTTTCAATTTTTACATCTTGTATTTCAGGAATCTCAGATAATTCTCCTTTAACAGGGTTGTGAACACCTATAGTATTATATAAGTTATACCCTCCAAATAATAAACCTAATACGACAACAAGGGATATAAGAGCTATTATTATTCTAAATTGTGGTTTGTTTTGCATTAGTACTCCCCCCTTTGTACTAAGTAATTATAACATAGACCTAAGTCCTGTTCTGTACATAAAATATGGTAAATTGGGGAGTTAACTTCAAGGTAAAAACTCGGCTTTCGCCGAGTTCTTCTGTTCGTATTATAAAGTTGTTTCACTGCGAAAAGCTAAAATTATACTATGATCGACTGGCAAACATGTTTATCACGCCACTCTTCTGTCTTTATCTTGATTTTGTAGCTATATTATCATTAGTTAATAACTATTTGATTTTATTGCTTTTTCTCCATATTTTCATAGCAGAAGCTTCCTTTATTAATTCATCTCTAAAACTTGGGTGTGAAATATTAATTAGTGCTTCTGCCCTTTCCCAAGTACTTTTTCCCTTCATATTAGCAATTCCATATTCGGTTACTATCATATGAGTAGCTGATCTAGTACCTGTTACCACTGTGCCATGAGCAAGTATAGGCTTTATTCGTGAAGTTACTTGATTAGATGTTTTATAAGTTGATGGCATACATATAAAGCTTTGACCATTTTTAGAACGATATGCACCTTCAACAAAATCTACTTGTCCACCAGTTCCACTAATATGCCTTGTCCCTACTGTTTCTGATGAAACCTGACCAAAAAGATCAACTTCTATACATGCATTTATTGATACAAAATCATCTATTTGAGAAATAATATATGGATTATTAGTATAATCAACTGAATAGGCAGCTACACCAGGATTATCATCTATAAATTCATACAATTCTTGACTCCCTAGTGCAAAAGAAAATACTTGCTTATATTTATCAATACTTTTTCTTAAACCTGTAATTTTACCTGCTTTAGTCATCTTTATATAAGCATCAACATACATCTCTGTATGAACACCTAAATCCTTTAAGTCTGATTGCGCAACTAGATTGCCTACTGCGCTAGGTATTCCACCAATTCCAAGCTGTATACAACATCCATCATAAAGCTTATGAATTATATTTTGCGCTATCTTTTTATCTGTTTCTGATGGTTCAGTAGCAGGCAGGGTTAGTAATTCTGGATTAGGTCCTTCAACCACAAAATTTACTTGAGAAATATGAATATTTTCTTGGTTTCCTCCTAAAACTCTAGGTATGTTTTCATTTACTTCTAATATCACATATTCAGCATTTTCAATAGATGCCATATTTCCTGCTGCACCTACACCAAAACTGAAAAATCCATGGTTATCCATGGGACTAACACTCGCCATAAAAACTCTTGCAGGAATACAGTCATTTCTAGTTAGCATTGGTAGTTCATTAAACTTCATTGGTATGTAATATGCTAAGCCTTTACTATAAAACTCACGAGCCGCACTACTGAAATGCCAAGTATTTAATGTAAAATGTTCTCCTGTTGGATCAGAATCTATTGAAAAATGAGGCCATAATCCTAAAGTATTCCTTATATTTACATTAAATAACTCATCCTTTCTCCTAGCTAGTGCCTTATCTAATTCATAAGGCCCTGTTAAACCAAAACCATAATCAATCCAATCACCTGATTCAATAACTTGTACAGCTTCTTCTGCTAAAACTAGCTTATTTTGATATTCACTTTTTAAGTGCACTCCGTACTACCTCCCAAAAAAACCTTGTGAAATAATTTAATTCACAAGGTAAAAAATACTACAAAATAATTTTTAATATTTTTAATTTATTAAGAACTTATTTTATATTTATAAAAGTATTCTAACCCAGATGCTATAGTAATTACAACAGCAATATAAATTGCATAATCCCCTAGTGGGATATTAATAAAAGAATAATATATATTTTGCAAAATTATTAATAATACAGCAACAACTTGAGTTATTGTCTTTAATTTACCTAATTTACTTGCAGGAATAACAATTCCATCCTCAGCTTTAACAGCTCTTAGACCTGAAACTGCAAATTCTCTTCCGATTATTACTATTGCTATCCATCCAGGTATTTTCCCAAGTTCTACTAAACTTATAAGTGCTGCTGTTATTAAGAGCTTATCAGCTAATGGATCTAATATTATTCCTAATTTAGTTACTTGTTTCCATTTTCTTGCTAAATATCCATCTAAACTATCCGTTAAAGCAGCAATTATAAAAACTGCTGCAGCTAAATAATCACCATATGGTACATTTATTAATAAAATAAGAACAAAAACAGGTACTAATAATATTCTTGATATCGTTAATATATTAGGTAGATTCATGTATATATTCCCCAATCATATCATAATTTCTAACACCTTTAAATTTAACCGGGCTAAATTCTCCTAATTTTAAGCTTTTATCAGTCTTGATTATTGTAACACCATCAACATCAGGAGCTTGAAAATAACCTCTTCCCAAATAAAGGTTCTTATCTAATCTAGATGTAACTAATATTTTTTCTTCACGGTCTATTCGAGCTATATTTTTATTTCTAGTTATTTTACTTTGAATCCTTAATATTTCATCTTTCCTATGTTGTTTTACTTCCTCTGGTATTTGGTTAGGCAAGGTAGATGCACTTGTGCCTTCCTCTGAAACATAACAAAATGCCCCTAGCCAATCAAATTCGGCGGCTAAGATAAATTCACATAATTTATTAAAATCATCTTGTGTTTCTCCTGGATAACCTAACATAACAGTAGTACGCAATACTATATCTTTTATATCAGTTTTTAGATTTTCAATAAGTTTATATAAATGATCAATATTATGTTTTCTATTCATACTTTGCAATATTTTATTTGAAGCATGCTGAATAGGTATATCCAAATATGGAACGATTTTTTCATGTTTTTTAATGAGGTTTATTATGTCCTCATTTAAATTTGATGGATGAACATACATTAAACGTATCCATTCAAGTCCCTCTATAGAACATAACTCTTCAAGAAGAGTTTTTAAATTAGGGTGACCAATTAATTCATTTCCATATGAAGTTGTATCTTGTGCTATAATTACTAATTCTTTAATTTTGTTTAATGATACTAATTTTTTAGATTCTTTTATAATATTATCATATGGTCGCGACCTTAAGTTGCCACGAATTAGTGGAATTGCACAATAACTACATTTATTATTACATCCTTCTGCAATTTTAACATAAGCCCAGCCTGGTGGTGTAGATAGTATTCTTGGACCCTCTTCTATATAATGAACTGTTGGATAATCAATAAATACTTTTTGTTGCTTATTGATTATTTTTTTAATTGCCTTATCTATATTCACAAAAGATGAAATGCCTATTATACCATCTAATTCAGGTATTTCCCTAATTATTTCTTCTCCATATCGTTGTATGAGACAACCAGTTGCAATAAGATATTTTAACTGTCCATATTTTTTTAGTTCACTAGTTTTTAATATATTATCTATTGCTTCTTCTTTAGCCTCAGTTATAAATCCACAAGTATTTATAATAACTATTTCTGCTACCTCTAGTTTATTTACAATTTTATAACCATTACTTTTTAAAATTCCCATCATTACTTCAGTATCAACTTGGTTCTTAGCACATCCTAGACTAATAAAACCTACATTCATTGTATATAATTTCTCCTTAGTCTGCTGTAAAAGTCAATTTTTCTGGTTGCCAACTTTCACCTATAGGCTCAAGCTTTTCACCATTTAATGTTAAATTTATTCCTCCAGCATTTCCTGCATGTATAAAAATCTCTTCCTCACCTTCATAAAATATTTCTTCACCAATATTTAAAACACCAGAAAATTTTTGTTCTCCATCAACTACAATCTCTAACCAACATCTTTCACTAGCTTCTATTAATAAACTTACTGTAGCTTCTTCCTCTACATCAGTAATTTCTTTTTCTTTTTCAACTGGGTCTCTAGGATCAACAACTTGAGGTGGTTGTTCAGTACGTTCACCAAATCCTTTATCTAAAAAATAACCAACTAAAATATTTCCTAAAAATATCGCTATAAATAAAAATATTAGGCCTGCTAAAATATTTTTGTAATTAATTTTTGAAAAGTAACTTATAGGCTTTTCTTCATTAGGTTTAGATATTTGGGCTAATACCTCTTCGTTAGGAGTATTATCGTATGCTATTTGCAAAAATTCTTCAGCCATTTCTTGGGGATCTAAATCCAAAAATTTTGCATACCTTTTTACAAAGCCAACTGCATATACCTTTGGAGGCAGGTTCTCGAACTCTTCGTTTTCTATTGAATCTAAATAGTGTTTTCTAATTTTTGTTTCTTCTTCTATTGCCTCTAAAGTATACCCCTTGCTTAATCGCTCTTTTCTAAATTTATCACCTATATCTGCCATCCGTTGTTTTCACTCCTAACCACCGTTAATATTAAGTTATGCTAATTTTAAATTTAGATTTATGTATCAATTGAGGAGGCTAAACCTACAGCCATTCTTATAGCCTGTCTCATAGGAAATTTCAGTGATAATCCATAAACAATACCTGCTAAAAATAAATGAAGTTGTTTCTTGCAATTAAATTCTTGATTTGGAGATAATGGTAAACTACTAACTCCTTTTTTGTTTATCGTTATTATATTATTGGTTCCATCAGTTATAATTACATCTCTTACACCTTTTTCAACCATATCTATTCCTTTTTCAGTATTAACCTGCAACATTTCGTTATTTTTAGTACCAATAATCACTAAAGAGTATTCATTTAGTATATCAGATATTTCTTGTATATTGTTATCTACATAAACACATGTACAATAGGAAGGAATCATTCTTAAGTCATTTTTGGTAATTAAATGTTTATATCCTATTTCTTGAAAACTTGGTTGAATTATTAACCATTCACTATTATACGCAATCCACTCTCTTTCACTAAGAAGTCCTTCATAATCATTTAATAAAAATCCTTCTGAAAATTCAATTACATTGTTAACAATAATTTTCCTACTACTTCTCTTATGTTGGTGCTTATATATGTTAGACAAGTCTACGTCTAGTTTCTGTAAATTTTCTATTAAACTAGTGCTTAAATCATCATTTCCAATTAATGTTATAATCTTAACCTTTGCACCTAAATTTGTTAATGCTTTACTTACCTCATTTGCAAACCCACCATAAAATATATCAATTTTATCTTCATCATTTTGTGTAACTTGAATATCAAGTGAAGATTCTCCAATAACTACTATAGGAATTTCTTCGTTAAAAACATAACCTTTGCCTAATATAACGCCCTTTTTCATTAAATTAGAAATATGTACTGCAACTGATGATCTAGTTATATTAAAGCGAAGAGCTAACTCTTCCTGCGATATCAGGGGTTCTTTTTTTAAAATATCTAAAATTTCCTTTTCACGCGAGGTAAGCCTCATAGTCCCCCTCCCCCCTACCTAATAACTTTCCATTATGACAAATACTAACATAGATTCTAATTAGAGTATAGGTTTTCAAATTGTTGATTATCTATTAGTACCTCTCTTTTTTTATTACTATCTAATTCTGAAACTATACCTCTTTCTTCCATCATATCAACAAGTCTAGCTGCTCTTGAATAACCAATTCTTAATTTTCTTTGTAACAATGAAACTGATGCTTTTCCATTATCAACAAATATTTTAACAGCATCCCAATATAATTCATCACCAATATCTGTATCAGACTTTTCTAGCGTGCTTTCTAGTTCATTGGTTAATTCTGCTTTTTCTTCAACAACCACTTGGGATTTAATATAGTTTACAGTGTTTTCAATGTCATTATCTGATACAAATGCCCCTTGAATCCTAAATGGTTTTACAGCTCCTATTGGGAAAAATAGCATATCACCTTTACCTAAAAGTTTTTCTGCTCCACCCATATCTAGAATTGTTCTAGAATCAGCTTGGGACGATACAGCAAATGCAATTCTAGAAGGAATATTAGCTTTTATTAATCCAGTAACAACATCTACTGATGGTCTTTGAGTAGCAACAATTAAGTGAATACCTGCTGCTCGAGCCATTTGAGCTAATCGACATATTGAATCCTCCACTTCCACAGGAGAAACCAACATTAAATCAGCTAGTTCGTCAATAATAATTACAATATATGGCATAAAGTCTTCACTAAGTTCATTATAACGGTTTATATCTCTAACGCCTTTTTCTGCAAATATTCTATACCTTTTCTCCATTTCTGTAACCATCCAACGTAAAACTACCGATGCTTTTTTAGGATCAGTTACAACAGGAGTCATTAAGTGAGGGATTCCATTGAAAACTGTTAATTCAACCATTTTAGGATCAATAAATACTAACTTTAACTCATCAGGAGATGAATTATATAAAAAGCTCGTTATTATACAATTCAAGCATACACTTTTTCCTGAACCTGTTGAACCTGCAATAAGTAGATGAGGCATATCCTTTAATTTTGCTACAACAGGATTTCCACCAATATCTTCACCTAATGCAAATGCTAAAGGACTATTTAAATTTTTAAATAATGATGATGTTAGTAGGTTTTTTAAACCTACACTTGCCATTAAACTATTAGGAACTTCAATACCCACAGCAGATTTTCCAGGAATAGGTGCCTCCATTCTTATGCCAGGTGCTGCAAGATTTAATTGTAGGTCATCAGTTAAACTTAAAATCTTACTAACTTTAACACCTGGAGCTGGAGTTAGTTCATATCTTGTTATTGCTGGACCACAACTTACTTGATTAACCTTTACTTTTATGCCAAAACTTGAAAATGTATCTTCTAATACAGATATGCTTTGTTTGATATTTTTCTTATCTACACTTTTTTCATTATTTATATTAGTTAACAATTCTAATGGAGGTTTTTTATAAATAAAATCTAAGTCATTATCTGTTTTATTAAAAGAAATATCTATTGGTTCTGATTTACTCTTGTTTTTTTGTCTTTTAACTGGCTTTTTATCAGTTTTATCAGATTTATCAGTTTTATCAGCTTTAACATAATCAGTGTTATTTGATTCTAAAATATGTGGTAAATTATTATCTGTATCTAAATGATTTATTATTACGGGCTCTGTGTTTGTAGAATCTATAGTTGAAGGTTCTTCTGACAAGTTTTTAACATCTTTTTTAGATTCGCTTTCTTCCGGTTTGTAATACATAATGTCAACAAAATAATTTCTAGTTTTTTTTACTATATTTATCAAGAATTTTATAATCTCAGATATAGGTTTTTCTATTATCATTATTATCGCTAATATACAGGATAATATTATTGCAATTACAGCACCTATATTACCAACTAATGTTACTAATGAATAAGAAATAAAACCACCTATATACCCTCCTCCAAGACCTTTTATTCCTGCATCCAAAGACGTAATTCCTTTAGGAGTATTATAGATGCTTATAGATATTAGTATAGCAATTGCTAAAATAGCAACGCCCCACATTCTCACCGACCATAGTTTTTTTATTACACCAATATGAATAGACCAAATTAGGAGAAATAAAGGAACTAAAATAGAAGCTAATCCAAAACTAATATCTATTAATCTCATTAGTTGAATACCTATTAAACCAATGAATTGGTCACTATCAGGAATACCTTGATAATTTCTTAAGCCTACATAAACAAATACGGCTATCATAAGCACTATTATTGATAATATTTCTTCTCTTATATAACTTTTCTTTTCTTTATTATTAGTTTTTTTATATCTAGTGGGCTTGGTTCTATTATTTTTTGACATTAATTATTATCACCTCTATAAGCTTATCGTAAAATCCTGCTACACAACCAAATTGTTTCTTGGTTAGGAAAACTATACAACTTTATTTCGATTGAATTTATTGTATTCCTTCCTTTTTTTAAATTATAAAAAAAAGAACCAGATTAAATCTGGTTTTTACCACTCTGAAGTTAAATGAATATTTGAAATTGGTTTCACTGCGAAAAGCTAAACTTAGACCATGGAATCGCTGAGCTACTTTTTGCAGCAGAACCAAATTTGTTTTTAAAATAAAAAATAAGCTACTAAAGTAAAGAAACCAACACCCCAGACATAGTATGCAAAAACTGAAAGTCTTCCAAATTTAACTAAATTGACTACAACCTTTATAGCTAAATATCCAAATAAAGCTGAACAAATAAGTCCTATACCATACGGAAGTAAGTTCTTGATATAAATTCCAGAAGCAAAAACATCACTAAGTTGAAAAACTGCTGCTCCTAAAATAACAGGAATAGATAATAGAAAAGATAATCTAGCAGCAAATTCTCTATCAAGTCCTGAAATTAAACCTGCAGCTATGGTTGCACCAGACCTCGAAATACCAGGTATAATTGCTAATGCTTGAAAACTACCTATCACAATAATATCTTTAATAGATGTTTTTTCCTCAAGCTTTAATCCCAATTTTAAATTCGATAATTTTTCAGAGTATTTAAGTATAAAGCCAGTAAAAATCAGTCCTATACCAACTACTAATAAAGAAGTAAAAGCTTTTTCTATTAAAGGTTCTAGGAAAAATCCTACTAGAGCTGCAGGAATTGATCCAATGATGATTAATAAAGTAATACGTGAAAAAGGTTTCTTAAGAATAGAAATTATATCTTGCCAAAAAGCTACAAAAACTGCTATAAGAGTTCCTAAATGTACAATAATACCAAAAGTTAATGGTGGTTCTTCAACATTAAGTAAATATTGAAAAATAACTATATGTCCAGAGCTGCTAACAGGTAAAAATTCTGTAATCCCCTGCACCAATGCAATTATTAGTGCCTCAATTATTGTCACATTGCCCCTCTCCCTACTACTAAATTATAAAGCACGTCAAAAGACGTGCTTTATAATAAGTATATTATTAATTTTTAGCTTTAGAATTTAATATATTTGATACTCTGCGAAAAGCTAAATTCATATTAGGGAATCGGGCTAAGCAAACTTTTTATTAATTAAGTTTTTATTTAACTTGAAAATCCAAAGTTATAATATTACCAGGCTGATAATTAGTATTTAAAAAATCGCCAGGATCAGTACTGTTAATTTCCAAAACTCTCACACTATTATATTCTATAGGCTCAACATTCATAACTCCACCTGAAGGTAGCTTCACCGTAACAGCTTTTTTATCTTTTTCAGAGGAATCCATGAGTTCAAAAGGATTTGGAGTATATACTATCATTGTAAAGTTCCTCCTGACTGATTAATTAATTCTTTCATTTTTACAATTGCTGTACTCATTCCACCAACTTCATCAATTAATCCACATTCAACTGCATCTTCTCCTACAAGTACTGTTCCAATATCTCTAGCTAATTCACCTGTTCTAAACATTAACTCCCTAAACTTTGAGTCGGTAACATTAGAATGTTGAGTAACAAAATTAACTACTCGATCTTGCATTTTATCTAAGTATTCATATGTTTGTGGTACACCTATTACAAGACCAGTTAATCGTATTGGATGTATAGTCATTGTTGCTGATGGAGCTATAAAAGTATAATCAGAACTTACAGCTATTGTAGCTCCAATAGAATGTCCACCACCTAATATAATTGATACCGTTGGTTTAGAAAGACTTGTAATCATTTCTGCAAGTGCTAATCCTGCTTCAATATCACCACCAACTGTGTTTAACACAACTAATAAACCTTTTATTTGTGGATTTTCCTCAACTGCAACTAACTGAGGAATAACATGTTCATATTTAGTTGTTTTATTCTGAGGAGGAAGCACCATATGACCTTCTACTTGTCCAGTTATGGTTAAACAATGAATATCACTTTTAAAACTAGGAATATCTACCTGCCCTAATTCTTTAATATTATCTAATTTGGCTTGGTTTTGGTCTTGAGGGTTTGGATTCTGTTCTTGTGGCGTAGGATTTTGTTGATCCAAATTAAGTGCTCCTTTCTAATAAGTTCTTTAAATATAGATTTGCCTGTTTGCAAAAAAAAATACGCAGAAAATAATTCTGCGTATTTTTTGGTTTACTGCTATACTAAGACCCAGTTGAGCAAAATTGTTTATCACGCTACTCGTCAATACTTTATCTCGAATTTGGCTCAGCCTTTTTTTACTAAACTTCCATGATTATTGGTAATATCATTGGCCTACGGCCTGTTTTTTCATATAAATGTTTACCTAACTTATCCCTAACCTGAGCTTTTATAACTGCCCATTCCGTAAGGTTTTTCTTATAACAAATATCTAAAGCTTCTTTTGCTTTTTCTTTAGCGTCTTCTATAAGCTGTTCAGATTCTCTTACATAAACAAAACCTCTTGTTACGATATCTGGACCTGCAACTACTTCGTTATTATCTTTATTTATAGTTACTACTACAATCATTATCCCATCTTGGGATAATTGTTTACGATCACGAAGTACAATATTTCCTACATCACCAACACCAAGACCATCCACTAAAACTTTACCTGCAGCCACCTTACCATTAAAAGTCGCCTTTTTTCTACCTATCTCAATAACTTGTCCATTTTCAGCAACAAATATTTTTGAAGGTGGTATCCCTAAACTTTCCGCTAATTTAGCATGTTTCATTAAATGGCGATATTCTCCGTGTACAGGAATAAAATATTTTGGGCGGATTAGATTTATTAATATTTTCAACTCTTCTTGAGCTGAATGCCCAGAAACATGTACCCCTATACCTTTTTCATAAATCACCTCAGCTCCTTGGCGGAATAATAAATCAACAGTTCGAGCTACAAGTTTTTCATTTCCAGGAATGGGGGTAGCAGATATTATTACTGTATCCCCTGGTTGCAATACCACCCATCTATGATCTGCAGTAGCCATTCTAGTAAGTGCTGACATTGGCTCTCCTTGGGAACCTGTAGTTATTATTACTACTTTGTTAGGTGGATATTTTTTTATATCTTCCATTTCAATTAATACATCTTCTGATATATTAATATATCCTAGTTCCTTAGCTATTTTAACATTATTCACCATGCTTCTTCCTACAACAGCAACTTTACGCCCGTATTTTTCCGCATTAGTCACAACCTGTTGTATTCTATGAACATTAGAAGCAAAAGTAGTAACAATTATTCTTCCACTACATTTTCCAAATAACTCCTCAAAGGTGTTGCCTACAACTTTTTCGGACATAGTAAAACCAGTTCTATCAGCATTCGTACTATCTCCAAGCATAGCAAGTACACCTTTTTCTCCGTATTCAGCAAGTTTTCTAAAATCAACTACCTGTCCATCTACAGGAGTTTGATCTAGTTTTATATCACCGGTATGCAATACAATACCTAATGGAGTATTTATTGCCACTCCCATACAATCTGGTATACTATGACTTACTCTAAAAAACTCAGTTTCAATAGGTCCAGTTGATACTTTTTCTCTTGGGCGCACTACTCTTAAGTCTGCATTGTTAATATTGTGCTCTTTTAACTTTCCTTCTACTATACCTACTGTTAGTCGACTTCCATAAACAGGAACATTAATCTCCTTTAATACATATGGTAAAGCTCCAACATGATCTTCATGACCATGAGTAAGTAAAATAGCTTTTACTTTTTCTTTGTTCTCTACTAGATAACTTATATCAGGTATAACAACATCTATACCTAATAATTCCTCTTCTGGAAACATCAAACCACAATCTATAACAATTATAGTATCCTCATATTTAACTGCTAGCATATTTTTGCCTATTTCACCAAAACCGCCCAGAGGAATAAGTTGTATACGTGAATCCGCATCTGACATCCAAACACCTCCTTTACTCTTTTTTAATTTTAATAAGTAAATCCGAATATTCCGCTTTGCTTATTATATCTGATTGTTTCGAATCTAACAACTTTGCAAATTAATGTAAACTTAACATTTTTCATTTAAAAATGAAAAAGATAGACTAAAAGTCTATCTTTTTCAGTAATTTATTATTTTTACTTATTTTTATAATTTCTTATATTTTTTTAATAAATCTTTAAGATAAACTTTCTCTTCTTTTGTTGCTGGAATTAATGGTAACCTAAAGCTTCCTGCATTCATACCCATTAAATTCAAGGATTCTTTTACTGGCACTGGATTAGATGTAATAAATAATCCCTTAAATATAGAAAATAGGTTTTTATGAATATCTAAAGCCTTTTTAGTTTCTCCTTTATCAAAGGCTTCTATCATACTCTTAATTTCATTTCCTACAATATGTGCAGCTACACTTACAACTCCAACTCCTCCTATTGCTAGCATAGGTAAAGTTAAAGAATCATCTCCTGAATAAATAGCCAATTTTTCATCTGTTTTTGTTTTAATTGCAGATACTTGATCCATATCACCACTAGCTTCTTTAATTGCTAATATATTGTCTATTTCTGCTAACCTAGCTACTGTTTCAGGTAATAGGTTAGAGCTTGTTCTACCAGGTACATTATAAAGCATAATTGGTAAAGAAGTGCTTTCGGCAATAGCTTTAAAATGACGATACATACCCTCCTGAGAAGGTTTGTTATAGTAAGGTGCAACAGCCATTATGCCATCTACACCTATTTTTTCTGCGTTTTTAGTCAACTCTACTGATCCTTTTGTATAGTTAGAACCAGTACCAGCCCATACCTTAACTCTGTCACCTACTTTGTTTTTAACTGTCTTATACATATTCACTTTTTCTTCTACTGATAATACTGGTGATTCTCCTGTAGTACCACAAACTACGATACCATCATTTCCATTGTTAGCTAGGTATTCTGCTACCTCTTCGGCTTTTGCATAGTTTACCTCTAAATCTTCTGTGTAAGGAGTTATCATTGCCGTTAATAGCTTAGTATCTTTCATTTTTCCACCATCCTTCAATTTTTATTCCCCAACTGAAATTTGTTGTGAAGGGCCTTTACTGCTTTTTGCATATCTGTTTTTTTAACTAAACACCAAATATTTGTATAAGAATCCCCTGATTGAAGTAATGTTATATCTTCTTCAGTTAATGCTTCCATTATCTTTGCCATAATTCCAGGTATACCTGTCATAGCTGCTCCAACTATTGCCACTTTTGAACAGTCTACCTCAATTTCAGGATATATATCAAGGTTTTTTAATACTTCTAATGCTTTTTCTAGGGAATCTTTAAAAACGGTAAACATAATCAAGTCTGGCTGTACACTGATAAAATCAACACTTATATTAGCAAGAGCTAAAGATTTGAAAATTTTTAGTTCTATTTCTTTTCTATCCTTTATGTCATTAATTAAAATTCTTATTTGAGAAATATTTGAAGTATACGTTATACCTGTTATCAGACGATCTCTCATTATGTTTATTGTCTGTGCTTCATTTATATTATGAGTAACCATAGTACCAAGCGAATTTGTAAAGGTTGAACGTATTCTTAAGGGAATACTTTTTTGCATTGCTATTTCAACAGCACGAGGATGAACTACTTTAGCTCCTTCTCTAGCTAACTGACAAACTTCATTGTAGGTTATCACATCTAATAACCGAGCATTTTCCACCACTCTTGGGTCAGCAGTCATAATACCTTCGACATCAGTAAAAATATCTATTACTTCTGCATTAATTGCAACACCTAGAGCGCTAGCAGTAGTGTCACTTCCCCCTCTACCTAATGTAGTTAATTCTCCCTCTTCAGTTACACCTTGAAACCCTGCTACTACTACAACAAAATCATTTTCTAAATACTCAAATATTTTTTTAGGATTTACATATAGTATATGGGCATCTCCATAGTTTCCATCAGTAATTATACCAGCTTGTTCACCAGTAAAAAAAACACTCTTTATTTCTTCGGCTATAAGCTTGCTAGTTAATAAGCTACCAGACAATATTTCACCGCAAGACATTATCATATCTAGCTCACGTTTTGGTGGATTCTCATTAATTTGTTTAACTAGATTTATTAACGTATCAGTGGCATAGGGTTCATTCACTCTTCCCATAGCTGATACCACTACAACAATAGCATATCCTTCTTCTTTGGCTGCAATTATTGTTTCACAAACTTTTTCTCTAAGCTCAGGAGTAGCGAGTGATGTCCCGCCAAACTTCTGAACAACAATTTTCAATATTATTCACCTTCTTAATAAAGGTTTTTATCAACTACTATCTCAGCAATTTGTACAGCATTTGTTGCTGCACCTTTTCTAATTTGGTCAGCTACGACCCAAAATGATAGACCATTATCACTAGAGATATCTTTTCTTATCCTACCAATAAAAACCTCATCTTTATATGAAGTGTATAATGGCATTGGATAAATATTATTTGTTGGATCATCTTGAACTATTATGCCAGAAGAATCAGATAATATTCTTCTAGTCTCCTCAACTGATAATATTTTCTCTGTTTCTAAATTTATAGCTTCGGAATGACTTCTATAAACTGGAACTCTTACTGCAGTAGCAGATATTTTTAATTCCGGTGTATTCATAATTTTTCTTGTTTCATTAACCATTTTCATTTCTTCTTTGGAGTAACCATTATCTGTGAAAACATCTATATGTGGTATTAAATTAAAAGCTATCGGATATTGAAATGTTTGTGGTATCATTTCTGATTTATTTAAATGGCTATTTACATGTTCATCTAATTCGTTAATACCAGCAACACCAGCACCGGAAACTGCTTGATAAGTAGAAACTACTACTCTTTTTAAACCAGCAGCCTTATGAATAGGATTAATGGCTACTGCCATTATAATCGTAGAACAGTTTGGATTAGCTATTATGCCTTTATGCCATTCTATATCATGAGGGTTTACTTCAGGAACTACTAGTGGAACATTGTCATCTAACCTATATGCTGAGCTATTATCTATTACCACACAATTATTTTGTTTTGCTAATGGTTCTAAGTGTTTAGTTATATTACTATCTACAGCAAATAAAGCAACATCAGCATTCTTAAAAGAATCTGCTGATGCTCCTTTAACTGTTAACGTTTCACCTTTAAACTTAAGTTTTGTTCCTTCCTCACGTGGATCTGCTAAACATATTAAATCTTTTATTTTTATGTTTCTTTCTTCTAATATTTGTAACATTTCTTGCCCAACAGCTCCTGTTGAACCAACAACTGCTAATCTTACTCCATCTGCCAAAACAATTACCTCCTGTAAAAAATATCTAATTAGTATTGTAGCATAATAGCATTCCCTTGCTCAATGCTTATACAGGCCCTAACATAACAGGCTGAATCTGTTTTCCTCGTAAGGCACATACAATCGTGTCAATTAATCTATCTAAATCCGCTACCACAGAATTTGCTTTTCCTACTGGGTCATCTTGTCTAAATGGTACAAAATATATATTTTTCATATTTAATAATAGCCCTATATTTTTAGCGTTTATTGATAAAGCATCATTTGTAGAAACAGCAACAACTACTGGTCTTTGATTTCTCAATTGTGCCTTTGCTGCCATTAAAGCAGGAGTATCAACTATGCCATTTGCTAATTTGCCAATTGTATTGCCTGTGGCTGGAACAATGACAACAATATCAAGAAACTTTTGTGGGCCTATAGGTTCTGCACCAACAATAGTATTAATAATTGGTTTCTTAGTTATATTACCAAGAGCACTCTTTAGGTCCTTCACTTTATAGAAGCGATTATCAACTTTATCAACTGTATTTGATAGAATTGGGTAAATTTCTGCACCTTCTTTTTTTAAAGCATCAAGCTGAATTAACGCATCATCTATAGTACAGTGAGAACCAGTTAAAACAACACCTACTTTTACACCTTTCAACCGAATTTC
Source organism: Candidatus Syntrophocurvum alkaliphilum (assembly GCF_009734445.1). NCBI lineage: Bacteria > Bacillati > Bacillota > Clostridia > Eubacteriales > Syntrophomonadaceae > Candidatus Syntrophocurvum > Candidatus Syntrophocurvum alkaliphilum. The sequence goes on from NZ_CP046457.1 coordinate 1,060,974, forward strand.
TTGTACTTCTTGCACTTTAGCACCTCCTTGCTAACCAAAAAGCAAGTTACCTTTAGAATCGGCGAGTTCATTAATTATTAATCTTGGTATAACATTAGCCAAAATTTTACCTGCTGTAGTTGGTGCTACTTTTCCTGGTAGCCCTGGAGCAAGAATTGCCTTAAGGCCATATGAGTTTGCTGCTTCAAAATCAGTACCCCCTGGTTGTGCTGCTAAATCTATTATCACAGCATCAGGATTACAGTATTTAAGTGTAGACTTATCAAGCATCATTGCAGGAACAGTATTATAAATAATATCACTATTATTTGTAATCTCTTTAAGATGATCATAATCAGCTATTTTCAACCCCATCTCATAAGCCCTTGCAAGTTGACCTTGATTTCTTGCAACAGCAGTAACTTCGGCTCCTAATGCTTTTAAACTTCTAGCTAAGGTCACAGCAACTCGACCAAACCCTATAACACAAATATTACTTCCATGTATAGTGATTGGTGTTTGCTCCATAGCTATTTGTATTGCACCTTCTGCTGTGGGTATTGAATTTAGTATAGCTAAATCATCCATCTCAATAATTTCTAAAAGTTTAAACCCATATTTTTCAGACCATTCCTTAAGGTATTCTCTTGCAGATCCTATAATAACTAAATTATTTGGACCAAGATTAGCAATACCTTGTTCAGTTAATTTAAGTTGATTCTCTGCAAATACTGCTCGAATAACACCTTCTGTATTAGTTCCTGGCAAAGGCAATATTACTGCCTCAGCACTTTTTAGTGCTTCATTAACACTATCTACTACAAATGCACCATGGCAAACCCTATCTTTAGGAAAACCAGTTACAGTTACAGTAGCTCCCATTGTCACAAGTTCTGAAATTAATATTAATTCTCTCTCATCTCCTCCAATAACAGATATTTTAAGTCCTGAAAGTGCTGAACTCACCTTTTTACCCCCTTTGGCTTTGGGTTAATTTGTTTATTGCTACAACTAATAGCAGTATATGTATTCCTATTGCAAGTGGTGCCTGTCTAGAATTATAGTTACATATTATTATACAAAAAAGAAGATAGATTTTTTTAAACCTATCTTCTATAGTTTATATTTCTAATTGGCACTATAAATTATGTTAAATGTAACGTGAATCCATAGAAACAAATTGTTTCACATGACAAAGCAAATAAGCTCTGCTATCCTAAACTACATTATATTTTCTAATCCGTAGACTAAGCCTTTAGTTTCAATCATATGTTTAATAGCCATTATAACACCTGGCATAAACCCTACTCTATCATAAGAATCATGCCTTATAGTCAAGCTTTGTCCTACACCACCAAATATTACTTCTTGATGTGCTATAAATCCAGGTAATCTTACACTATGTATTCTTACTTGGTTTACATCCCCACCACGAGCTCCAGCAACCTTTTCAAACTCTTTTGTATTACGAGGCGGACGTTGTTCTCTGTTTTCCGTAATCATTTGAGCCGTTTTTATAGCTGTTCCTGAAGGTGCATCCATTTTTTGATCATGGTGTAACTCTATAACCTCTACATCTGAAAAATACTTAGCTGCATCTTTTGCAAATTTCATCATCAAAACTGCCCCTATAGCAAAGTTAGGAATCACTGCAACTCCAACTTCCTGCTCTATAGCAAGTTTTTCTAATTGATTTAATTCAACCTCATTTAATCCAGTTGTTCCTACAACACATGTAATTTTATTACTTAAAGCTGTTTTAACATTATTGAATACTGCCTGTGGATTTGTAAAATCAACCATCACATCTGGTTTAGTTTTTGCAATTATTCTGTCTAAGTCATTTTCTAGATTTAAATTTATTTCCTTATTATTTACTATTTCAGAAAAATTTTCTCCTTTTCCTTTTACATCAACAACTCCAACTAAAGATAGTTCATTATCTTCGTGTACAGCTTTAACAGCTTCCACACCCATTTTCCCTAATGCACCGGTAATTATTACTTTGATTTTTTCTGCCATTGTTGGTTTCAACCTCCCTAATTATCTTAAAGTCTAGTTTTATATATTTTGTTGTTATAGTCAAGATTTTACTATAACTTAATTTATTTATTTACTTGTTTGTATAATCTTGCTTGCTCCGTAATAAATTTAGTTATTTCTTTAACCATTCTTTTTTCAACAAATGTAGTATTAGCTGGCATTTTCAATTGTTTTCTTATAACTTCTATAAAACGATTTGCATAATTTATTTCAGATCGTATTATCTCAACTAAATCTTTATTTTTTTCTTGTTCTGTATGACTATAGAATTTTTTAATTTGGTTAATCATCTCACTTTCATTATTTTTAATAGCAACAATTGCCGCTTGTTCAAATAATTTATGCTTATCTAGATCACAAATTACAAATTTTAAAATTAGATTAAGGCGCTTTATCTCGTCTTTGTATCTTAGTATATCTCCTGAAATCTCCAACTTTTTATTCTCAATTAAATAAACTTCATTTAGTATATCCTTAAAAAAGGTTGCTATTTTTTCATTCATTAATAAACCCTCGTTTTTTTTACGTAGTCATTCTCTCTATATAATATTATAAGTAATGACTTAACAATACTATACAACTTATTTGTCTTAATATTATTACAAATGCTATACTTTTTCTAATACAAGGAGGAAATTCTATGCCTTTTGATGGAATAACAATTAAAGCTATTACTCATGAACTAAATGCTGATCTTATTGATTCTAGAATTGATAAAATTTATCAGCCTGAAAAAGATGAGATTATTTTATCTCTTAGAAAACCACGTATTGGTAGTTTTCGACTACTAATATCTACTAATCCCCAGTGGTCTAGACTTCATATAAGTAGTGAAAAAAAAGTAAACCCTAAAAAAGCCCCAACATTTTGTATGCTTTTACGCAAACATCTAGAAGGCGGCAAAATCAAAGAGGTAAAACAACTTGAGTTAGAACGTATAGTTCATATAAGAATAGAAGCCCTAAACGATTTTGGTGAATGGAAAGATAAAACATTAGTTTGCGAGTTGATGGGCAAGCACTCAAATCTAATACTTATAGATCCAGATAACAATATTATACTAGATGCTATAAATAGATATGGAAGTGATATAAGCTCATACCGTGAAGTACTTCCAGGAAAAGAATATCTTTTCCCTCCTAGTCAAGGAAAATTAAACCCTTTTATTACTCAATTTGATGTTTTTGCCAAAACTATATGGGAAAATCATGCAGAAGCTAAGCTTCCTCAAGCACTTTTTAGAACATTTACTGGAATTAGCCCTTTTTCTGCAAAAGAACTTTGTTTAAATGCAGGACTAGAGAATAACACTCCAGTAGAACAATGTGGAGAATTTGAACTATCCAAAATATATAATTATTTAATATCTCTTTTAACTGACATAGACAAAGGAGTTATATATCCATGTGTAGTTGAAAATGATAACAAGTTAAATGATTTTGCGCCATTTCAAATCGGAAATAACTGTACAAAATTTGAGTCTATGAATCTTGCTTGTGATTACTTCTATGCAAATAAATTAGCTCACTTAAAATTAGAATCTACAAAAAGTAATTTGATAAAAAATTTGAAGAGCAATCTTGATAGATTATATAAGAAAGATTTCTATCAACAAGGAGATTACGAAAAAGCAATAAAAAATGAGAAATACAAAGTCTGGGGAGAGCTTATAACTGCATTTTCCCATCAAATAAAAAAAGGACAATCTAAAACCGAATTAGAAAATTTTTATACAGGTAATTATACAACTATAGATCTAGATCCCAGGTATACACCAATAGAAAATGCACAAAGATATTTTAAAATTTATAATAAAAGTCAAAAATCTTTAAAACACTTAGAAAAGTTAATGGCTAAAAACAAAAAAGAAATATCATACCTAGAATCAGTAATTCATAATATTTCACTTGCAGAAACACATGGTGAAATAGCAGAGATAATTGAAGAGTTAGAAAAAGAAGGTTATGTAAAAGAAAAAAGTAAAGCTAGTAAATCAAGTAAAACAAGTAAAGCAAAACAAGAAAAAAGCCAACCACGTAAATACCTATCATCTGATAATTATATTATTTATGTGGGCAGAAACAATAGACAAAATGATATTCTTACTACTAAAGAAGCAGATAGGTATGACATATGGCTACATGCTAGAAATATTCCAGGTAGTCATGTAATAATAAATTGCAATAAAAAAATTAATAAACTAGAAGAACTGCCTAATAATACCCTTGAAGAAGCAGCTTCTTTAGCTGCATATTTTAGTAATGCCCAAGATGCAGATAAGGTTGAAATAGACTATACTTTTAGATTAAATGTACGCAAACCACCTGGGGCTAAACCAGGTATGGTAACCTATGATAAATTTAAAACTATACTTGTAAATCCACAATCTGAATATAATAAAAAATTCATAGTAAACAACCAATCTAATTAAAATCAATAAAAAAGCATATATTACTTATATATCCCATATAACAAAAAAACAGGCTAGAAAAATTAATATCTAGCCTGTTTGATTGATTTTATTTCTACTCAAATTATTCGCTTTTAAAATCTAATAATGATATTGTTACAAAAAGTAACTACAACAAACTTAAGGCTGAGTTTAGCTTTTTGCAGTTAAATAATTAATCTGTTGATGATTTTATTATTTCTACTGATCCATCATCATGTTTTTTTACTTCATCATCTTTTTCTAATATATATACCTTGTTGTTTTTAGTGTCTATTTCTACATTTCTATTAATTAAAGTATTTACTTCCTTTTCACCAATCAAGGTTCTTATAATAACCCCATTATCGTACATTTGTATGTATAACTTATTACCATTCCCTTTTTCTATTGTTTCAGAATTAGATCGTTTATATGGTTTTGAAAAAACATATTCATAGCCACCATCTACAAATTGCATTTCCTTTCCATTTAAAAATGTCTTCACTATTTCCCTCCTATGAGCTTCTGCTTCCTGGTTTTATGGCAGGTAATTTGCCTTCTTTACATAAAGGACAATTTTCTTCTTCCCAAGATTCAATATTCATAGTTAAAACAGCTTCTTTTTTAACTCCAAAATCAGCTTTACCACCACTTCTATCTACTAATACAGCTACACCAGCTACATTTCCACCTGCTTTTTTAACTACTTCGATAGTCTCTAATACTGATCCACCAGTTGTCACAACATCTTCTACAACCAAAACCCTTTGTCCTTCTTTTATACTAAAACCTCTACGTAGTGTCATTTCTCCATCTTGTCTTTCACAAAATATACTAGTTATACCAAATTGTCTTGCTACTTCATACCCTACTATAATTCCACCCATTGCAGGACCTACTACTAGTTCAATATTATCATTTTTAAATCTCTCAGCTATTTCTATAGCAAGTTTTTCTGTATAGTTTGGATTTTTCAATACTTGAGCGCACTGCATATATTGATTGCTGTGTCTACCCGAGGTTAGTTTAAAGTGTCCTTCCATTAGGGCACCAGAATCTTCAAATATTTTAATTATTTGTTCATGAGTTAACATAAAATTTTAAGCCTCCAATTCTTCAATTATACTTTGTGCTGCTTCAACTGGGTCTTTTGCCTCTGTAATTGGTCTACCTATAACCATATAATCTGCACCCAATTCTAAAGCTTGGCGAGGTGTAGTAATTCTTTTTTGATCATTCTGTTCTGACCAAGATGGACGAATACCTGGTGTTACTATTACAAAATCTGACCCACACGCCTTACGAATTATTTCAATCTCCTGAGGAGAGCAAACTACGCCTGTAACTCCTGATTGTTTGGCCATTAAAGCCCATTTTTCTACCAATTCAGGTATTTTTAAATCACTAATAAACATTTCTTCTTCCAATTCTTTTTGTGAAATACTTGTTAATACAGTTACTGCAAGTAAAAGTGGTGAATTTTTGCCTAATTTTTCAGCTTCATTTAAAGTGTCTTTTGCTGCTTGTTCCATCATCTTTTTACCACCAGCAGCATGAATATTAAACATATAACTGTTTAAACGTGTTAATACCCTAGCTGCAGACCCAACTGTATTAGGTATATCATGAAATTTTAAATCTACAAAAACCTTACCACCTAAGTCATTAATCTCTTTAACTATATCTGGACCAGTAGTATTAAAAAGCTGCATCCCTACTTTAAAAACTCCTACGTGATCACTCAATTTTCCAACTAATTCTAAGGCTTCATTTTTAGTATCAACATCAAGTGCTAAAACTATCCTATCTTTAGACTGCAAATCCAATTCCTCCTTTTACTGTATTAAATATAATTATAGTATTATTCAATTAAGCAAGTGAGTCAATGTACAAACAAAAATAAACCCGGACATGAGAACAGGTACCTTGTCCTCATGTCCCAAAAATAAGTTTTATCTTTGTACAGCTACACCTACTATATCTTCTATTGAAGTTATGCTATTCGCTTCTAAGTAATCTCTTAGTCCTGTTATTATATCTTCAGCAATTTGAGGATTTACAAAGTTTCCTGTACCAATAGATATAGCAGAAGAACCAACCATTATAAACTCTAGTGCATCATTTACATTCATTATGCCTCCACCGCCAAGAATCGGTAAGTCTACTTCCTTATAAACTTGATAAATCATTCTTAATGCAACAGGTTTAATTGCTGGACCCGACAATCCCCCAAATATGTTTCCTAAAACTGGTTTTCTTGTATTTATATCAACTGCCATACCCATTAATGTGTTTATCATAGATAAGGCATCAGCGCCACCAGCTTCTGCTGCTTTGGCAATTTCTACAATATCAGTAACATTAGGTGATAACTTTGGTATTACTGGTATAGAGGTTTCAGATTTTACTGCTTTAACTACATCTTTCACTGCTTTAGGATCAGTTCCAAATTGCAATCCTCCTTGTTTTACATTAGGACATGAAATATTAAGTTCTATTGCGGCTATGCCTTTATGTTTTTCTATTCTTCTAGTTACCTCAGCATATTCTTCTACTATATTTCCTGCAATATTAGCTATAACTGTAACATTTCTTTCAACTAATTCAGGTAAAAACTCATTTAAAAAAACATCAATACCTGGGTTTTCTAGACCTATGGCATTTAGCATTCCTGCAGGTGTTTCAAATATTCTCTGTGGTGGGTTACCAGGGCGTGCCTCTAGTGTAGTACCTTTTACTATAATCCCACCAATTTTGCTTATATCTACATAGTCCTCATATTCTCTACCATAACCAAATGTTCCTGATGCTACAGTTACAGGATTATTTAGTCTAAGCCCCCCTAAGTTAACGATCATTTCAGGGCTTTTGTCCTCATTTTTTTTCAAGGTGTTAACCTCCTATCAGAAGTTTAAGATTAAAACTATTTGTTAAGTTCCACTTCATTAATATTAAATACAGGTCCATCTTTACAAACCTTAACATATAATTCATCTTTACTTTTTAGTTTGCGAGCACATCCTAGACATGCACCTACTCCACAAGCCATATGTTCTTCAAGTGAAACTTCACCATCAATATTATTTACCAGAGCATATTTAGCCACTTCTGCCATCATTGGTTCAGGACCACAACAATATATATAATCTATTTCTTTAGGGTTAATTTTTTCCTTTAAAAAATCAGTAACAAAACCTTTAAATCCAAAACTTCCATCATCAGTTGCTAGGATATATTCAACACCAATTTCTTCTAATTTATTAAAATCAACCAAATTGTTTTTTGTGTCTGTTCCATGAAGTACTTGAACATTGCAATTATTATCTTTAAGCACTCTAGCTAAATATACTAATGGAGCAATACCTACTCCACCTCCAATAAGTAAAGCATTACTTTTTTCTTCTAGTATTTTAAAACCTCTACCGAGTGGGCCCATAACATCTACATATTCTTTTACTTTAGTTCGAGTTAATATTTGGGTCCCTTTTCCTACAACTTTATAAAGCAAAGTTATACTACCTAACCTTTTATCTACATCATAAAGGCTTAGTGGTCTTCTTAGTAAAGGATCAAGCTCATTACCAACTTTAAGGTTGATATATTGACCGGGCTTACATTCATTGGCAATTTCTGGTGCTATGAATTCTAATTCGTACATATCCTTACTAAGTTTCCTATGCCCTACAACCAATCCATTTGCCAGAGAAGGCATATAATTACCCCCATTTATAATTTATTTTTTGCTACTTTATAACTTAAAGTTCAACTATACTCTCTTACGTTTTCAACCTTTATGCAAAACTATTTATAATTATTCATCGTTTGCTTTGCAAATATGTTTTGGTAGTGGAATCAATTCTTAATTCTCAATTCTTAATTTTTAATTGAGGTTGGGAAACAAAGTTTCCCTTTATTATTGATATCATATAATATATAGAAAAGCTTTACTTTTCATCATTAATTAAGAATTAAAAATTTAAAATTCAAAATTGATTCTACTGCGTAGAATAATATTCATACAAGAGCATTTATAATTATTCAATGTTTACTTCGATAATAAGGTTTTTGCAGTAGAATCTTAGTTAATTTTAACATAATCCTGTATAGAATTGATTTTTACTTCAGCTATGTTTTCGCCCTCTTCTATAACCTCTTGCATAACCTTTAACGTGTCAAGCGAGGTTAAACAAGGCACATTTAACTCAACAGTTGCTCTTCTTATATTAAAACCATCACTAAAAGGTTTTCTACCATGAGTTAATGTGTTTACAACTAAGTCAACCTCACCTTGTCTAATTAGATCAACTATATTTGGTGAACCTTCTTTAATCTTCTTAACAGTTTCAACTTCTACCCCTTCTTCTGCTAAAGCATTAGCAGTTCCTTCAGTTGCTAAAACCCTAAAACCTAGTTTAGTAAACTCTATTAATATTGGTATGGCCTCTAATTTATCTTTATCTGCTATAGTTGCAACAATTGTGCCTTTACTTGGTATGTTTGTGCCTGCAGCTAAAAGTCCTTTGTATATAGCGGTTTTTAGCGATCTATCTATTCCCATCACTTCACCTGTTGACTTCATTTCAGGTCCTAAACTAATATCAACATTATCTAATTTGTTAAATGAAAACACCGGAACTTTTACTGCATAAAAATCTAATTCAGGTATTATTCCCCCGTTATATCCTAAATCTTGCAAAGTTTTTCCTAATATAATTTCTGTGGCTAATTTCACCATTGGTACTCCGGTAACCTTACTTATTATAGGAATTGTACGGCTTGAACGGGGATTAACTTCTAATACGTAAAGCTCATTATCATACTCAACAAACTGGATATTTATAAGTCCTCGTACATCTAATGCAAGGCCAATTTTAGTAGTATAATCTACAACTTTATTTTTTATCTCTTCACTTAAATCATAAGGTGGATATACTGCCATACTATCACCAGAATGAACTCCAGCTCTTTCAATATGCTGCATTATACCTGGTATCAAAACTTCTTTACCATCACAAACCGCATCTACTTCTACCTCTTTACCTAGTAAATATTTATCAACTAAAACAGGGTATTCTCTATTTATTTTAACTGCATTTTCCATATATTGCTTAAGCTCTTCTTCATTGTATACTATTTCCATAGCTCTTCCACCAAGAACATAGGATGGTCTTACTAAGACAGGATAATCAATCTTATTGGCAATTTTAACTGCCTCTTCAAAGGATACCGCTGTTTTTCCTGGCGGGCGTGGAATGTCTAGTTCTTCAACTAGAGCATCAAAACGATCACGATCTTCAGCTCTATCTATGCTATCATTAGTTGTCCCAAGTATTTTAACTCCAGCATTATCTAATGGTTTAGCTAAGTTTATAGCAGTTTGACCACCAAATTGTACTATAACTCCTTCAGGTTTTTCTTCCTCTATAATATTCATAACATCTTCATAGATAAGTGGTTCAAAGTATAATCTATCTGAAGTATCAAAATCTGTACTAACTGTTTCAGGATTGTTGTTTACTATAATTGCCTTCATGCCAGCATCTTTAAGTGCCCAGACACAGTGAACTGAACAGTAATCAAATTCTATGCCTTGCCCAATGCGAATAGGGCCACTTCCTATAACTAAAACCTTTTTAGCATTAGGGTCATGTAAGGCTTCATTTTCTTCTTCATAACATGAATAAAAATAAGGTGTCTCTGCATCAAACTCTGCTGCACAAGTATCAACTAATTTATATGTTGGTGTAACTAAATTATCATTTCTCACTTTTCTAATTTCATCTTCATTTAAGCCTTTTATTTTTGCTATTTCAAAATCGGAAAAACCTATCTTCTTTGCTTCTTTCAAAATTTTTTCTGTTAGATCTTTTTTGGCTAAACGATCTGTAAAATCTATAATATTTTTTATCTTTTTTAAGAAGTATTTATCTATTTTAGTAATATCCCATATCTCATCAATGGTAAATCCACGGTTAAATGCTTCAGCAAGGATAAATATTCTTTCATCATCGGCAAATTTTAAGCGTTCTATAAGCTGTTTATTATTCAATTCAATTAATTCTGGTAAAATTAACCCTTTTATCCCTATTTCAAGAGAACGAATCGACTTAAGGAAAGCAGCTTCAAAGCTCCTATCTATAGCCATGACTTCACCAGTAGCCTTCATTTGTGTGCCTAATTTGCGATCACCAAACACAAATTTATCAAATGGCCAACGCGGTACTTTTAAAACTACATAATCTATTGCAGGTTCAAAACATGCTGTTGTTTTTCCAGTTATTTCATTAGGTATTTCATCAAGGTTATAGCCGATTGCTATTTTGGTAGTTACTTTAGCTATTGGATAGCCAGTTGCTTTTGAAGCTAAAGCACTAGAGCGACTTACTCTAGGGTTAACTTCAATAACATAATATTTTTTGCTAAATGGGTCTAAGGCATACTGAACATTACAGCCACCAGCTATTTTTAGATGTCTAATCATCTTGATTGCAGAAGCCCTTAACATTTGATACTCTTCATCAGTTAAAGTTTGTGCAGGTGCAACCACAATACTATCTCCAGTATGTATACCTACTGGATCTATATTTTCCATACTACATATGGTTATACAATTATCGTTATGATCTCGCATAACCTCAAATTCTATTTCCTTAAAACCTGCTATACTTTTTTCTACTAATACTTGATTTATGGGACTACTTTTTAATCCACGATAAACAATAGTACGTAATTCTTCTTCGTTATGGGCTGTACCCCCACCTGTACCACCTAATGTGTATGCTGGTCTTATAATTAATGGGTATCCAATAGAATCAGCAAACATAACTGCCTCATCTACTGAGTTTACAATTTCGCTTTCAACCATCGGCTCATCTATTTCTTCCATTGTTTGTTTAAATAAATCTCTATCTTCTGCTTTTTTAATAGCTATAAGAGGAGTTCCTAGTAATGGAACACCTGTCTCTTCTAAAATTCCTTCATCACTTAATGAAAGAGCCATGTTTAGCCCTACCTGTCCCCCTAGTGATGCAATTAAACCATCAGGTTTTTCTTTATCTATAATCTTTTTTACTGTTTGTACTGTTATAGGTTCAATATAAACACGTTCTGCTATATCAGCATCAGTCATTATAGTAGCAGGATTACTATTTAATAAAACAACTTCAATTCCTTCATCTTTTAATGCTCTACAAGCCTGGGTACCTGCATAATCAAACTCTGCTGCTTGACCTATAATAATAGGTCCTGAACCTATTACCATAACTTTTTTCAAATCATTATTTATAGGCATATAATCTCCTCCGTATCAAATTACAGGAATTAAAGCAACTCAACAAATTTATCATAAAAAAATCCTGTCTCACTATAGCCAGGAAATCCTTCAGGATCAAATTGTACTGAAAAAACAGGTAAGTTTTTGTGTTTTATTCCTTCAAGACTATTATCATTTAAGCTTCGAAGTGTTATTTCTAATTCAGAATGATTAATCGAACTTTCTAAAACAGCATAACCATGATTTTGAGTTGTTATATATACTCTATTATTACTTAAATCTTTTACTGGATGATTAGTACCACGATGTCCATAAGCCAATTTAAATGTTTTAGCTCCTAAAGCTAGTGCTAAAACTTGGTGTCCTAGTCCAACACCAAATATAGGGAGCTTTCCTATTAAGTCTCGTGTTGTTTCAATTACGGATTTAATAGCCTCAGGATCCCCAGGTCCATCTGATATAAAGACTCCTTCTGGTTTTAGTGACATTATGTCTTCTAATTCATAAGTTGCAGGTACTGCTATTATCTCAAGCCCTCTCTTAATTAATGATTCTAATGCACCTCTTTTAGTTCCTAGATCAAGTAGTACTATGCGTTTTTGACCACTACTATATTTCATCACATTTTTTCTGGTTACATAACGCACCAAATCACCAGTTAATTCTTCTGATGCTTTTTTTGCTTGGTTTATAAGCCGCTTTTTATTATCAATATTGTGAGTTATTATTCCACCCATAATACCTTCACTTCTAATAAATTTGGTTAAAGCTCTTGTATCGACCTCTGTTAATACAGGTATTTCACTTTCATTTAAAAAGCTTATCAAATCCATTTCCATTTCATAATGACTTGGAAAATCAGTAGCTTCCCTAAGCACCAATCCTTTAACCATTGCCAAGCGAGATGAAAAGCTTTTTTCGTTAAAACCAACATTACCCACCAAAGGATACGTCATAACTACAATTTGACCAAAATATGAAGGATCTGTAATAATATCCTGATAACTTATCATTGCTGTACTAAAAACTACTTCTCCATTAGCCATACTACAATCATTTAGTAGCTTTCCCTCAAATACTCTTCCGTTTTCTAAAACCAAATAGCCTTTCATTTGTTATCAAACACTCCTCATATAACAACACCATCGTGCGCAACTATTCTTCCATTTACAATAGTCATAATTGGCCAGCCTTTTAGTGTGCTTCCTTTAAAAGGTGTATTTTTTCCTTTTGAATAAAAATTATTGGTATCAACATCTTTTGTTAATTCTGGATCTATAATAGTTATATCTGCTAAATTACCTTCATTTAAAGTACCCTTATCAATACCTAAGATTGATGCTGGCTCTACTGCCATTAGTTCAACCATTTTGGTTATTGTAATTATGTTATTATCAACTAATTTATCCATTATTACTGCTATAGCTGTTTCTAATCCTGATATACCAAAATCGGCTAAATCATATTCACAATCCTTACCTTCAAAATGATGTGGTGCGTGATCAGTAGCTATACAATCTATTGTGCCATCTTTTATACCTTCTATAAGTGCTTCAATATGTTCTTGTGATCTTAATGGTGGGCTTACTTTAGTATCTGTATCATAATCTCCTACTATTTCATCAGATAGTATTAAATGATGTGGTGTAACTTCACAGGTAACATTCAAACCTTCTTCCTTTGCTTGACTAATTAATTCAACCGCACCTTTGGTTGAAACATGACAAAAGTGTACTTTAGCTCCAGTCAAACGAGAAAGCATTATATCACGAGCAACAATTACATCCTCTGCCTCAGCTGGAATCCCTGTTAGCCCATAAATTGTAGAAAAATACCCTTCATGCATTTGCCCTTCTCTTGATAATTGCTTATCTTCACAATGACACATTACAGGTAAATCAAACATTTTTGAATACTCCAAAGCATTACGCATAATTTTAGAGCTAGCTACTGTGTGGCCATCTTCTGATATAGCAACACATCCTGCAGAAATTAGTTCAGCTATAGGACTTAGCTCTTTTCCCTCTTGCCCTTTTGTAATACTACCTATTGGAAAAACATTAACTAACCCTGTCTTGTCTGCTCTGTCTTTTATATAAACAGCAACTGACCCATTATCTATAGCCGGGTTAGTATTAGGCATGCAACAAACAGTTGTAAAGCCACCTACAGCTGCTGCTTCAGAACCTGATGTTATGTCTTCTTTGTACTCAAGTCCTGGCTCTCGGAAATGGACATGTAAGTCAATAAAGCCAGGGCATACAATTTTATCAGTAGCATCAATAATTTCTGCTTCATTATCATTAATGTTTTTTTGCACTGTAGTTATTTTCCCATCTGTAATTAATACATCCATAACATCATCAATATTATTAATAGGATCTAATACTTTTCCACCCTTAATTAGCAATTTCATTGCGTGAACCTCCCATCATCAAGAACAATAATGCCATTCTTACTGCTACTCCATTAGTAACTTGTTCATTAATAAGTGCTTGTGTGCTATCTGCAATACGACTAGAAATTTCAATCCCTCTATTCATTGGTCCAGGATGTAATACTAATACATCTTCCTTAGCTCTAGATAGCTTGTCTTCATTTATTATATAGAGACTTGCATACTCATCTAATGTGGGAAACAAAGCCTGTTGTTGTCTTTCTTTTTGAAGTCTTAATATATTTACTACATCAACACCTTCTAATGCTTCATCAAGACTATAATATGGTTTAACACCTAGTTTTTCTACTTCTTTAGGCATTAATGTTGATGGAGCAACTACTCTAATTTCACAACCAAATTTACTTAATCCATATATATTAGACCTAGCTACTCTGCTATGAAGTATATCCCCAATAATAGCAACCTTAAGTCCTTCTAAAGTACCTTTTTTCTCTTTTATCGTATACATATCTAATAAAGCTTGGGTAGGATGCTCATTAGCACCATCACCTGCATTTATTATTCTTATATTTGTGTTTTTACTTACATAATGAGGGGTTCCGCTCATAGCATGTCGCATAACCATTAAATCAAAACCCATTACCTCTAAAGTTTTTATTGTATCTCTTAAGCTTTCTCCTTTTTGTACACTACTACTAGAAACTCCAAGATTAACAGTATCAGCACTTAAATATTTCCCAGCAATCTCAAATGATGTTCTAGTTCTAGTACTATTCTCATAAAAAACTGTTATTAAGGCTTTACCCCTTAGTGTAGGTACTTTCTTAATATCTCTTTTAATAATATCTTTCATTGGAACAGCAGTATCAATAATAGATTCAATTTCTTCTTTGCTTAATTCTCTTAATCCTAATAAGTCTTTTCTTTGTTCTAATTTCACACTTATAAGCCTCCTTAATATTTTTAGGCTATAAAAAAAGCCTTCCTTGTCCATGCCAGCAAGGAAGGCTTTATGCCTCTTTAAGGTCTTACCCCTTGCTGCCTCTCTGGACAAATTTAAAGGGTATTCTAATCCACAAATTCTTGTATAACCACCTCATCTTTTCCGTCTAGTTCCTTAACATAAACTGAGATAACTTCTTTTTTAGAGGTGGGAACATTTTTTCCTATATAATCAGCTTTTATTGGTAATTCTCGATGGCCTCGGTCTACTAGAACCGCCAATTGAATTGACTGTGGTCTACCTAAATCAATTAATGCATCTAGGGCAGCTCTAACAGTTCTTCCAGTAAATAGTACATCATCTACTAAAACTACGTTTTTTCCTTTTATATTAAAATTAACTTCTGTTCTATGTACTAAAGGCTGTTCAGCCAAAGTAGTTAGATCATCGCGATAAAGTGTTATATCTAGAACTCCTGAAGGGACTTTCACCCCTTCTATTTGTTCTATAGCATCTACTATACGTTCACCTAACGGACCACCTCTTCTTCTAATACCAATAATAGCTATGTTATCTACACCTTTATTTTTTTCTATTATTTCGTGGGCTATACGAGTAAGAGCTCTTTTCATTGCAACTTCATCCATTATGGAATTCTTTTCACGCATTTTCATATGCTCATCCTCCTTCTAAAACAAAAAGCCTGCCATTCGTTTGACCGAAGGCAGGCATAGATATCCCACTATCCTTGCTAGCCTCACGGGGCCAACTTAAAGGTTCCTAAATGATTTTATACAAACCTAAATTATATGTCAATCATTTATTAACTAAACTTTCAAGTATACATTTCAAATCATCAGGTAGTTCACTTTTAAATTCAACATACTTATCAGTACTAGGATGATTAAAGCCTAATAGATGAGCATGTAATGCTTGTGATTCTAAGCCAAATGGGTTTTTTCCAGAACTATATAAAGGATCTCCAACTACAGGGTGTTTAATATAAGAAAAATGAACTCTTATTTGATGAGTTCTGCCAGTTAGTAGCTTAACTTTAAGTAATGTATAATCCTTATATCTATTCAACACTTCATAATTACTTAATGCTTCTTTACCTTCACCTATAACCGCCATTTTTTTACGATCTTTTTTACTTCTTCCAATTGGTGCATCAATTGTTCCTAGGTTTTCTTTTATAATTCCATGAACTAGTGCAATATATTCTCTATTAATAGTATGATTTTTTATTTGTAAAGCAATATTTCTATGAGCTGTATCATGTTTAGCTACTACCATTACTCCTGAAGTATCTTTATCTAGTCTATGTACTATACCTGGCCTAATTTCACCATTAATACCAGATAAATCTTTTATATGATACAACAAAGCATTTACCAAGGTATTATCCCAGTTACCATGAGCAGGATGTACAACCATATTTTTAGGTTTATTTATTACCACAATATCTGAATCTTGATATATTATATCAAGTGGAATATTTTGAGGTATTATATCAACCTCACGTGGTTCTTCTAGCTCAACTATTATCTCATCACCTATGTTTACTTTATAACTTGCTTTTTTACTCTCTCCATTTACTTTAACCTTTTTTTCATCAATAATGTTTTTTATCATAGTACGAGAAATATCATCAATCTGTTCAGAAATAAAAAAATCAAGTCTTTCTCCATCCATATTATCTTCAACCAATAAAGTTATTAATTCCATTCCTCTTCACTTCTTTCAACAAACAGATAAATAATTAAAACAATACCACCAACTACTATGGCAATATCAGCTATATTAAAAATTGGCCACCATCCCAAATCAATAAAATCTACAACAGAATCAAACCTGATTCTATCAATAAAGTTCCCTATTGAGCCTCCAACTATAAGTCCCATAGCAATTACAGCATAAAATGGCGTTGAGTATTTTAAATAATAAAAAGTTAGTGCACTAATTACTATAATTGCAGATATATAAAAGACCCATGATTTACCAGCTAGCATGCCAAATGCTGCTCCTGGATTATGTATATAGGTAAAATTTATAATTCCACTTATTACTGGAATACTTTGTCCTAGGCTCATATTTGTGATAATTAAATATTTGGAAACTTGATCAAAAATAAGAATTATTGCCACAGTTAACCAAAATCTCAATATAATAGTACCTCCACATAATCATTTTAGACTAAGCATATATTACCACTAACCTCATAAACTAGCAAAACAATAATTTATAAAAAAATCAAGAAACATATCATGTTTCTTGATTTATATTAATCTATTTATATTGGTTATACTAAAACAAACTTGCTAATCTTAATCTAATATTATTGTTCTATATAATGATTTTATAGACTTATTTATGCATCAATTAACCATGTATTAACCTTGGTAAACATCTTGTACAACACCACATTGATTCACCTTTGTGCTTTATAGGCAGAAGATATTTATTATCTTCTGTGTTACTACAAAAATTACACTTTTGAGGTATATAAGTTGTATTAGACTGCCTCAAGTTTTTTTCTACCTCTAACTCAGAAAATTCTTCCGCTACTCTTTCCTCTAAAGTAAGTGCACCAGTAGGACAAACACCTATACAGAACCCTGCCCCATCACATAGTTCCTCTCGAATTATTTTAGCCTTTCCATCTATTAATGTTAGTGCACCTTCTGCACATGGACTAATGCAAGCCCCACAGCCATCACACAATTCTTCATCAATTTTAACAATAGTTCTTTTTACTAACACCATAATAACTCCCCTCTAATGATGAGTTCCTTTAATAATGCGTATTTCTTTACTTTTTAGCATTTCATTTATCTCGTCAATATGTGGACATTTTGGATAGTTTCCATCTAGGAGCATACAAGATGATAAGTGAATTGCATCTAACCCAAACTTTTTAAGACTATTTACAAGTCTTGATATTCTTCGTCCCGGACATCCTCCACAGGTGATAAAACCGATTATCTCTACATCATTTTCATACTCTTTAAAAGCTTGCTCACGCATATTAAAGGCTTTAAAACATGCTGTACCGGGACAAACTTCTGATACAGTTTCACAACGAACAACTGCAATCCTAGTTTTGTTTTCTTTATTCTCAACAGATTTTTCAGCAAATTTAAGATAATTTTCTCTACTCTTTGTAACATCCTCAGCAGTAATATTATTTTTACCCTCAGAATACGCTGCATTTTCTACTGCTTTTTTTGCTATACCCCTAAACATTGCTGGAACTTTTTTCAATTCTTTTAATGCATCCTCTTCCCAGTACATTTTTCCCCCTCCTATTTGGTGTTATGAAACTAAGGGAAGCACGGGACGGGGGAAGCAAGGGGACGGTTCTTTTGCTTCCTAAAAAAGGAAGCAAAAGAACCGTCCCCTTGCTTCCCCGCCCCTTACTTCCTTCCTGTGCTTCCTATTATTAATTATCCTAAGATAGTTTGTAAATCTTCTTCAACAGTACTAATAGGTTTTATACCATAGTTTTCAACTAATACATTTAATACACCTTCACTAATAAATGCTGGTAGAGATGGACCTAATCTAATATCTTTAATATCTAAATATAATAGAGTTAAAAGTATAGATACTGCTTTTTGCTCATACCAAGATAGTACTAATGATAATGGCAAATCATTTACTCCACATTCAAATGCTTCTGCAAGTGCTAATGCTATTTTAACAGCTGAATAAGCATCATTACACTGACCAATATCTAACAACCTTGGTATTCCATCTATTTCACCAATTTTGTGGTCAAAGAAACGGAATTTTCCACAACCAAGTGTTAGGATTACAGTATCTTTAGGTGACCTATCGACTAGTTCTGTGTAGTAATTTCTGTCCGATTTAATTCCATCACATCCACCAACTAACATGAAGTGTTTAATTTTTTCTTGTTTAACACCCTCTACTATCTTATCTGCAACAGATAATACAGCATTTCTAGCAAAACCTGTCATTACTTCACCTTTATCTATATCTTCTTCAAAACCAGGCATTTGCTGTGCTTTATCTATAAGTTTATCAAACTGACCATTTTCCACATGTGTAACTCCTGGCCATGCAACTGTTCCCGTTGTAAATATGCTATCTATATAACTGTCTTTTGGCTCTTGTATGCAGTTTGTAGTCATTAAAATTGGTCCTGGAAAATCAACAAACTCTTTTCTTTGATTTTGCCATGCTGTCCCATAGTGGCCATAGAAATGACTAAAATTTTTAAGTTCTGGATAACCATGAGCAGGTAACATTTCACCATGGGTATATATGTTTATACCCTTACCCTCTGTCGCCTTTAGTAAATCAAATAAATCCTTTAAATCGTGCCCTGACACCAATATAGCTTTACCCTTCTTTTGTCCTAAAGGAACACTAGTAGGTACTGGATGACCATAAGTTTTAGTATTAGCATCATCTAATATTTCCATTGCGATTAGATTTATTTCACCACATTTTAGTACTAATTCAACCCACTCAGCTAATGATCTATCTCTATTAATAGTAGCTAATGCTTCATGAATAAAGCTATAAATTCTCTCATCTTCATTACCTAAAACATAAGCATGATATGCATAGGCAGCTACACCCTTAATACCATATATTAGTATTTGTTGTAAGGATTGAATATCTTCAGTAGCATTTTCATCTATAATTAGCCTAAACTCTTCTCCTAATAATTCTAATTCTTTGGTTGATTTGGCTTGAGTAATCTTATTAAAAAATTCAGGTACTGGCTTTTGTATTTGTTGTGCTAATTCATTAGCTAAGAATTGTACATCAAGTACATACTTAGCTAGGCTATTTGAGTCAAAATTAACATTAGTTAAGGTTGTAAAAATTGATTCGATAGTAAAGCGATTAAATTTTTCGAGTTCTAATCCTTTTTCTTTAGCTTCATTTGCTAAAACGGATAATTCCTTTACTGAACATAATACTAAATCTTGTAGAGCTGAAACTTCTGCATTTTTCCCACAAACTCCTTTAACTTCACATGCTATTCCTTTTGCTGTTTGTTCACATTGATTACAAAACATATTAATTCCTCCCAAACACTTAATTTTATTCAAGGGGACCTAGTTTACCTTTAAGACCTTTTTTGTCCACAATTAAAACTTTTTAAACAAGCTCGTCTAATGTAACATTTTTTAGTTCTTTTAACATAGCATGTTGGGCTTTAGCTAAAACTCCCGAAACTTTACAATTCGATTTATTAGGACATTCATATCCGGGGGATAAGCAAACATTCAACGCAATAGGCCCTTCAATTGATGAAACTATATCAGCTACAGTAATTTTTTCAGCTGGTTTGGCTAGTCGAACACCACCCCGTGTTCCTCTTTGTGTTGTAACTAAATCACCCATACTTAATAATTTAATAGTTTTTTTTAAAAAATCTTCTGGGATATCTTGCTGTTCTGCTATAAATTTTGTTGAAAGAACTTCTCCAAAAGGAGCTTTAGCAATTTCAATTAGGGTTTTAATAGCATATTCACTTTGTCTTGTTATTTGCATTAATTTCACCTTATTCTATTGTGTACTATTTTTGTCCCCTTTGTCTATATTCAGAATATCAAATCCCTAATAATTTTGCAATATTGATTCTGTTGCAAAAAGTAACTACAACAAACTTAAGGCTGAGTAAACATGTTTATCTAAGTCCCGAATAGCAAGGCGTGGTGCATAGATCACGGCTAAGTATAAATAAAAAATCATTTTAGATAATAAGTGCTAAGCTAAAATGAAGGTAAAGACCGATGAGCGGCGTGATAAACATGTTTGCTCAGCCGATTCCATACTCTAAGTTTAGCTTTTTGGCAGTGGAATCAATATTAAATTTATATTTTTTTATATATCAGGGGAGACGTATATTACAAAAATTTTCTTACTTGTGAACATAGTTTAAATGTCTTCCATGCTGACTTGCCAGATTGATCTAACAACTCATTTGCTATATGAGTGTAGTCTTGTTCTACAACTTTTTTATCTGATAAATACATTGCTAAAAGACCTTCGACTACTGTTTTTTCAAATGGACTTTGATTAGCTGCTTTGTGTGATTGATCAATAAAAAATTTAAGTCTTTCTACCATTTCGTGATTATCTTTATAGTAAAATGTAAAATTTAAATCTCCACCTTTTTTATCTTCCTCATGATCTATAAAGTAATCCAGAAGTATATGTAATCCACATATCCAAGGAAAATAGGTATTCATTTTTTCTTTGCTTTGCTCTACTGTTACATTTCGTTCGGTTGCAAGACCAATTAAAGCAAAGATAGCTAAGGTTGAGCCACTTGCTGCGGAAAATTCCTGCCAATAAATTTCTTCAAATTTATTTATATGGCCATTAGCCCATTTTTTCAGGATATCTTCTCTAATATCTAATAACATATGTTTTTTAACCTGTAAGTCTATATAGTAATTTGCAAGGGTCATTATATCTTCATAAACAATATGATATGAAGGTAGATGTTTAATTATTGATTGACATTCTAAAACCAAATTGTTTAGGTAGTTATAATCTTCTTTTTGGGGATAACTTTCATAATACTCTTTAAGAGGCTCACTTGGAGTAAGGGCATCAATTAATGATTCATGTAATCTCTTAAAAGCCACTTCATCAGTACAATTAGCTCTATCGCAAAGATTATCTAAGTAATCACATATTGTTTGATATGCTACGATAAACCTTAGGAGATTTGACTCCCATTTAACATAAGGAGTTGCAAATACAGCTCCACCTTGACAGTGAAAAGCTTTGTTTTTCAAGCTACATTGTGCTTGTTTTTTCAGTTCATCATCAATTATGTTTTGAGATTGCATCTCCCAATACGTTAATAGTTTTTTAACTGTTGGTAATGTTTTTGATATATAGTTATATAGCAATTTGACTTGGTGCATTCCTGTATAATTTTCTTTTTTAGTAGTTAAGGCTGCAGGCAGTTCCATTTTTTTGCACAGCCCCCTTTTTAGCTATCATATTAACTTTTTTAATCTTTTTATAATAATGTTCTAGCATACGATACGCTAACAATTCTAATTCTTTACGCACAGTGCTATTAGCTAATGTGCTGATATGATTTACACCCAAATTTAAAAACTCTTGAGATGTTAAAACACTTTGATCTATAGATTTAGATTCCCAAAGTACATCTATAAGTAAATCCATTTTTTCAGGTATTTGACATTCCTGTATAAGGGTTTTAGTAATTTGGGAATACCCTTCATTTTTCAATGCATATATAACTGGAAGCGTAATATTACCCTGTATCAGGTCGTTTCCAGCTGGCTTTCCTAATAATTGACTATCAGAAACAAAGTCTAGCACATCATCAATTATTTGATACGCATAACCTAAATTTTTACCAAAGTTTTCAAGTGCTATAACTTCACTTTTAGGTGCCGAACTAATTAATGCACCAATTTTACTACTAGAAGCAAACAGGCAGGAAGTTTTTTGGTAGGTTTTAAGATAATAATCATCTTCATTAATATCTAAGTTATAAGCAAGTGCCATTTGATTAATTTCACCAGCACACATGGTTTGAATAGTCTCTGTAATATTCTCTAATACACTAGGCAATCCATACCGATTAATTAAATTAAATGCTGTTGCAAACAGATAGTCTCCAGCAAGAACACTTACCTGGTTATTCCAGACTGCATTTACACTATCCCGTCCTCTTCTTTTTAAAGATTTATCAATTACATCATCATGTATTAAAGACGCCAAATGAATTAGTTCTACTGCTACTGCTATATCCTTTACAACTTCAGGCTTATGATTATAAAGAGATGCAGTTAAAAATATTAATCTTGGCCTTAGCATTTTACCATTTGATTCTAGAATATAGGTAAATACTTTATCAATTTCGTTATTACCTGTAATTAATACTTCCTTTATTCTATTAATAATTAATTCTTCTGAGAATGGATACATTTTAAGACTTGTTTTCGTATTAATGGCTAAACACTCCTTAAAAGGATTTTCTAATATTCTGCCAATTACGATTAAAGTCTATTCTTACTTTGCTAAAATTTTCTTTTTTGTTTGTTCATTTGCATAAATTTCTAATTCATCGTTTAATAAATTATTAGTAAGTTCAACCCCTTTGTTCTGCAACATATTTTTAATGAAATAATCAGTTATTTTAGGATTTTTGGGCAGTAATGGACCATGAAGGTTAGTGCCAATTAAATTATTATATAATAGCCCCTCTTTGTTATCCTCACCGTTATTTCCATATCCTTTAATTACAGTTCCAAAAGGTAATAGTTTATCATCTTCAAAAAATGTTTTTCCTGCATGATTTTCAAACCCCACTACCGCAACTATTTCGTTGTTAATTTTACTTTCAATTAAAATATCACCAGTTAACCTCTTTTTCTGTTCAAGTGTATATATATTAAAAAACTTTAATCCATTTACTTCAGTTCCATCAAGATTTTTATAAGAGTTGCCTAGTAATTGGTATGCACCACATATAAATAAAGCTGGCAAACCTCTATCAATTTCTTTAAGGAGGTTGTCTGCTTTTTTGATTAGTTCAAGATATACCAAATTTTGTTCTCTATTAGAACCACTACCCATAAAAATCATATCTATGTTAGCCAAATCAACATCATCACTTAAGTATATATTTTTAATATTACATTTAAATCCATACCATTCTATTCGTTTCTTAAGGGAGATAATATTACCCCTATCCCCATAAAGATTCATTAAATCTGGATATAGATGAGCAATAGTCAATTCAACCACTAGACTTCCTCCCTTTGATATTGTTTTTCATCAATTTTACTTTTGCCTGTTGATTGTTCTTGCATTTTAATTAATATATCTCTTACCTCAAATAAAGCTGTATACGTACAAATAATATAAACTTTTTTCAAACTAGAGTTAATAGCAAGATTAACTGCATTCGAAAGATCTGCTTCAATTGTTATTTTGTTTTCACTGCAGCCTGAATACTTAAACCTAACAGCTATATCACCACTTCTTTTTCCAGTACAAACTATATGAGTTGGAGCATTATTGTTCTCAAAAATTCCCTCTACATTAGCGTCCCATATCCAAGATACATCTGTACCATCTGCAGAGTTATCATTTAAAGCAAAAAATATTGTTTTGGAGTCATAATCTTGTGTTATTGAAAAAAGAGCTTGATTAAACCCTGCAGAATTTTTAACTAAAACTAAAACAACATCCTTCTCATTTATTTCAAAACTCTCCATTCTACCTGCTTGGGGTTTGTATTTATTTATTGCACTCACAATGTAGTCTATCTCTATGCCTAGTAATTTTGTTAATGATACAGCTGCTAATATATTATAAGCATTATAAAAACCTTGAAAGTTTGTTTTAAATTGAGTTCCATTAACCTTAAGTTCTATATTTGGTGCAAGCTTAAAATCATGTACAGTAAAGTTTCTTTCTGCATTTTTATTTTTACATTTAGGACACTTATATTTTCCTAGTTGCTCATAATGAAATCTATGATAAATTAGTTCCTGACCACAAATAATACAGTGCCTTCCTTCCCTAATATCAACACTTTCTTTGGTATCATAAATTGTATTGTCAAATCCAAAAAACCATGTAGATAAACTTGGTTCTCTTTCGAAGCTTGTAGCTAAAGGATCATCGGAATTTAACACAAGGTCTATGGGCTTATCATCAACTGCATCTTTTATTAGGGTTATAATTTTATCTAACTCACCAAATCTGTCTGACTGATCCCTGAAGAAATTTGTTATAAGTATAAGGCCAGGAGTAATTTCATTTAAAAGTAGTGGAACATTTGCTTCATCAGTTTCTAATACAGCGTATTCAAATTCACGATAACCTAATATATCTATATCCTTTATAAATGCTGTAGTTATACCTGTTATTAAATTTGCACCAGCAGTATTGTGCACAAAACTAATATTTTTTTCTTTTAAAATTGATGCTACTAAATTACTTGTAGTTGTTTTACCATTAGTTCCAGTTATAATAACTATCTCATCAGTTATGTTTTCGCTTAAATCTGTTAATATTTCAGGATATATCCTCCTAGCAATTTTTCCAGGGAAATCTGTTCCTTGATTACCTAAAATTTTACTTAAGCGGATTAATATTTTTCCTGTAATTATAGCTAATGTTTTACGAATACCTTTCATAGTAAACCTCTATTCTTTTTTTTTCTAGTAAGATTAGCACAACTAAGCTAAAACATGCAAAAATAAAGACCTGTTTTAGATTATATCAGGTCTTTAATTAAAAACTAATTTATTTTTTTATATATTAATTAAAGTAGAATAGAAATTTTATTCTACTTTAAGATCCTAACCAAGAACCTACATCAATTAATCTACGTTGACGCTTGAGTTTTTTGGATACTAGTTCTATATACAAATCCTCAAGTTTACGAGCCATGTTTTGTGATGATAAAGCATCTGCTTTTAAAATTGCATTATTTTTCATTTGATCATATAACTCTTTATTATTTAAAATTGAGCAAACCGCCTGCGAAAAATCATTTTTTTCATTTTTAGTAAGATAACCATTGATATTATGATCTACCATATCTTGAACTCCATATGCACTTACCGCTACTACAGGTAATCCAGCAGCCATAGCTTCAATTAATACTAAGCCCTGTGTTTCCGTTACGGATGCAAATACAAACAAATCAGCTGAATTATATACATTTAATAATGTATCAAAAGGTAATGCACCGGTAAAAACAACATCATGTTCTAATGATAAACCTAAATCTAAGGTTAATTTTTTAAGTTCATTTTCTAATGGACCTTGGGCTGTAATCACTAGGGTAGTATTTGGTTTTGTATTTTTAATTTGTGCAAATGATTCAATTAGAAATTCTAAATTTTTCTCTTTAGCTAAACGACCAACAAATAAAAGTATCTTATTTTTTTCAGGAATATTATAATGTTTATATAACCAATCTTTATCATTAACATTTTTAAACTTATTTATTGGAACCCCAGTTGGAATAACTGAAATAGGACTTTTCACTTCATACCCCTCTAAAACATCTTTAAGTTCATTAGATGGTGCAATAATGTGATCACATTGATTACAAAAACGACTACTATATTTTATAGCAACCTCTCTAGCAAGTTCTTGCGCTAAAGGAACATAATGTACATACTGTTCGTATAAAGTATGATATGTAAACAATATGGGAAGATGGTATTTACGAGCATAACGCAATCCAACCCTTCCCATTGTAAAAGGTGAGTGAACATGAATTATGTCTAAATCAAGTTTCTTTACTAACATATTTAGTCCCGGTAATACAGGAATAGCTAAGGTATAGTCCGAATTAGTAGGTGAAGGTAATGAATAAAACCTATACACATTTTCTTCAGTATCCTCATGATTAGGGTAACTAGGTGCAAAAATATAGATTTCATGACCAAGCCTAGCCAATTCCTCTTTAAATGTAGATATTGACGTAACTACACCACTAGTATATGGTTTATAGCTATCGGTGAATATCCCGACTTTCATGCGGGCATCCTCCTTTAAAATAATTTAATTAGAATTTATAACCTTTTGTTTTTAAGTACAACAAACACCTAACCACTTATAATTTGTGTGTTAATTATTTGGTATAATCTGCTTTTTCTAGAGGCTTCTAACTCAATAAATCACAGTTTTATTTAGCTTATTCTTCATAAAATTCATATCCTGATATCTGAAATGTCTCACCTCTATCACTCATTGCGCCAGATTGCGTAATGTCTTCTTCAGCAGGTCTAGTAAATTTATCTTGAGTCTTATATGCACAATTAATGCAAAGTGTAGTATTTACTGCTCGCTCTAATCTTCTTTGTTCAATTTGATGTCCACAAAGTTCACATACTCCATAATTTCCACTATTAGCTCTAGCAAGTGCATCATCTACCTTTTCCAACTCAATCTCAAGCATTTCTAACAACCCACTATCTTTTTCTCTTTCAAATAACTCTGTTGCCATATCTGCTGTATGTTGATCATAGATAGATAATTCATTAGTGTTTTCGGACACAGGTATCATTAAGTCTTCATGTTTTTGTTTTATTAATTGTTCAAGTTGTTGCTTTTTATTTAATAAATTAGTTTTGTAGTCCATTAAAACACCCCTTTATAATATTAGTGCCTTAAGTTTGCATTTGTTGTTGTACAATTTGTACTAATTCTGCTATAAAATCGCCTATTAACGGCATATTTAATACAACTAACTTTTGCAAAAAATATACAAACAAAGCTGCAAGTATAGTAAATCCTATGGCCATTCCAAAACCTCGAGCTAACCCTAATAAAAAGTTAATATAAATAAGTCTAGTTGGGTTTTCTAACATATGAACGTACTCTGCTAATCGCATTTTCTCCATTGACTCAGATAGCTCTTGAACTTTATCATAAAGTTTGTTTATAACTTCACCTTGGAATTGAGAGTTATCTGATTTTTCTGAACCGCGTTTCATATGTTCCCTCCCTAATTGTTACTTAGTATACCTAAATAAGTATTTATCAATACCATTTCTTTTAACAACCATTTTTTTGGTAATTAAATATTAATACATACTACACATTTAAAAGTTGATTTTTCATTTATACTTAGCTGTGATCATTCACCACACAGAATCAAAGTTTTATTTAATTATTTAAAGCTTGAATAGGAGCAGGAATTCTGCCTTGACGATTAATAAATTTTTCAGGTGAAAAATCATTAAGCTTTATAATAGGTGCTCTACCTAATAAGCCCCCAAATTCAACCCAATCACCAACATTTTTCCCAGGTGCGGGTATTATTCTTACTGCAGTAGTTTTCCTATTTATCATGCCTATAGCTGCTTCATCTGCTATAATTGCACTAATTGTATGGGCAGGCGTATCTCCTGGAATAGCTATCATATCTAAGCCAACTGAACATACACAAGTCATTGCCTCTAATTTATCGATAGTTAATGAGCCTTGTAAAACTGCATCTATCATTCCTGCATCTTCACTTACAGGTATAAAAGCTCCTGATAAACCACCAACATATGAAGAAGCCATTGCTCCACCTTTTTTAACAGCATCATTTAATAATGCTAAAGCAGCAGTTGAACCATGAGTTCCTACTTTTCCTAATCCCATAGCTTCTAAAATATCAGCAACACTATCTCCTATTGCAGGAGTTGGAGCAAGAGAAAGGTCAACTATGCCAAATGGTACTCCTAATCTTTCGGATGCCACACGACCAACAAGTTCACCTGTTCGCGTTATTTTAAAAGCAGTATTTTTTATTATATTTGCTAAACCACCTAAATCTAATTCTGGGTGTTTCTTAACAGCATTTAAAACCACACCTGGTCCACTTATGCCAATATTAATTGTAGATTCAGGTTCTCCTGGACCATGAAATGCTCCCGCCATAAAAGGGTTATCTTCAACTGCATTACAAAACACCACAAGCTTTGCGCATCCTAACCCATCTCGGTCACCAGTTTGTTCTGCCGTTTCTTTTATAATTTTCCCCATACGATAAACCGCATCCATATTAATTCCCGACTTGGTATTACCAATATTTATAGATGAACATACTCTTTCTCCTTCATCAAGTATTTGAGGTATAGCATCAATCAGAGCTAAATCTCCATTAGTAAAACCTTTATGTACTAGTGCTGAAAATCCACCTATAAAATTAACTCCAACCTCTTGTGCTGCTTTATCTAATGCAAAACCTAGTTTTAACATATCATCTTTATTAAAGCCATTCCCTATAAGGGCTACTGGTGTAACTGAAATTCTCTTATTAATAATGGGTATTCCATATTCTTTTTCTATATTATCTCCTACTTTTACCAAATCATTAGCTTGACGTACTATTTTTTCATATATTTGTTTTGCAGTCTTTTCCCCTGTTTCCCTGCGGCTATCTTGTATATTTATTCCCATTGTAATAGTTCTTATATCTAGGTTTTCCGTAGATATCATATTTACTGTTTCTAAAATTTCATCTTTTGTTATTGAAAACGTTGCAAATGACATATTTCTTAAACCTCCTTAAACAAACAAAAGGGAGACACCATCTCCCTTTACTAAGCTAACAATTATTTAAATTCTGTGCATAAATTTAAAGACATCCTCATGTTGTACAGTAATTTCTAAATTCATTTCTTTACCTTTCTCTCTTAAAATATTCCGAAGCTCAGCTACGTCTATTTTACTATTAGATACATCAACTACCATTACCATAGTAAAAAAACCTTGAAGTATAGTTTGACTTATATCTAATATATTAATTTGATTATCAGCTAAAACAGTAGATATTTTAGCGATAATACCTACTTTATCATGACCTAAAACACTAATAATAAGTTTATTGCCCTCTTGCACTTTACTCCCCCTAAACTTAAAGTTGTTCTATAACGGTTGAACATCTATTACATAATGTAGGATGTTCATTATTTTCACCTACTGTAACACTAATAATCCAACAACGCTCACATTTTTCACCTTCTGCTGGTTTTACAGATACCCATAATCCTGATACATCCTCTAATGCTACAGAATTGTCAGGGCGGTTTTCAGCTATATCTAATTCAGCTCTCGATGTAATAAGTATCTTTTCTAAATTATTTATCTGTGAAAGAATATTATACCACTCATTATCTGCATATATACCAACCCAAGCCCCTAATGAATGACCAATAACTTTTTTATTTCTAGCTTCTTCTAAAGCCTTAGTAACAACTTCTCTAGCATCAAATACTTTGTCCATAGTATTTTCTAATTCATTATTTATATAACCATCATTTGCTTCCGGCCAATCTAACAATAATATACTCTCCACATCATTTTCTTTACGCAGATATCTCCAAATTTCTTCTGTTGTAAAAGCTAATATTGGTGTTAGTAGAATAACTAAGTTTGTTATTAGCTCATGCAATACTGTTTGAGCTGCTCTTCTCTCAGGATCATTAGGATGTGAACAGTATAACTTATCTTTTAATACATCAAAATATAGGTTACTTAAGTCGATTGTACAAAAGTTATGTACTGAATGAAATACAACATGGAACTCATAGTTGTCAAACGCTTTAGTTACTCTTCTATTCAATTTATCCATTTTTAACAATGCCCATTTATCTAAATCAGTTAACTGTTCATAGGGCACTTTATCATTGTTAGGATCGAAGTCAGATATATTTCCTAAAATAAATCTACAGGTATTTCTAATTTTACGATAAGCTTCTGCACATTGTTTAATAATATTTTTTGATACTGCAACATCACTTCTATAATCAGCTGAAGCAACCCATAATCTTAAAATATCCGCTCCCATTTGGTCGATCATTTTCAATGGATCTATAACATTTCCTAAGGATTTAGACATTTTGCGTCCTTTTTCATCTACAACAAAACCATGAGTTAAAACACTTCTATATGGAGCAGTTCCTTTAACAGCTACAGCAGTTGATAAGGACGAGTTAAACCAGCCTCTATGTTGGTCACTTCCCTCTAAATAAAGATCAGCAGGCCAGCTTAAGCCTTCAGTTGTTTCTAATACAGCCATATGACTTGAACCTGAATCAAACCATACATCCATAATATCTGTTTCCTTGCGGAAATTGTTATTACCACAGTCACATTTTAAATTTGTAGGCACAAGATCATTGGCATTTTTTTCAAACCATATATCAGAACCGTGTTTAGCAAATAAATCACTAATATGAGCTATAGTATCATTATTAACTATACTTTCACCACAGTCATTACAATAAAATATAGGAATAGGTACACCCCAAGTACGTTGTCTAGAAATACACCAATCACCACGGTCTCTAACCATATTATATATACGCTCTCTACCCCATGCTGGTATCCATTGCACTGAATCAATAGCGTTTAATGCATTCTCTCTAAAACCATCAATTGAAGCAAACCATTGTTCTGTAGCTCTGAAAATAATAGGATGTTTACATCTCCAGCAGAAAGGATATTGATGTTTCATATTCGATTTATTTACAAGCATATTTAGATCTTCTAGTTCGCTTATTATCTTTGCATTAGCATCTTGAACGTATAAGCCAGCAAATTGATAAGCCTCATCCGTAAATAATCCACCATTATCAACCGGAGAAATAACTGGCAAGTCATATTTTTGTCCAACAAAAAAATCATCTTCACCATGACCAGGTGCTGTATGAACACATCCAGTACCTGCATCTAGATTAACATGGTCACCTAAAATCACTAATGAATCTCTATTGAATATAGGATGTTTACAAACTACTAGTTCTAACAATTCACCCTTTAGCTCTGAAATTATTTCTACATTGCTCCACTCAAATTCCTCAACTAATCTTTCTAAAAGTCCTTTAGCAAATACATATTTTTCATCATTAACATTACATACTACATAATCTAATTCAGGATTAACACTTATTCCAGTATTTGCTGGTATCGTCCAAGGAGTAGTTGTCCAAATTAAAATATAAGAATCAGAAGGAATTACCTCCTTACCATCAGTAACAGGGAACTTCACAAAAATAGACGGTGAAACCTTGTCATTATATTCTACTTCTGCTTCAGCTAAAGCTGTTTCACAATCACCACACCAATATACTGGTTTTAATCCTTTGTAAATATAACCTTGACTAGCCATTTCACCAAAAACTTTGACTTGGACAGATTCAAATTCAGGATTAAGTGTAATATAAGGGTTATCCCAATCCCCAATAACACCTAAACGTTTAAACTGATCTTTTTGTATATCAACATACTTTAATGCATAATCTTTGCAATGTTGTCTAAATTCAACTACATCCGTTTTATTTCTATCTAACCCCATATTTTTAATAGCTTGTTGTTCAATTGGTAAACCATGCGTATCCCAGCCGGGAACATATGGAGCATTATACCCATTTAAAGAGCGTTGTCTTACAATAATATCCTTTAAAACTTTATTTAGCGTATGACCTAAATGTATATCACCATTAGCATATGGAGGACCATCATGCAAAATAAATGTAGGTTTTGCTTCATTTTTTTGTTGTAGTTTTTCATATATTTTGTTATTTTCCCAGAATTCTGTTGTTTCCGGCTCCCGTGTAGGAAGATTAGCTCTCATAGGAAAATCAGTTTTAGGAAGATTTAATGTTGAATCATATTTACCCTTTGCCATTTGATAAAACCACCTCACCAATTTTTATTTATAATTAACAAAAACCTTTCATCCAAAGGGACGAAAGGTATGTTCCGCGGTACCACCCTAATAGCATATAGATGCCACTTTATTGCTTTTAACGCAAGCAAACGTTCTAACCTACTATAATTCAGCTATGAAAGCTCACAGGTGATTTTCGTACAAAATAACAATGTCTGGCTCGCACCAACTCCAGACTCTCTGTGATTGCTAAAATTGTCTACTCTCCTGATCTTAGCCCTTAAAAATATTAAATATTGTAAAATCGTTATTATTTTAGCATATTGGTAAAATCAAAACAACAATATCTATTTATCTTTTAAATATTTATTGTATATTATTACCATATTAGAGCTTTTTATAAATATTATATTATTTTACTACATAAATTGTTCAAAACACAGTTTAAACAATCAGGGTTTTTCGCTTTACAAACTTTACGTCCATGATGTATAAGTAAATGATGAATTTTTGTCCAGTTTTCTCTTGGAAATATGTGCTTTAACATTAGTTCGGTTTTTTCTGGGTTTTTTTCTTTGACTAGCCCTAAACGATTAGAAACTCTTTGAACATGAGTATCTACACCTAATGCAGGATAATTAAATCCAACTGATAATAATACATTAGCAGTCTTTCGTCCAACCCCTGGTAGTTTGATTAGTTCATTAAAATCATTAGGAATATTGCCATTATATTTATCTCGTAAAATAATCGCAAGGTGTTTAATGTTTTTTGCCTTATTTTTATATATTCCTACACCTTTTATAAGGTTTTCTAACTCGTTAATGTTTGCGTTAGCAAAGTCATCAACTCCCTTAAACCTTTTAAAAAGTCTTTTTGTAACACGATTTACTTGAAAATCTGTACTTTGAGCTGATAAGACTATGGATATTAATAATTCAAAAAGATTGGAATATTCAAGTTCTGTACCAGCTAAAGGGTACTCATTTTCTAAAGTATTCATAATTTCTATCGAATTTTTCATAACTCACCTAAAATAATTATAAGATTATTAAATTTATGTTTTTGGCAAAAACTATATATTGATTGCACAAAATGGGTTATATTGTACAAAGTAATAGTAAAAACTTGAAATTAAAAATTGATTCTGCTGCAAAAAGTAATTACAAAAAACTTAAGGCTGAGCTAACTTAAGTCCTTAAGTAGCAAGGATGTTTGCTCAGCCGATTCCATAGTCTAAATTTAGTTTTTTGCAGTTAAATCAATAATTTGTTTTAAAAATTAATTAGTTTTCTACTAATGTAGCCTTTTCAAGTTTTTCTAAAACATCTTTAATATCTTTGGCATAAAAAAAGTTTGATAATTCTTCAACTTTTTTTTCATTTTTCTCTAACAACTCTAATTGACCATTAACCTGCGATTTTAATTCAGCATTAAATAAGTTTAACCTTTTTATAATTTCTTGGTATATCATAAGAGTTTCTGCAATTTTTCTTTTTGAATTTTCTAAAATTAAATCTGCTTCCTTTTGAGCATTATTTTTAACTTCTTCAGCAGTTTGTTGTGCTAAGACCAGACTATTATTCATTGTTTCCTCTATTTTGCGATATTTTTCTATTTCATATTCTACTCGCTGCATTTCTTCTCTTAATTTTACATTTTCACTATATAAGGCTTCATAATCTTGTGCTAATTGGTATAGAAAGTTTTTAACTTCATCCTCTTTATAACCTCTTACAGCTTTACTAAACTGTTGGTTTCTAATCTCCATTGCTGTTATCATTTTATAAGACCCCC
Organism: Candidatus Syntrophocurvum alkaliphilum; assembly: GCF_009734445.1. Taxonomy (NCBI): domain Bacteria; kingdom Bacillati; phylum Bacillota; class Clostridia; order Eubacteriales; family Syntrophomonadaceae; genus Candidatus Syntrophocurvum; species Candidatus Syntrophocurvum alkaliphilum. Next base: position 1,095,011 of record NZ_CP046457.1, read on the forward strand.
CATACAGAAAAGTTATTTATTTATAGCCGGTAAATCAGTTAATCCTTGTGGGAACATTTGTAACAATTTTAGGTAATTTTCCTGCTGGTTCCATTTTTCTAATTGAATATCCTTAAGAGCATCTTTATAAATGTTAACAACATCTAAAAGAAAACCTTCTTCATACAATTGACCGTCTATTCTAATTGAAGAAACTCCCATAGTTGCTAATTTAGGAAGGTAATTAAAAATTGTATATTCATAAGGATAAACCAAATAATTTCTGCATCTATAATCAGTTATTATCTTATAATCTTGATTATATTCGTCACTTAAAGAAATATTTGCATCTTTACAATGGTTATTACAAGTATATTGGTCTTCTGTGATCAATGATTTTGATAAACAATAATCGGTTACCATGGCATACAATGGTCCATGAGCTAATATTTCTAAGTCTACCCCATTAGTTATCATGTTATTTAAGCTTTCAAATCCTATTTCTAATGATGCTGTTATTTTTTCAAAACCATTCTTTTTTAAAAAATGTTCCGATTGTGAATTAGCTACATTGAGAAAATATCCACTCCAAAATGGTATCCTAAAATCCCTAAAAAGCTTAATAACACCTAAATCATTTACTATCAAACCTTTTAATTTTTCTAAATTAGATATAGTTGTTAATTTCTTTACTACATTAAGATCTTCTTCGGTAATTATAAATGGTGTTTCAAGTAATACATTTTTATTTGTTTCTTGAGCCATCTCTAATGCATATTCAATCTCAGATAATGTCCAATTGTCAGTTTGTCTAATTTTATCCGTATTAATTATAATATTGTCTATATCAGTATTTAAAAGATTTTTAAAAGTAGATAAATTACCGATTTTAACAGTTAATTCAGGCACCTGTTTAACATTTTTAATGTTATAATCACTGTAATTATGCTGATTTAGCCTACTTAAATGCATTGGTTTTGAAGGAAAAAACGGCTCTCTTTCGCCAGTTAACCCTATGGAATTACTGTCAGGTCTAGAAAATAAGTTGCCAGTTGTAAAATTTCTAATTCTATTTTCAAGCAATGATTTATTATAATCTTCTAAACTAATATCTATATTGTTTAAAGATTTATCTATAGCCGTTCTGTATGTACTTACTAAATGAGAAATATAACCAGCATCCCTCATGCGACCTTCTATCTTAAATGAAAAGACTCCAGCTTCTATTAGTTCTTTAATATAAGGAAATAAACATAAATCATTGTGTGCTAAGTGATATTTTAATTCATAGTCTGTACCTTTCATCTTAAACGGCCATCGACAAGGTTTACAGCATCTACCTCTATTGCCACTTTCACCTGTAACATAACTGCTAATATAGCATTTACCTGCATGAGAAATACACATATCTCCATGCACGAAATATTCGATACCTAATTTAGTATTTTTTGTTATAGCTTTTATCTCTTCAAGATTTACATTTTTAGAAAGAATAACTCTACTTACATCGTATTCTTCCAATAAATTTACGGCTTTTGAGTTGGCAACTCCCATTTGAACACTAGCATGTACAGGAATAGTTAATCCTAACTCTTTGTGCAAATTTAATATACCTAAATCCTGTATGATAATAGCATCTACATTTATATCTTCCAAAAAATACAAATATGACTTTAAATCCTCTAACTCATTATCGTTATAAAGATTATTAATAGTTATGTAAATATTTTTATTTACTGAATTAAGATATGATTTTGCTTTTATTAGCTCCTCATCACTAAAATTAAAATCAGGTTTTAGCATTCTCATATTAAAACGCTTCCCACCAACATATACAGCATCAGCACCTGCGTTTATGATATCCTGTAGCATTTCAAATTTTCCACAAGGAGCAAGCAATTCTATGTCGTTATTTATCATTTAAAACCCCTTTAAAAATGTATCCTAGATAATATATCCAATACTAACATTCTGACTAGTTGTACAGCTAAAATTGCAATTATTGGCGAAAAATCAATGCCACCAGCAGTAGGCATTAATCTTCTAAAAGGCTTCATTATAGGTTCTGTTACATCATATATAAATCTAATAATTGGTTGATATGGATTATGGTTTACAAACGATAAAATAGCTCGAGCTATAATTAACCAAATAAGTAAGTTAAAAGCAATATCAACTAATGCTATAATTTGACCCAAAAAAATTCCTCCCTATTATTTACTTTTTACCTAATTCTATTGATCTATTATGAGCTTGTTCAATAGCATCAAAAAAGGCTTTTCTTATACCATTTTCTTCTAATTGTCGTACCCCAGCAACTGTAGTACCGCCAGGAGACATTACCTGCTGTCTTAACTCTGCTGGATGAAGTTCAGTTTGTTCAATCATTGCAATACTTCCTTTAAAAGTATTCAATACAAGTTCTCTAGCTAGCGAACTATCTAACCCCACGTTTATTGCAGCATTTATCATTGATTCTATGACCAGATATACATAAGCAGGACCACTACCTGAAACAGCAGTAATACTATCCATATATTTTTCATCAATTGAAATGCAAAAGCCTAAATTATCAAAAATACCTCTTACCATATCTATGTGATAATCATCTACATATGTACCAGGTGAAATTGCTGCTACTCCTTGCATTAGTAATGATGGAGTATTAGGCATTACTCTCAACACAGGTATATTTTCAGTAAGATTTTCTTCTAATTTAGAAACACTTATTCCCGCAGCAACAGATACTATAACCTGATTATCATTAAAAAAAGTATTCAGAGAAATAATTACATCCTGTATCTGTGTAGGTTTAACAGCTAAGAATATAATTTCAGCTTGTTCAGCAACTTCTTTATTAGTAGATGATATAGCACCAAAGTCTTCTACAAAATTATTAATTTTTTCCTTATCTATATCACTTACATATAAGTCATATTTATTATCCATATTAGACGTTATACCTTTTAAAATAGCATAAGCCATTTTGCCACAGCCGATAACTCCTATCTTTTTATTCACTATTTTTCACCTCAAATACTCTAGTATTAATTTTATGCTTTTGCATTAGTGATCGATGATCTGTTGCAATTTCAAAATTACTTGGTGTGAAAATAAAAATACTTTTACCAACTTGTTGGCTTTTGCCTTCTACTGAATAAGTAGCACCACTAATAAAATCAATAATTCGCTGCGATACTTCTGGTGCAGTTTTTTCAAAATTGATAATTACTTGTTTACGGTTTTTGATATGATCAGCCAAAACCTGCACTTCATCAAAACTTTCTGGCTCACATACTATAACCTTCATAGTTTTATTGGTATGTATACTAACTATATTGTTATTATTTCGGTTTTCCTCTTCATCAGTTGGAAATTCAAGAATTTCTTCTTCAACTTCATTTTGTACTCCAATCATATTCCAGAACTTATCAATAACTGTCATATGCCTTTCCTCCTTTATATATACAAATTACAACTCAAACAAAGCGCTTCCGACTCGAATAATATTAGCTCCTTCTTCAATCGCTATTTGATAATCTTGCGTCATTCCCATAGAAAGATATTTTAAGTCTACGTTAGGAAAAGATTGATTTTTTAATTTTTCTCTTAATTGGTATAATTCACTAAAAATAGGTCTTGTTCCTTCTGGATTTTCCATTATTGGAGCCATTGTCATTAAGCCATTAATTTTCAAATTCGAAAGCTGACTTATTGATTCTAAAAAGTGTTTGGCATCATCAATTTTTATACCTGCTTTTTGTTCTTCTTCAGCTACATTTATCTGAAGTAATACTGATACGTCAACTTCTAATAATTTTGCTCGTTTATTTAATTCCTCAGCTAGATTCCACCTATCTAAAGAATGAATCAGAGTTACATTGCCTACAACATCTTTTACTTTATTGGTTTGCAATCGACCAATCATGTGCCAGTTTGCGTTTTCAATTTTATTAATCTTTTTTTTAAACTCTTGAACTCTATTTTCACCGAGATTTTTTATGCCTAAATCATATACTAATTTAGCAATTTCAATATCTACTGATTTAGTTACAGCAACAAGAGTTATATCTTCATAATGCCTGCCACTTTTCAATGCAGCTTTAGCTATATTATTTTGTATTATATTTAAATTATTTTGAATTTTATCTAATTTTTCCATAATATCACCTATTTTTTTATACGTAAATATACATTAGGGTTTGTTATATACATATCATTAGTTCTTAAACCATCAACAACCAAAACATTGTCATTTTTCTGTATTATTTCTACAGGTACAAAACGAGTCCTTTCACCTCGAATGCAATATAAGCCAATTTCTCCGTTTTTTTCAATTAATGCATTATTTGGAATAATATACCCTGTATACTGATTATAAACTAATTCTACATCAAAATATCTTTTATTTACTAAATTTTCAAAAAAACCAGACATTTTTAATAACATAAATGCATTAGAACCTTTATGTATTTCTTCAACAACTGCTATACCATAATCTATATCATCATGTATAACTCTAATCCTACTACCTTTATCAAGTGTATCAATTTTAGATTCTGGAATCTTGATTAAAATTTTATGTGGTTTTAAATTATTAACTATCTTAAAAACTGGATCATTTTTATAATAAATATTTGCAAAATTATCTTCCATGTTAACATTATGATCAAAAATTTTTTGGCTAACTGAGCGTATATCTACTGAACTAAAAAAACATTCTAATCCATCTGTATTTTTTGTGAAAATTCCGGTTACAGAGGCATCTAAAGGTGTTCTGCTTCCATTTTTAATAAAATACCCTAATTTAGTATTAGCCCTAACCCTAGTAAAATCTTTAACAGTATTCTCTAACTTACCATTAGTAGGAGCATAATAAACATTTTCTTCTTGGATAATTACTCCAGTTGTAAAAATATGATCTTGCACTGTTCCTTGGGTAGCAATATCGAAATTAATAAACTTTTTCGTTACCGCTTGAACAATATAATTTCCAGATTTATAGAAAACAAATAAAATACCAAAAAACAACAAAAACACTAAACATATTTTAATAACTATATAATATTTTTGCTTCTTAAAAGCACGTTCATTTCTAACTGGCAAATAGTATCTCCTCCCACTCCATAATCATTAAACAGCTACAATACTAAAGCCAAATGTAGAACCTTTACCTATTTCGCTTTCTACAAACACCTCTCCTCCATGTGCCTCAACTATATGTTTAACTATAGCTAACCCTAGCCCCGTTCCTCCATCTCCATTACTTCTAGAACGTGCTTTATTAACACGATAAAAACGCTCAAAAATTCTTGGAATGCTTTCTGAAGGTATACCCATTCCTGAATCTGTAACTTTGGTTATTATTCTACTATTCTTCGGAAAACTTCTAATAATTACTTTTCCACCATTGTAAGTATATTTAATTGCATTATCTATTAAATTAATTAATACCTGACCTAATAGGTCTTCATCAGCATGAATTAAAGGAAGATTGTTAGGATAAATGTACTCTATATGTAAATTTTTTTCACTTATTTGCGGACCTAGTATATTCAAAACATTACGTATAGATCTTCCAATACATACTGGCATTTGTTTTACAATTCTTTGCTGGGACTCTATAGCTGATAAAGTAAGAAGCTCATCAATAAGTCTATTTAAGCGATTAGTCTCTGCATCTATTATGTTTAAAAACTTTCTAAGTAACACTTTATCTTGAACTTCTCCATCTAATAAAGTCTCTACAAACCCCTTAATAGATGTTAATGGGGTTCTTAACTCATGCGAAACGTTAGCAACAAAGTCAGATCGCATCTGCTCAAATTTTCTTTTACTTGTAACATCTCTAAAAATTGCTGTCACTTCAGTAATTTCATTTAGTTCATTTCTTAATGGAGTCATATGAACTCTAAACACTCTAAAATCTGGTTGAATTGTTGTTTCTATAAAAGATTCCCGACCATTAACAAGAACCTCGTTTAATAGATTATTTATAGGTAGATTAGTGCTAAATTCCCATAAGTTCTTTCCGACTAACTTGTCCCAATTAATTAAAAATATATTGCTTGCAGCTTTATTAGTTAGTAATACCTTACCTTTATTGTCAAATACCATAACTCCTTCTTCAATATTAATAAGAATTGACTGCAACCTTTTTTTTGTATTTAATTCCATATATCTAATACCACCTTAACAATTATCCGCAAAACGATACCCAACTCCTCTAACTGTTTCAATATATATAGGTTTATTAGAATCATCTCTTAGTTTTTGTCTCAAGTGTCTAATGTGGACATCTACAGTCCTTGTATCACCTGAAAACTCATAACCCCATACTTTTTCTAGTAAAATTTCACGAGTATATACTTTACCTTGATTTGTTGATAAAAGTTTTAATAAATCGAATTCTTTAGGTGTAAGATCTAGTTTTGTTTCTCCTTTAAATACTTCATATTTATCCGGTATTATTATTATATCTTTATATACAAACACTTTATCTCCCGACGCTTGTTTTAGTTCTAAAATTTTTAATGCTCTCAATCTAGCCTTTACTCTAGCAACTAGTTCTCTAGGACTAAAGGGTTTTCTAATATAATCATCTGCTCCAATCTCTAGCCCTAAAACCATATCAAATTCTTCTCCCCTAGCTGTGAGCATTATTATCGGTATTGAGCTAAACTCATTATTACTTTTAAGTGTTCGACATACTTCCAAACCATCCATTACTGGTAACATAATATCTAAAATAATTAAATTAGGAAATCTTTCCTCAACTAGTTTAATAGCTGTCTCACCATCATAAGCAGTAATAACTTTAAAACCTTCTTTTTCTAAATTAAATTTAACTAATTCAAGAATATATTCTTCGTCATCTACAATAAGTATTTTGGTATCCGGCAAAATATCACCTCAATTACTTAATCCAATTAATGCTGTCATTCTTCCAGTACTTCCTCTATCTCTTCTATAAGAAAAGAATAAATCTGAATTACAAAAGCTACATAAGCTAGAACAAATAATATTTTTTGATAACACTCCATATTTCTCTAACATAATACGTACAGTACTATGTAAATCCCATTTATAACCATTATTATCCTTCAATAGAATTATATCACTAATTTCATTATACTTTTCACTTACTTTTTCAACCAAATCTTTTTGAATTTCAAAACAACACCGAGCAATACCGGGACCTATATAAACTTTAATATCCTGTCTGTGACAATTAAAGTTTTTTTCCATTGCATATACAGTCTCAACTGCAATATTACCCATTGTTCCTTTCCATCCACTATGAGCTAATCCAACTGCACGATTTTGGGGATCATAGAAAAAAACAGGAACACAATCAGCATAATAAGTTAGTAAATATAAATTAGGAGTATTGCAAATCATACCATCATAACCAAGCAAAGAACTTTCATCACTATATGCGCCTAACCCCTTGTGTTTATCAGTAACACGAATTATTTTATTACCATGCACCTGTTCACATGAAACAGTTGAAGATAATTCAATATCAAAATATGATAAAAACTTTCTACGATTATTAATCACCTGATCTTTATTATCTCCTACATGTAAGCCTAAATTAAGTGAAGTATATTGATGTGAGCTATAACCTCCTACTCTAGTAGAAAAAGCTATAACAAGATCTTCACTCAACCAATCATCAATACTTAAGTACTTTATATCACCCTTGTTTTTTAGTTTTTCTTGCTGCATTTGTCCATCCCTTCTTTTTATTTTAAAATTATATTATGTTATCTATAATTTAAAAATTAGTTTTGATTCTACTGCAAAAACCTTATTATCGAAGTAAACATTGAATAATTATAAAAGCTCTTGTATGAATACTATTCTACGCAGTAGAATCAATTTTGAATTTTAAATTTTTAATTCTTAATTAATGATGAAAAGCAAAGCTTTTCTATATATTATATAATATCAATAATAAAGGGAAACTTTGTTTCCCAACCTCAATTAAAAATTAAGAATTGAGAATTAAGAATTGATTCCACTACCAAAACATATTTGCAAAGCAAACGATGAATAATTATAAATAGTTTTGCATAAAGGTTGCTTTCTGCAGTGGAATCAATTTTATCATTAAAGACTATGTATTCCTTTTTTTTAGGGGGAAATTATGTTAACTATAAGCCAAATAGCAAAAAAATTAAATATTACTAACAGACAGGTCCATGACTTAATCAATTATGGTTATTTAACAGTATCAAAAACTAATCACTACCCGAATAAAGGTATAAAATATTTATTTTCAGAATATGAAGTTAATAATCTTGATGTACACTCTTCATTAGCAGAAATTTATGAAAAAAGTAAAAAAAAGAGTATAGGTAATAGGCCAATATGTGACTTTAAAAAAGTTTCACGGACTGTAAATTATTATGAAAATTATTTAGAAAAAATTGCATATTATCCTGAACATGAAGCAAAATTGCTAAAAATTTGTTTTTATTTATTTCATTTAAATCATTATGCAAAAACATTAACAGATTTAAGCTCTAAACTCTATAAACTAAAAAATAAAGTCTTAAATAAAATTTATAATGATAATAAAAATATAATAAAGACCAGTTATCTAATTGGTCCAGATAAAAAGAAAATATGGTTATGCGAAGATTGTAAAGATAATGCACGTACAGCTAATATTACATATACTAAATATATGCAAAAAGAACTTTATTGTACTAAGTGCTTTATTCAGGCAGTAGAAAAAGAATATTACTCCTTAATTGAATTCGTTATACAAATAGATAAATATAAATACGTATTTCATTTACCTAAATCATCTGCACAAAAATGGGTTGCAATTGAAGACCTTCCTAAAAAAAATAGAAATATGGGTAGATATTCAGATAGAATGTATTATTACGGTCGTTCAATAAGTAGAGTTGAAGAAAAGGTTTTCCCTGTTAAGATGATTATTGAAGAATTAAATGATTATCTTAATGATTAACTATTTTTTTAATTGCTCTATTGTTTTAATAAAGCTATTTAAATCAGTAAACTGTCTATAAACTGAAGCAAAGCGTATATAGGCCACTTCATCTAAAATATTAAGCTTGTCCATAACTTTTTCGCCGATAATTAAACTGCTAACTTCGCGTTCATATCTATCTCGTAGGTCCCCTTCTAGTTCTGCAACTAATTTTTCTATCTTTTCCATACTAACAGGTCTTTTTTCACAAGCCTTAGTCACACCATTTAATAGCTTTTCCCTATTAAATTGTTCCCTAATCCCATTCTTTTTTATTACTAAAAAAGGACGCTCTTCAACTCTTTCGTAGGTGGTAAACCTTCTTCTACAATAAACACATTCTCTTCTTCTTCGTATTGAGATTCCTTCTTCACCTGATCTAGAATCAATGACTCTGTTTTCCATTTCTTTACAATACGGGCATTTCACCTAATACCACCTTCTAAATAGTTTTAATTATGCCCTTATTATGACTAATGAAACATTATAATTCAATACTAATAACTCTTAATAAAGATCATCATCGTCAGGTAATCTATTATCTCTATACCGATCTATCTCATTATAGACAGGTACTTCTACTAAAATAACATCTCTTCCTATCCTAATTATTTTATCCCAAGGAACAACAACTTCCTCTCTTTTAGAAAAAATACTAAACCCTCGCATTCTTCCAGGTAGTATAAATGCTAAAATCCTGCCGTTTTCTAAATCCAATTCTATATCAATAATATTTCCTAGTTTCTTTCCATCTAATATATTTATTATTTCTCGATTACGAATATCAGATATTTTCACCACACAAATCCCCCCCTACTAACTGTGGTATATTAATTACACTAAAATTAAAATATACTCATCTACTTATAATTTATGAGAAATTGTTAAAAATGTTTCTGTTTCTTTTAAAAAAATATTTCAACAAAAATATATAATATTTTAAGCAATCTAAAGATTAAATTTATTTTTTAACCATATTCTCCAATATTAAATGTTCAATGTAGTATATTAGGGAAATATATATTCAAGTTTATAGTTATTTTTAACGATATAATCAAAGATTAAATATAATTAAGGGCTGGACTCTAACGAGGAGCCCAATCGATACTGAACGATTGAAGTATCGAAAAGCTAATGTTAAGGAGGACAAATACATATGATGAGGGCTCTTTATACTGCTAGTACAGGTATGCATGCACAGCAGTTAAACGTAGACACACTTGCACACAATATGTCTAATGTAAACACTACTGCATATAAAAAACAAAGGGTTGAATTTCAAGATCTTTTGTACCAAACAATTCGTAGGCCAGCTGCTGGATTTGATGTAAATGAACCAGTTGGACTTGATGTAGGTCTTGGTGTAAAACCTGCTGCAACCCATACCCTATTTACCCAAGGGAATTTTCAAGCAACAGACAATCCACTCGATATTGCAATCAACGGTAATGCTTTTTTTCAAGTAGAAGTACCTGGTTATGATGAGCCATTATATACTAGAGATGGTGCACTCAAAATTGATGCCGAAGGCCAATTAGTTACTTCCGCAGGACACTATTTATTAGGAGTAGATTTTATTGAAGAAGAGGCTTACGATATAACTATTGAAAGTGATGGTACCGTTAGTTATATGATACCAGACGATGATCAACCAATAGAAGCAGGACAAATAGAATTAGCTAAATTTATAAATCCATCTGGTTTAGATAAACTTGGAGAAAACTTATATCAAGAAACAATAAATTCGGGTGAAGCTATATTATGGGATCCACTAGATGATTCAACAGTTAGTTTACAATCTGGTTATTTAGAAGCATCCAATGTTCAAATTGTTGAAGAAATGGTAAATATGATAACTGCTCAAAGAGCATATGAAATTAACTCAAAAGTAATACAATCTTCTGATGAAATGTTACAAACTGCTTCTAATTTAAGGAGATAATAGAAAATGAAAATTAATTCTAGTTTAATAAATACAAAAATAAATAATATTCAAAGTGACTCACAAAGCAAAAATACAAAATCTGAATTTAAAAAACTATTAAATACTGAAATAGAAAAAGATAATAAAAAGGAATTATATAAAGCTTGTCAAGATTTAGAAAGTGTTTTTGTAAATAAAATGTTTGATTCAATGCGTGCAACTATTCCTAGAACGGATTTAATGGGAAATAGTTTTGGACTCGATGTTTTTGAATCAATGCTTTATGAAGAATATTCTAAGAAAATAAGCAAGCAGGGCTCAATAGGAATTGCAGATATACTATATAAACAATTAAGTGGTAAAATATAATATATAAAAAAGGGTCAGGCATGATTAATACAAGCCTGCCCCTTTTATTAATCACTCCTTCACAACTTCTTCAATAATACTTAAACTAGAAAACACGGAACTAGATTTCACTTTTACATAAGGTTCATCTTCACTAAACCCCGGGGTTTTGTATGTATAATCACCTAAATTTAGATTTGTATTATCAGGTATGTTAACCCCAGCAAAGGCTGAGCTTATTTCCATTTTCATTGGTATTTGAGGATTAATCTTTATTAAACCATCTGAAAATACTGTATTTATTTCCACCTCTACAATTTCTTCATTTATAGTTACATTAGTTAAATCAATGTTCCCCTTAGAAAAAATAATGTTATACTCTAATTTGCTAGGCTGTTTATCAGTCACTTCAATATTTTCAGTTCTAAATAAAACCAAATTCTCTTCTTTGATTTGGAACCCACCAATAAATATAATCACACCAACATAAATAAAAATCAATGCTACTATAGTTCTAAATATCGGTATATTAATATTTGTGAAATATTTCAATAAAAATATAACACCAATTAAAATAAAAAATATTCCTAAAAAATACTCATTAGTAATCCTCACTTAACTCCTCCTTAATATATAATAAAAGCCTTCTTCAATATTATTATATATTAAAAAAAAATATATAAACATCTAAAATAATTAAAAAGGAAAACGCGCGGAAGAAGGAAAAGGAGAATGAGAATGAGAAGGAAGCACGGGGACGGTTCTTTTGCTTCCTAAAAAGGAAGCAAAAGAACCGTCCCCGTGCTTCCTTCCTCTTCCTTCTGTCTCCATAAAACTCCATAAAAGGTCAGAAAATAAATAAAACCTGGCGACGACCTACTCTCCCACAGCTTGAGCTGCAGTACCATCGGCGCTGGAGGACTTAACTACCGTGTTCGGGATGGGAACGGGTGTGGCCCCTCCGCCATTATCACCAGGAAATCTCATTTCGTTATTTAATTTTGAATTCTCAATTTTTAATTTTTAATTATGGTTAGGAAACGTAGTTTCCTTTTTATATATAGGCAAATTTGTTTGCCTTCCTTAATTAAGAATTAAAAATTAAAAATTAATAATTAGCCTCGCTAGAGGCGTTAAAGTTCTTTGAAAACTGCAATACATGATAGGTTGTTCTTAATTTTTAGGTCAAGCCCTCGATCTATTAGTATCGGTCAGCTTAATGCATTGCTACA